>NZ_CP015750.1:4412824-4728026 GCF_001742185.1 Pectobacterium wasabiae CFBP 3304
GCTGCTGCCCCTGCGGCGATTGCAGCACACTGCCTTCAATACGTTTGGCTTCTTCCGCAAACCAGTCGATAAAACTGGTGGCATAGGCAATTTCGCCGCGCGCTTCCGCCAGCGGTTTTCCCTGTTCCGCCGTCAGTAACGCAGCCAGATCGTCCTGATTGTCCATAATCAGACGCGCCCACGCCTGCAACAGCGCGGCTCGTTCTTTTCCCGTCTTCTTACGCCACTCAGCCAACGCCCGTTCCGCAGCAACAATCGCCTGCTCGGTTTGTGACACCGTCACGAGTGGCACCGTACCCAGCACCTCACCTGTCGCCGGATTGGTGACATTCAGGCGTTCACCGTTTTGGCTATCCTGCCACTCGCCGTCAATCAGGCAATGTTGACGGAATAATGTTTTTTGTTTCAGTGAAATAGCGGTTTTCACTGAAGTAGAGGGTTTCAGTTGCATAGCTTCTCTTCTATCGTGTTAATACGCGCGTCAGGATGTTCATCGCCTTGCTGAACTGCTCATCAGGAACCGTCAGCGGATACAGGAAACGAATCACGTTGCCATGCACACCGCAGGTCAGCAGCAGTAAGCCCGCCTCTAACGCGCTTTTCTGAAATTGGCGGGTAATCTCTGCTGAGGGTTTACCCGTATTCGGATCGCTAAATTCAGCCGCGACCATCGATCCTTGTGCACGAATCGCCACCAGTGCCGGACACTGCGCTTTGACGTTCTCCAGCGTTTCGACCAGCGCGGCACCCAATCGCAGCGCCCGTTGGCATAATTTTTCTTCTTCAATCACATCCAATACCGCCAGCGCCGACGCGACCGACAGCGGGTTACCCGCATAGGTGCCGCCCAACCCGCCCGGCGATGGCGCATCCATCACCTCAGCACGACCGACCACGCCAGAGATCGGAAAACCACCACCCAGGCTTTTCGCCATAGTGATCAGATCTGCTTTCTCTGCGTAATACTCCATCGCAAACAGCTTACCGGTACGGGCAAAGCCAGTCTGCACCTCATCGGCAATCAACAGAATGCCATGCTCATCACACAGCTTGCGCAGCCCGCTGATAAAGGCAGGTGGCGCGACGTGGAATCCACCTTCGCCCTGTACCGGTTCCAGCAGAATCGCGGCGACCTGATCGGCGGCGATATCGGTATGCATCAGACGTTCGACGCTTTCCAGTGCCTGTTCAACGGTGATACCACTCTTTTCATTCGGGTAAAGCGCGTGAAAAATGGAACCGGGGAACGGGCCAAACCCCGTGGAATACGGTGCCACTTTGCCCGTCAGCGTCATAGTCAGCAGCGTGCGGCCGTGAAACGCAGCATTGAAGGCGATCACACCGGGGCGTTTGGTGTAAGCGCGAGCAATTTTCACCGCGTTTTCCACCGCTTCGGCTCCGGTGGTAAAGAACGTGGTTTTTGCCGCGCCTTGAATCGGTGCCAGCGCGTTAATACGCTCAGCCAACGTGACATAGCTGCCGTAAGGCACTATCTGATAAGCCGTATGGGTAAAACGCTCCAACTGTTCGCGCACCGCAGCGACAATTTTCGGGTGACGATGCCCGGTGTTCAGTACCGCAATCCCAGCGGCGAAATCGATAAACTCTCGTCCTTCAACATCCCACAGGGTGCTGTTTTCCGCACGCTCAGCATAGAAATCACACATGACGCCCACTCCACGCGGCGTGGCAGCCAGACGGCGTTGATTCAGTTCGCTATTCTTCATGATCGGCTCCGGTATCCTAAACACATCGGTTAGTCGTTGGATGATGACTACTAGTCTAGTTGCAAGATGATGATGTTATTTAGACGCGAGATGGTTCTATAATCCAGTGCCAGTTTTGAATATTTGAAGGATCCACTTTTGCGCTCACTTCTGACCGACTTATTGCTTCAGCGTTTAGCCAACCAACAGGACGGTGCGCTGAACAAGCGTTTGTACGACAGTATCCGACTGGCAATTCTCGATGGTGCCATTACCGCTGGCGATCGCCTGCCGTCGTCACGCGATCTGGCGCAGCAGTTGTCGCTGTCACGCAATACGGTGCTGACGGCTTATGAACAACTCCTGGCGGAAGGCTATATTGAAACACGCAAAGGGAGTGGAACCTTCGTCACGGAACAGTTACCCGATGGCAATATGCTGCCAGTGAACAGCAGT
Source organism: Pectobacterium wasabiae CFBP 3304 (assembly GCF_001742185.1). Classification (NCBI taxonomy): domain Bacteria; kingdom Pseudomonadati; phylum Pseudomonadota; class Gammaproteobacteria; order Enterobacterales; family Pectobacteriaceae; genus Pectobacterium; species Pectobacterium wasabiae. The sequence continues at coordinate 4,414,987 of NZ_CP015750.1, forward strand.
AATGCGGGGGAAATACGCGAGCCTACACATGAGCTTTCGCGTCGCGGTATGCATCTGCTGGGTTATGCCGGGGCTTCCATTCGCCAATGGGGAGCATTTATGCCCGGTATCCCCGATATCGCCAGCTTCCCGCATGATTTATGGCGGCGTATTCAGACGCGCCTGACACGGCGCGTTCGTCCTGAGCAACTGTCTTACTCGCCGATTGGCGGCTGTCCTGAACTCCAGTTGGCGCTGGTGGATTACCTGCGCGTCGCCCGTTCCGTCGAGTGTACGCCGGAACAGGTTCTGATTACCGAAGGCACCCATCAGGCGATGGATTTGCTGGCTAAAATGCTGTGCAACCCCGGCGATTTAGCATGGATTGAAGATCCTTGCTATTGGGGGATCCGCAATGTCCTGACGATTAACGGCCTGCGCGTTTCCCCTATCGATGTCGATGAACAGGGTCTGGCACCGCCGGAAACACTTTCGCCCGATACCGTGCCGCGTTTGATTTGCGTGACACCGTCACATCAATATCCGCTGGGTGCGGTGATGAGTTTGGCGCGTCGTCAACGGCTACTGGCACTGGCACAAGAGCACGACTGCTGGGTGGTGGAAGACGATTATGACAGCGAGTTCCGCTTTTCCGGCAGCCCGATCCCCGCACTGCAAGGGCTACAGACACAATCTCCGGTGATTTACATCGGCACATTCAGCAAAACGCTCTACCCCGGCCTGCGCGTCAGTTACATGGTACTGCCGCCGCTGCTGGCGCAGTCGCTCAAGACAGCGCATTCCGAACTCTATCGCGGCGGGCACTGGCTAACACAGGCTACGCTCGCACAGTTTATCCGCGAAGGACACTACGCCGCGCATATCCGCCGCATGCGTTTGCTGTATGCCAAACGGCGCGCGTTATTGACGTCGCTGATCGAACAGCATCTGGGCGCGGATTACGTCGGGGATAGCAGTAATGCGGGGCTACATATGCTGCTCAGCCTACCGCCCCACGTTGATGATGTCGTACTGAGCGCCGCGATCCTGCGCCGTGGTGTGATGGTCAAACCGCTTTCCAGCTACTACCTGCAACCAACGCCGCAGCGCGGTTTATTGCTGGGCTACGCCAGCGTCGAAGAACCTCAAATGGAGCAGGCTTTCGCTGTGATTGTGGCGTGTATTCAGGCACTGGATACCCACCATTCAGACGTCTGACAGCCCTCGTTTTCATTCGAGCCAATTCGCACCATTACGGTGCCATTTTCCCCTGCACGCCCCATAACTGCGCATCCGTTGTGATGATAAACCGCGTTTTAGCGCATTACCGCGCGGTGTTTTCTGTTCGTTCAGTATCCGGCATGGTTTATGCATTCTTATGAATAACAGTGACTGCCGGAGAGTGAAAAATGAGAAATTATGTCAGTTTCAGGAACGTTCAAAAGACCTACGACGGCGACCGCCTGATCGTCAAAAACCTGAATCTGGATATCCGCGAAGGTGAATTTCTGACCCTGCTAGGGCCATCCGGATCGGGAAAATCCACCAGTTTGATGATGCTCGCCGGATTTGAAACCCCCACACAGGGGGAAATCCTGCTGCGCGATGCGCCGTTGCACCATCTCCCGCCGCACCAGCGCAACATCGGTATGGTGTTTCAGAACTACGCTCTATTTCCGCACATGACCGTGGCGGAGAATCTGGCGTTCCCGCTGTCCATCCGCCGCCTGAACCGTGCCGATATCAAAGAGAAAGTCGATCGGGTATTAGACCGTGTGAAGCTCACCAGCCTGGCCGATCGCTACCCCGCCCAGATGTCCGGCGGTCAGCAACAGCGTGTGGCGCTGGCTCGCGCACTGGTCTTCGAACCGAAACTGGTGCTGATGGACGAACCACTGGGTGCGCTGGATAAGCAACTACGCGAACATATGCAACTGGAAATCAAAGAGCTGCATCAGTCGCTGGAATTAACCGTGGTATACGTCACCCATGATCAGAGCGAAGCGATGACGATGTCCAACCGCGTCGCCGTGTTTAACGACGGCGTGATTCAGCAAATGGACAGCCCGAGCGATATCTACGAAAAACCGGAAAATGCGTTTGTGGCGCAGTTTATTGGCGAAAACAATACGCTTATTGCCACGCGCGCCGAGGCCGAAGGCACGTTTTATCGGGCAACGCTGGACGATGGCACCTCGCTGCGGGCGCTGAAAGTTCGACCTAGTTCGCCGGGCCGTAAAATCACGCTCTGCATTCGCCCGGAACGTATTCACGTCAACGTAGCTCATACCGACGACACCATGCAGCATGTCAAAGCCCGCATTCAGCAGTTCATCTATCTGGGCGATCACGTCAGGATGATGACGGAAGTCGCAGGCCAGCCGCAGTTTATGGTGAAACTCCCCGCCAGCGAGATTCAACCGCACTGGAAAGCTGGCACTGAGGTCAACCTGTCATGGCAGCCGGAACACCTGCGCGCGCTGGATAGCATCATCACGCATTAATAGCCACGCACTAATGGCATCGAGGATAGGTAGGAAAGACCACCAGACAGGAAAATAAGAAAGAAAGCACGTTGCCCCTGAACAGGGGCAACGGATACCGAATTAATCTCGAATCTTGCGGTACACCCACAGCACGACAATCGCGCCGACAATCGCTACCACAAAACTGCCGAAGTTAAAGCCATCCACTCGGCCGAACCCAAAGAAAACGCTGATGTAGCCCCCCACAACCGCACCGACAATCCCAAGCAACACCGTCAGGATAAATCCGCCGCCGTCTTTACCGGGCATAATCCACTTAGCCAGAATCCCCGCAATCAAGCCAAAAATAATCCAGGACAGAATACCCATACTTACTCCTCGCGTTTTCATTTTCACCACACCCAGCTTGCAACTCGTTGGCAAGTCGGGCAGTTAAGCAAGTATAGGTGAGGATTGAGGAAGTGGTTGGTGGGGTGCTTCATGATGCAACACCGCGCATAACGTACTGCGGAATACAAAATTCGCTCACAGACATTCAGGGTCACAGTGCCTATGGGAAAATAACTCCGATGGCGATCTCAACTTCATTAATAAAAATCCAATTAACCATAAAATGCTTTATGCTCAATCCATTAAATGTATTTATCCGATTCAGATAAATTATTGAATCGATCGCAACACTGGGAAGATAAATGCCAGATGCACTACATGTCTTAGATGCTGGCGTAAGCGCGCTAAATAGCTGATCCTAATACCGCTACACTTTTGCGAGACCATGTTGACCGCCCGGGAACGGACTCCAACAGCCTTATTGGCTGACAGTAGCGAATAATGCTACACGATTCACACTTCCATGAAATCAATTGTAATAGTTTGCTAAAAATAAATTTAGTACTATTGTTTATTCGAGTGAAATACTCTAACTGTAAAATGGGAGATTAAAATGGGAAGGTCTAATACTATAGCTAATGAAGCGAGAAAGAATAAAGAATTCAATGAGTTTTTGGAGCAAAAAGATAAAGAGTTAGATGAAAGACTTAGACAGTTGAAAGAAGGAGTTAATTCATCTGTAGAAAAATATTACTCACAAAACGAATGGAATAATAAGCCAGTCCTTACATATGCGAAAAAAGATTGGCAAACCACATCTACTTGGAGCATGGATAATGTAGTTAATATAGTTAGAGAGATTGGCAAGGCGATCTCTGGAGGAGGAGCATCAGATTTACCAAGCGGGAATGAAACCCCTCCAGATCCAGCAACCGCTGAAAAAATAAAAGAAAATCAACCAGCCATAAAATCTAGTATTTCAAATATAGAAGAGACAGCAATTTCTCTTGTTTGTGGCATTATGCAGTCTTTTAAAGAAGTAAACTCTATCACTTCAACTCAAGTAGTTAGAGACTTGCCTCTAGGATATGGTTTACATTTATTCTTTGGCATGGAAGTGTCTGTTTATTCAAGAAAACAGTTCTTCCATAACGATTTTATCCAACAGTATTCCATGTTCTTTACTGTGAGATATTCTTTGGATGAACAAATATCTCAAACTAAGATGGATATTGCTAAAACACTTCAGTTTCAGATTGAGATCAACAATTCATTGAAAATTAAAAATTCTGAAGTTTTCGAAAAAAATGCTACTAAAGCGATTGAAGAGTCTAGCATTGACATGTATGAATCTGCCGAGCGTTTCCAAAAACTTGTCAATAAAAAGCTAGATGAAAGTAACGCTGAACTTCTCATTAAAATGAATGAATTGATTAAACTTCATGTTGCTCAAATGAAACTCGAGATGAACAGGAAATTAAAAATAGCATCTTCTTGATATTATTTCCATAGATATATAAATAAAGTCCATTGGGAGCCAAGTTGTGATTTGATGACATTTTACTATGTATGTAACCGAGCAGTTATGTATATGGAGCTTTGGAGTATACAAAACTGTTCTGAATTAATTTTGAGTGCTGGGATTGTATCGAACATGATTCTCGCATACGCTTCAGAAGCGTTACCAACCAGATAATAAATAGGTAATTAATGTAAATGTCGTCACATCATAACTTGGCTTCCAATAGTCCCATTCATAAGAAATTAGGCAATACGCAAGTAGCTAATAATTACAATATAGTTTAATAGCTTATTAATTATTTTTAAAAAATTAGTGAAATGTTAATCAAAAGGTATTAATTCATATTTAATGATTTAAAGTAAAATATCTTCAGTGGTAAAGGAAGTTTTAATTTTCTGCGTTAATGAAATGGATTCCTCCGTATATCGACTTCAGTGAACCATGCTGCAAGTGCAAACCAACAGCAAAATGAAGAGGTGCCCCATGGAGCAAATTATCGGAATTAATCTGGTAAAACAGATTTTCCAAGTACATATTGTTTCTGTACAGGGTGAGAAGAAAGCTAACAAAATGATGCCAGCGCTCTTGTTGAAGCTGATAGTCGCCTAAATAGCTGATCCTAATACCGCTACACTTTTGCGAGACCATGTTGACCGCCCGGGAACGGACTGGCTGTTTTCATAAAATGGCGAACCTTTTTCAGTAGTTGCCACATAGAACGGCACTGATGGTTTCGGGTTATCGTCTCATGCAGTGCCAGCCAGCGCTGCGTTTCATGGCTTTTATGAATGATGTAGTTATCCACGATCGGTGTGATGGTCTTAGCCCGCCGGTAACTCGCTCTCAGGTGCACCAACAGGCTGATAAACAACTTCGAGCTTTTACTGCTGCTGCCAACATAGCTGACCCGCCTGGTGCCGCTGTTTAGCGCACCGGCAAGGTAATATTTTTCATTCTGGCCGGGTGTGACCACCCGCTTTTGCTGACCGCGCAACTGCCAGTCAGCACCGATTTTGGGGTTAAGATAGATATCCACCTCATCTTCGTAAAAAACAGGATGTTCTGCACAACACCGAGCCAGTGCCGCGTTTATCGCTGCCATTTTTTCCGCCCGGTTGGGGTCACGGATACGCAGCGTTGGTGCGGCTCTGCGCCAGACCAGTCTGATCTTACCCAGTAATAGTGGACACGAGACTAAGTGAGTAAACTCTTAACCAGAGGTGACTCATATGACAAAACCAACGGCGACCAAAAAGCCCCGTAAACAACACACGCCGGAGTTCCGCCAGGAAGCCATCAAGCTTGCTGAACATATCGGCGTGGCCGCTGCAGCTCGCGAGCTCAGCCTGTACGAATCACAGCTCTACAACTGGCGCAGCAAACAGAAAAATCAGGCAACGTCCTCTGAGCGCGAGAGCGAACAGGCCGCTGAGATTGCTCGCCTCAAACGCCAGCTGGCTGAAAAGGCCGCGACATACTTCGCGAATCGCCTGAAATGAAGTATGTCTTCATCGAAAACCATCAGGCTGAGTTCAGTATTAAAGCCATGTGTCGGGTGCTGCGTGTGGCCCGCAGCGGCTGGTATGCATGGCGGAGCCGTTGCACAGTTATCAGTGCACGCCAGCGATTCCGGCAGGACTGCGACAGCCTGGTCAGTAACGCCTTCAGCCGGGCTAAACAGCGCTACGGAGCACCCCGCCTGGCAGAAGAGCTGCGTGCGCAGGGCCTGACATACAACGTGAAAACAATAGCCTCCAGCCTGCGGCGTCAGGGTCTGCGGGCAAAAGCTTCACGCCGGTTCAGTCCGGTCAGCTACCGTGAACACGGTCTGCCGGTCTCAGAAAACCTGCTGAAGCAGGATTTTAACGCCAGCGGCCCGAACCAGAAGTGGTCGGGAGACATCACGTACTTACGTACGGATGAAGGCTGGCTGTACCTGGCCGTGGTCATCGACCTCTGGTCGCGGGCTGTCATCGGCTGGTCGATGTCATCGCGGATGACGGCAAACCTGGCCTGCGATGCGCTTCAGATGGCGTTATGGCGGCGCAGGCGGCCAAAATACGTTATCGTTCATACGGATCGGGGCGGGCAATACTGCTCAGCGGACTATCAGGCCCTACTGAAGCGGCATAATCTACACGGGAGCATGAGTGCCAGAGGGAACTGCTTTGATAACGCCTGCGCGGAGAGCTTCTTCCACTCGCTGAAGGTGGAATGCATCCATGGAGAACGTTTTACCAGCCGTGAAATGATGCGGGCAACGGTGTTTAATTATATAGAGTGTGATTACAATCGCTGGCGTCGTCACAGTGCCTGCGGCGGCCTCAGCCCGGAACAGTTCGAAAACCAGACCCTCGCTTAGGGACGTGTCCACATTACGTGGGTAAGATCAATCCTGCCGCAGGCAACCAGCGGCGCACGGTAGAGGAATGTAGCTCGCAACCAGTTATCTTGTAAGCATCCCTGCAAAACGGACCATTCACTTTTAGAGATCTTCCGACATACTGACTATGTCCTTTGAGGAGATCACCATGCGCAAAACCCGATTCACCGAACACCAGATCATTGCCGTTCTGAAGTCCGTCGAAGCTGGACGTACAGTCAAAGATGTCTGTCGCGAAGCGGGAATATCCGAAGCCTCGTACTACAACTGGAAAGCGAAGTTTGGTGGGATGGAAGCCTCTGATATCAAAAAGATGAAAGACCTAGAGGACGAAAATCGTCGCCTGAAGCAGATGTTTGCCGACCTGAGTCTGGAATGCCGGGCGCTGAAAGACGTCATCGAAAAAAAGCTTTAAAACCAGCGATAAAACGTGAGCTCGTCAGCTATCTGACCGCGCAGTTTACGATGAGCATACGCCAGGCATGCAGGACGTTATCGCTGAGCAGGACGGTTTTTCGCTATCAACCGGACACGCGACGTGATGAACCGGTGATCCAGGCTTTGACTGAACTGGCTGAACGCTATCCCCGCTACGGCTTTAAGAAGCTTTTTCAGGTGCTTCGCAGGCAGGGGCATGTCTGGAATCACAAGCGGGTACACCGGATTTACCGCCTGCTGAAACTGAATTTTCGGCGTAAGGGTAAACAACGTCTGCCGGTGCGAAATCCGGCTCCGTTGGCCACGCCGGAAGCACTCAACCAGAGCTGGTCGATTGATTTTATGCACGATGCACTGACATGTGGGCGACATTTTCGGACTTTCAACGTCGTGGATGATTTTAACCGCGAGGCTCTGGCGATAGAAATTGACCTGAATATCCCGGCTCAGCGGGTCGTTCGGGTGCTGGACAGGATAGTAGCAAACCGCGGATATCCGCTGAAAATGCGGATGGATAACGGGCCAGAACTGATATCACTGGCTCTGGCACAATGGGCTGAAGACCACGGTGTGACGCTGGAATTTATAAAGCCAGGTAAGCCAACGCAGAACGCCTTTATTGAACGGTTTAACCGGACGTACCGGACAGAAATCCTGGATTTTTACCTGTTCAGAACGTTGAACGAAGCACGGGAAATCACGGAACGCTGGGTGACGGAATACAACAGCGAGCGGCCTCATGAATCCCTGAATAACCTGACGCCGGAAGAATATCGGCTGATGGCTGAGAGACCGGAAATCTCAAAAAGTGTGTGGAACTAAAACGGGTCTGCTTACAATCTAGTCCGCTTAATCGAACCGATTAATGACAGCGTTGCTAACTATTATCTTGTACAAGGATTTGAGGATATAACGGGAGGTAGTAAAGCAATACTGTGGCGATCTTCAGAAAATCTTCTTCAGTGGCTTCGTGAAGACATTCAGGTAGTAAACGACGACGTTGAAGGTGAGTGTTTTTTAGGCGATAATGAATTCAATCAGAACGAATTTAATGGGGGTGAAAATGGCAACTAACAGAAAAAAAACCTATGCTCAGCCTCTAACCAAAAAATAGTCATGACATTGATTTTGATGAGGTTAAAGTTGGATCGATTCATATGGGCAGTATAAAATACACACAGGAAGAGCTTGCTCGCATAACACCACGCGGGAAATGCATCACTGCGACTAAAGAAGAGATCTTTTCTATCGTATTAGCCTCTGCCAGAAGCACCAAGCGCCAGGAAGACCCTATAATTGAAGCAATTGGCTCAATTTATAAACCTGCTAAATAACGTTTAATGGTCGCATATCTTTCTTTATTTGCGACCATTTTGCCAAACTATGTCCAAAGATAAAAATTGAACCTGAGCTCCCGCCCCCCTACTTCGCATACAAATACACCGACGCCCGTGATACGCCGAGGTGTTGTGCGATGGTCTCCATGGATTTTTTGACTTCCAGCAGGCCGCTGTCTTTCAGTTCCTGAAGCAGGATTTTTCTGTCCTGCGCTTTTAGCGCTCGTGGCGTAGTGGCAAGCCGGGCGGCGAAGTGATCGATGTGTTGTCTGATCGCCGCGGCACCATTTGGCTCTAAATGCTCCGTTACGGAGTCCGAAGCAAGCTGGGTGAACTGCGCCAGCGCATTCTGCATGCCGCGAAAGAGCGTCATGTCGACATTCAGGCACAGCGCGGCGACATAGTCGCCTTCCGCATTTTTGATGCCGACCGAAGTGCTTTTTACCGGACGCCCATCCGCAAACTGGTTGGCGTAGTTCGCCAAAATATTAGGAAATTCAGGGGAGGCGATGCGGGCAAGGCCCAGCTCCGTCGCGGGCGCCCCCACCTCCCTGCCGGAAAGGTTATTGTGAATGGAAAGTATCGCGTGTTCCGGGTTCTTCAGATCGTGCACGACCACTTCACAGAATGGCGCGAACGTCTCACTCAACCCTTTCGCTATAGCATCTAACTGCGTCAGCAGCAGACCTTCCCCAGATGCAGACATATTCCTCTCCAATACCAATATCGACGCAAGCGCGTTTTCTGGCGCTGAGTGTACTGTAAGTACACCTGCTTTAGTACCACACGCGACTCTCGTCTTGCCCTGTGAAGCGTATGCGTTTCGCCCCTTTTTAGCAGCACACGATGCGTTTCACTTAGGCTGAGAATCTAAAGATAAATCACATTAGACAATTTATCTAATTTTATATATTTTGTTTATCATGAATTCGACAACATCGGGGACAACAGCCTCGGTATTCACAATCACTAACAGCGGGTTTTTAGATATGAGCGATTTACGTCTCCCAACCTTCGACGATGTGGTAGCAGCAGCGGAACGTCTTGATGGCTATGCCAATAAAACGCCAGTCATGACATCACGCACGGTTAATGACGCGTTCGCCGCAGAGGTTTTCTTTAAGTGTGAAAACTTTCAGCGTATGGGCGCATTTAAGTTTCGCGGTGCCATGAACGCGCTGTTGCAGTTCTCCGACGAGCAGAAAACCGCAGGCGTTGTTACCTTTTCTTCCGGTAACCATGCGCAGGCCATCGCGCTTTCCGCCAAATTACTCGGCATTCCGTCAACGATTGTTATGCCGCACGATGCACCAGCGGCAAAGGTCGCCGCAACACGCGGCTATGGCGGGAACGTGGTGGAATACAATCGATATACCGAAGATCGTGAGCAGATCGGCAGAGATCTGGCCGAAAAACAGGGTCTGACGCTTATTCCCCCTTACGACCACCCTCATGTCATTGCTGGACAAGGCACGGCCGTGAAAGAGCTGCTGGAAGAAACCGGTGAGTTGGACGCCCTGTTCGTCTGTCTGGGCGGCGGCGGGTTGTTGGCGGGCTCCGCACTTTCTGCTCGTCACTTGTCTCCACGCTGTAAAATTTATGGCGTCGAGCCTCTCGCGGGCAACGATGGGCAGCAATCTTTCCGCAGCGGCAACATTGTGCATATCGATACGCCCAAAACCATCGCCGATGGCGCACAGACCCAGCACCTAGGTAACTACACCTTTCCTCTGATTCACCAGAACGTCGACGATATTCTAACCGTAACGGATGACGACCTGATTGATGCCATGCAGTTTTACGCCGAACGCATGAAGATTGTCGTGGAGCCGACCGGGTGCCTTAGCTTCGCGGCAGCACGCAATCTTAGGGAATCGCTACGCGGTAAACGCATCGGTATTATTATCAGCGGTGGGAATGTCGATATCAGCCGCTACGGCGCATTTCTTTCCGGCAACGCCTAAGGGAAAAATGATGATCTTTATTTCTGAAGCGGAATCGGCGGCACTCATCAGTTATGAGCTGGCTTATGATGCCATTCGTGAAGCCCTGCTCGCCGCCAGCAAACCCGAAGCACGCAGTTTTCCGGTGGTACACGGACAAGGTTCCGATGCGGGCAACACATTCAGCATCAAAGCCTCTGCAACCCGCGAGCTTGCGGGGCTAAAAGTGGGCTCATTCTGGCCGGGGAATCCCGCTAACGGTCTGCCCCGCCATAATTCCCTTATTCTGCTGTTCGATCAGCAAATCGGGAAAATAGCGGCGGCCATAGAAGCCGGAAAAGTTAACGCCTTTCGTACCGCTGCCGCCGATGCCGTCGCCGCCGATTTGCTGGCAAGGCCGGATTCCTCTGTTCTGGCGGTGTTCGGCACCGGTCATCAGGCTCGTTACGAATGCGCTGCACTGGCAAGAATACGCCCCATCCGTACCGTGCTGATTGTCGGGCGTGATAGCCGCAAATCCGCAGAGATGGCGCAAGAATTCGACGCTGCCGGGTTGGATGCACAAGTCAGCGATGCCGAAACTGCGTGCCGCGCAGCGGATATCATCGTGACCGCAACACCATCACGCGCGCCGCTGTTTAACGCCGAGTGGGTCAAGGCAGGAACGCACGTCGTCAGCATGGGATCGGACGCCACGGGCAAACAGGAACTGCCGCCAGAGCTGTTTACTGCGGGCCGCCTGTTTTGCGATCTGCCCTCTCAGTCCAGAGCCATCGGTGAATTTCAACACGCACCAGCCCAGGTGGCGCTGACCGCCATTGGCGACGTAATTAACGCGAGCGCAGCGGGACGGCAGACGCCGGACGACATCACCATTTTTGATAGTTCTGGCTTATCCATTCAGGACTTGTATATCGGCCAACGTATTCTTGCCGCCTGGCAAACAGCGAAACAAAATGGAGGCATACAATGAGTAACGCCGAGTGGCTTAACACGCTGGAAACGCCCTTTTTGCTGATTGATGAATTCCGTTTCCAACGCAATATCGACAGGCTTTATCAACGTACCGAAAATCTGGGTAGCCAGATTCGGCCGCATCTCAAAACGCTACGTTCGATTGAAGCGGGTCGCTATCTACTCAAAGACTCCACCTCACCAGCGACGGTTTCGACGCTGGCAGAAGCGGAAGCCTTTGCCGCAGCGGGTTATACCAACCTACTCTACGCCGTGGGGATCGCCCCACACAAGCTGCCGCGTATTGCTAACCTGATCCGCAAAGGTGTGGACCTCCATATTCTGTTGGATGGCGCAGAACAGGCGCGGGCGGTAACCGATTTTGCACGCGCCAATAACGTGACGTTTTCGGTATTTATCGAGATCGATTGTGACGGACATCGCGGCGGTATTCCGCCGGAAAGCAATGCGCTGCTTGAACTAGCGAGACAGATCGACGGCAACGGGGCGACACTCACCGGCCTGCTGGCTCATGCGGGAGAATCGTATGCCTGCCGCACGGACGAAGCGATCAGAGCCGCCGCGCGTGCCGAGTGCGCAGCCATCAATACCGCCGGACAGCGTGTGCGAGCGCTGGGAATTGCTTGCCCTGTACTCAGCGTGGGTGCAACACCGACTGCGCACTTTGCCGAAGACTTAACCGGCGTTACCGAAGTCAGAGCGGGCGTGTTCACCACGTTCGATCTGGTGATGAAAAATGTCGGGGTTTGTTCGCTGGATGATATTGCCCTCTCGGTTGTTAGCACAGTGATTGGGCACAACCGTGAAAAAGGCTGGGTATTTATTGATGCAGGTTGGATGGCGCTCTCCCGCGATCGCGGTACGGCCTCTCAGGCGAAAGATTACGGTTACGGGCTGGTTTGCGACCTGCACGGCACCCCTTACAGCGATCTCTGTGTGACCATCACCAATCAGGAACACGGCATTATTGCGCTACCCACCGACCGTGGGTTTTCGGTCGATAATTTCCCCGTCGGCACGCGATTGCGGATATTACCTAACCACGCCTGTGCGACAGCCGCAATGCATCAACACTATCAAGTGCTGAAATCGCACAGGCATGAGCAGGAAACCTGGCAGCGCATTATCGGATGGTAAATGTCATAGTCATACCGCCCGATCTGAACGCATCGGGCGGTAATTTTCGCAGCGAATTAGTTTGTCTCTTTAGGTACAGCACGCCCAGCGTGACTTTCCAACGCTCGCAACAGCGTGGCGAGATTGGCATCCAGTGCAGCCAGCACATCCGCAGGTAGCGCAGATAGCACCTGCCGCTCGTTCTCAATATGCGCTTCGACGGCGCGATTAATCAGCTCAAGCCCCGTGCGGGTCAGTTGCACAAGCGTACTACGTGCATCCTGTTCATTCTGCACACGTTCGATAAATTCCCGGGTTTCAAGGCGCTTGAGCCGGTGGGTCATCGTTCCTGACGTTACCATCAGCGTGGAGAAGAGTTCGGTCGGACTAAGGCAATGCGGTGCACCTGCACGTCGCAGCGTAGCCAACATATCAAACTCCCAACTGCTCAGATCGAACCTAGAAAAGCAGGATTCCAGACGCTGATCCATGAGCACAGCACATCGTCTGAGGCGTCCAATCGGCCCCATCGGGCTGGCATCCAGATCGGGTCGCTCGCGCCGCCACTGTTCAAGGATGGCATCTACCGCATCGTAGTCACGCTCGCTGGTTTGACTTTTCATTTATCTTGACTTCAAGCTAATTGATCAACACTATCATAGTATCTTGAATTAAAGGTAAAGTCATGAATACTCCATCCTCACCACACTATTGGCGTGACGTCATACTCACGGCATTGGCCCCCGCGATTTGGGGCTCCACTTATATTATTACAACGGAATTTCTGCCACCAGACCGGCCCTTCACCGCAGCACTTATCCGCGTACTGCCTGCGGGCCTGCTGCTACTTTTATTCACCCGTCGCTTTCCCGCCCGGCAAGACTGGTGGCGTGTAGTCGTACTCAGCGCCCTGAATATCGGGGTTTTTCAAGCGCTGCTGTTTGTTGCTGCTTATCGTTTACCGGGTGGATTGGCTGCGGTACTGAGCGCGATCCAGCCACTGTTGATCATGGTATTAGTCTGGGCCGTGGATCATCGAACGCCCAGACAGGCCACGCTGTGGTCGGCGGTCATCGGCGTGATTGGCATGGCCACGTTGCTGCTGTCGCCACAGACGACATTTGAACCGGTGGGGATCGCCGCCGCGCTGTTGGGTGCGATGTGCATGGCGATGGGCGTCTGGCTGACGCGTCGCTGGCAGCTTGATCTGCCCGTGCTACCGCTTACTGGCTGGCAACTCTTCATCGGCGGATTAATGCTGGCGCCCGTTGCGTGGCTAGCAGATGCCCCGCTGCCTGCGTTGACTCTATCGCAGTGGGCTGCCTACGCCTATCTCTGTCTTGCGGGTGCCGTGCTCGCTTATGGGCTCTGGTTTCGTGGCGTGACGCGCCTGCCGACCGTTGCCGTTGCATCATTGGGGTTATTGAGCCCGCTGACTGCCGTGGTGCTAGGTTGGGCGTTGCTTTCCCAGTCGATAACTGGCACGGCGTTCTTAGGTTTGGCTATCGTGCTCGCCAGCGTCTTCGCCGTGCAATGGACGACTTCACGAAGTAAATAATCAACTGAACTGCCGATAGTGAGTACTGTTGGCGGGGAAAGAGGAAAAGGAAGGAGTTAAAACGGCGGTGTTATCATAACACCGCCGTTTTCTATAATGCCTAGCGACGGTTACGCACGAGCTGGTAGCGACGGGTCAGGTACTCGACCGGCGCGCTCCAGATGTGAACCAAACGGCAGAATGGGAACAGAACGAACAGCGTCAGACCCAACACGATGTGCAGTTTGAAGATCAGCGCGACCCCCACCAGATGTGCAGACGCACCACCCTGGAAGTACGCTATGCTCTGTGCCCAACCGACCAACTTCAGCATTTCACTGCCATCCATATGCTGTGCAGAGAACGGGATGGTCAGTACACCCAAACCAGCCTGAATCACCAGCAAGGACAGAATGAGAATGTCGCCAACGCTGGAGGTCGCACGAATACGCGGGTTAGTCAGACGGCGCTTTAACAGCAGCGCACCACCGACAAACGTCAACAAGCCAGCCGCACCACCGCCGAACATCGCCATTTTCTGTTTTATTTCCATTGGCAAGAAGGCTTCGTACATCCAGTGCGGCGTCAGCATCCCAAGGAAATGCCCGGCAAATACGCCCAGAATTCCCAGGTGGAACAGGTTAGACGCCAGACGCATCCCTTTCTTGTCCAGCATTTGGCTCGAACCCGCACGCCAACTGTATTGGCCGTAGTCATAACGCAGCCAACTGCCGATCAGGAAAATAGCCATCGCCAGATAAGGATAGATGTCAAAAAAGAACACATTGAAATAGTTCGTGAAAGCACTCATTAACGTTGCCCCCCCGCCGATGTAGCGTCAAGATTCAGATATTGCGGCACCACCGCGCCAGCAAAGCGGCGTTGGTGTTGCGTTTGTTGGGCCGATGCGCAGCCTTCTTCGCCGAGGAACTTAATCTGTTCCTCTTCCCACACGGCATCCAACGCCTGCGGCGTGTCGTCACGCGCTTCGTCAGCCACCGAATGCGTGACGTCGTCACTTTGCAGGTCGCTGCCTGAAAGTTGAAGCAAGAGATCGAACAGTACGGCATAGCTGCTGTCACGCTGCTGCAAACGCGCACCAATCAACGCCAGAATCGGCGCGATGTCGAGTAAACCCGCACGACTCTGCGCGGGTTCCAAACGAGAAAGGTACTCAAGATACAGCGGCAGGTAGTCCGGCAGCTCGCGGCAATCCAGCGCTAGTCCGGCATCTTGATATTGCTGCATGAGATCGACCATCGCCTGACCACGGTCACGAGACTCACCGTGAACGTGCTCGAACAATAGCAACGACGTCGCCCGACCACGGTCAAACAGGCCGCTATACTCCGCCTGTTTGTCCAATAAGTCTTCCGCACACAACGTGTTAATAAACTGCATCAGTTGATGACTCTCACGTAGCGGTAAGGCATCAGCCTGCTCTACCGCTTCGATCAACTCAGCCCTATTTTCCCACAGCTCGCTATCGGGATAGTCCAGCAGGCGGGCAATAATCCGCAGGCTAATCATGGTTAGTCTCCTGCATGATTTTGCTGTTCATATCACGCGTTTTGTTGCTGACATCGATGGCATCAATACGCTTGCTGTTGAACAGGTTGAATTTGGTATCGCTGCCGTGGCAGCCATCGCCAAAGCTGAAGCCACAGCCTTTGCTTTCAGGGAAAGCTTCACGCGCCAGCTCACGATGGCTTGACGGGATCACGAAACGATCTTCGTAGTTAGCAATCGCCAGATAGCGGTACATTTCCTGCGCCTGTGCTTCTGTCAGCCCAACCTGTTCCAGCGCGCTGGTATCGATCTTGCCTTCTACCGTTTCCGCGCGTTTGTAGTGACGCATCGCCAGCATACGTTTCAGTGCCAGCAAGACGGGCTCGGTATCCCCTGCTGTCAGCAGGTTCGCCAGGTACTGCACCGGAATACGTAGGCTTTCGACGTCCGGCAGTACGCCGGTGTGGGCCAGTTGACCCGCATCCGCCGCAGACTGAATCGGTGACAACGGCGGTACATACCACACCATCGGCAGCGTGCGATATTCTGGGTGCAGCGGCAGCGCCAGCTTCCAGTCCATCGCCATTTTGTAAACCGGTGACTTCTGTGCTGCTTCAATCACGCTGTTTGGGATACCGTCTTTCAGTGCTTGCTCAATGACTTTAGGGTCATGCGGGTCAAGGAACACATCCAACTGGCTCTGGTACAGATCTTTCTCGTTTTCCACAGAAGCGGCTTGTTCGATGCGATCGGCATCATAGAGCAGCACGCCCAGATAGCGGATACGTCCGACGCAGGTTTCTGAACACAGCGTTGGCTGACCGCTTTCAATACGCGGGTAGCAGAAAATACATTTTTCTGATTTGCCGCTCTTCCAGTTGAAGTAGATTTTTTTGTACGGGCAGCCGGTCAAGCACATACGCCAGCCGCGGCACTTGTCCTGATCGATCAGGACGATACCGTCTTCGCCACGTTTATAGATCGCGCCGCTCGGACAGGTCGCCACGCACGCCGGGTTCAGGCAGTGCTCACACAAACGCGGCAAATACATCATGAACGTGTTTTCGAACTGGCCGTACATCTCTTTCTGCATATGCTCAAAGTTTTTATCTTTGGCGCGCACGCTAAATTCACCACCCAGATCGTCTTCCCAGTTCGGCCCCATCTCGATTTTCTTCATCCGCTGACCGGTAATCAGCGAGCGCGGACGGGCGACAGGCTGATGCTTACCTTCCGGTGCTTTACGCAGGTTCTGATAGTCGTAGTCGAACGGTTCATAGTAATCGTCGATTTCTGGCACATCAGGGTTAGCAAAAATTTTGGACAGCACGCTGATACGGTTACCCATCCGCGGTTCAAGCTTGCCGCTGATTTTACGGATCCAGCCGCCCTTCCACTTTTCCTGATCTTCCCAGGCATGGGGATAGCCCACGCCCGGTTTGGTTTCGACGTTGTTGAACCAGGCGTATTCCATCCCTTCACGGCTGGTCCAGACATTTTTACAGCTAACGGAGCAGGTGTGACAGCCGATGCATTTGTCCAGATTCAGCACCATGCCCACTTGTGAACGAATTTTCATCAGGCTTTCTCCTGCTGTACCGCTTTCTGAACATAATCCTGGCCTTCATCATCCAGCCAGTCGATGCGTTTCATTTTACGAACCACGACGAACTCATCACGGTTTGACCCAACGGTGCCGTAGTAGTTAAAGCCATAAGCCAGTTGGGCATAGCCACCAATCATATGGGTCGGTTTCGGCGTGATGCGGGTCACCGAGTTGTGAATACCGCCGCGCTGTTGGGTGATTTCCGATCCCGGCAGGTTAATAATGCGTTCCTGCGCGTGATACATCATCGTCATTCCCGCTGGCACACGCTGGCTCACCACTGCACGCGCCGTCAGCGCCCCGTTGGCGTTGAACGCTTCTATCCAGTCGTTATCCGCAATACCCAAATCTCTGGCATCGTCTTCGCTCAGCCAGATAATCGGGCCACCACGACCCAGCGTCAGCATCAACAAGTTGTCGCTGTACGTGGAGTGAATACCCCATTTCTGGTGCGGCGTCAGGAAGTTCAACGCTTTTTCCGGGTTGCCGTTAGGTTTCTGGTTCATCACGGGTGCGGCAGCACGGGTATCAACCGGCGGACGGTACACCAGCAGGCTTTCACCGAAAGCACGCATCCACTCATGGTCTTGATACAACTGTTGGCGACCGGACAGTGTACGCCACGGAATCAGCTCGTGAACGTTGGTATAACAGGCATTATAAGAGACGTGTTCATCTTCCAGACCAGACCAGGTCGGGCTGGAGATAATCTTGCGCGGCTGAGCCTGAATATCGCGGAAGCGAATTTTTTCGTCTTCTTTATTCAGCGCCAGATGCGAGTGATCGCGACCGGTAAATTTACTCAGCGCTTCCCACGCTTTCACCGCCACCTGACCGTTGGTTTCCGGGGCCAGAGACAGGATCACTTCTGCCGCATCGATCGCCGTTTCAATCTTCGGACGACCCGCCGCCGCACCGTCAGCTTTGGTGTAGTTCAGTTTTTTCAGGAAATCGACTTCGGTCTGCGTGTTCCAGCCGATACCTTTGCCTCCGTTACCCAGCTTGTCCAGCAACGGACCGAGCGAGGTGAAACGTTCGTACAGGTTCGGATAATCGCGCTCCACCATCATCAGGTGTGGTGCCGTTTTGCCCGGAATCAGGTCGCATTCGCCTTTTTTCCAGTCATCCACGCCGAACGGCTGCGCCATTTCTGCCGGGGAGTCGTGTTGAATCGGCAAGGTAACTAGGTCGGTTTCCTGACCAAGATGCCCCTGACACACGCGGGAGAAGGTTTTCGCGATGCCTTTGTAAATTTCCCAGTCGCTTTTGGAATCCCACGCAGGATCGACGGCCGCAGACAGCGGATGAATAAACGGATGCATATCCGAGGTATTCATATCGTCTTTTTCGTACCAGGTTGCCGTTGGCAGTACGATGTCGGAGTACAGGCAGGTGCTGGACATACGGAAATCAAGCGTCACCACCAGATCTAACTTGCCTTCAACACCTTGATCGCGCCACTCCACTTCTTCCGGCTTCACGCTGCCCGCCGTGCCCAGATCTTGTCCTTGAATACCGTGCTCCGTACCCAGCAGGTACTTCAGCATGTATTCGTGACCTTTACCGGAGGAACCCAGCAGGTTAGAACGCCAGATGAACAGGTTGCGTGGGTAGTTTTGTGGACTATCCGGCTGTTCAGCGGCAAATTTGATCTCGCCTGATTTCAGTGCAGCAACGGTATATTCCTGCGGCGTCACACCTGCAGCACGCGCTTTTTCTGCGATATCCAGCGGGTTAACGTTCAACTGCGGTGCAGATGGCAGCCAGCCCATGCGTTCAGCACGCACGTTGAAGTCAATCATACTGCCGCTAAAGCGAGATTTATCCGCCAGCGGTGACAGCAATTCCTGCGGTGTGACGGTTTCATAACGCCACTGGCTGGAATGGTTATAGAAGAACGACGTACTGTTCATGTGACGAGGCGGACGCTGCCAGTCCAGACCAAACGCCAGTGGCGTCCAACCGGTTTGCGGACGCAGTTTTTCTTGTCCGACATAGTGTGCCCAACCGCCACCGCTCTGACCAACACAACCGCAGAAAATCAGCATGTTGATGATGCCGCGGTAGTTCATGTCCATGTGATACCAGTGGTTGATACCTGCACCCACGATGATCATGGAACGACCGTGCGTTTTATCGGCATTATCTGCGAATTCACGCGCAATACGGATGATGTTCTGGCGGGAAACGCCCGTAATTTCTTCAGCCCAAGCAGGGCTGTATGCTTTCACATCGTCGTAATCACGTGCGCAGTTGTCGTCACCCAGACCGCGATCTAAACCGTAGTTTGCCATCGTCAGGTCATAAACACAGGCAACTAACGCTTCGCTACCGTCGGCCAGCGTCAAACGCTTCACTGGCAGTTTGTGTAGCAGAATTTCTTCTAGCGCAACGTTGTTGAAATGTTCGCTGACCGCGCCGCCAAAATACGGGAAGCCGACATCAACCACATCGTCGTGCGATCCCAGCAGGCTCAAGCGCAGTTTAACGTCTTCACCGCTCACGCCATCGCGCTGTTCCAGGTTCCATTTGCCCTGATCGCCCCAACGGTAGCCGATCGACCCTTGTGGTGCCGTCAGATTGCCGCTTTCATCGTCAATCGCGATGGTTTTCCACTGCGGATTGTTGTCATGACCGAGGTTGTCTACCAGATCGGAGGCGCGCAGCATACGACCCGCCGCGTAGTAACCGTCTTCACGAGGCTCCAGCAGCACCAGCATCGGTAAGTCCGTGTATTGACGAACGTACTCGCTGAAATACTGGCTTGGCTTGTCGAGGTGGAACTCTTTCAGAATAACGTGGCCCATTGCCAGCGCCATTGCGCTGTCGGTGCCTTGTTTCGGGTTCAGCCAGTGATCGCACAGCTTGGCGATTTCAGCGTAGTCCGGCGTTACTGCAACGGTTTTGGTGCCTTTGTAGCGCACTTCGGTAAAGAAGTGGGCATCCGGTGTACGGGTTTGCGGAACGTTAGAACCCCAGGCGATGATGTAAGAGGAGTTATACCAATCCGCAGATTCCGGTACGTCAGTCTGCTCACCCCAGGTCATCGGTGACGCTGGCGGTAAGTCACAGTACCAGTCGTAGAAGCTCAGGCACACGCCGCCGAGCAGAGAGAGGTAACGCGCACCAGCCGCATAGGACACCATTGACATCGCAGGAATCGGTGAGAAACCAATAATGCGGTCAGGGCCATAGGTTTTGGCGGTGTAAACGTTAGAGGCAGCAATGAGTTCGTTGACTTCATTCCAGTCAGAACGCACGAAACCACCACGACCACGAATTTGTTTGTAGTATTTGGTTTTTTCGGGATCGTTGACAATGGATGCCCAGGCATCAACCGGATCGCTGTGCGTCAGTTTCGCTTCACGCCACAGTTTCATCAGGCGTTTACGCATCATCGGGTATTTCAGGCGGTTGGCGCTGTACAGATACCAGGAGTAGCTGGCACCGCGCGGGCAACCACGAGGCTCATGGTTAGGCAGGTCCGGACGGGTACGCGGATAGTCAGTCTGCTGTGTTTCCCACGTCACCAGACCGTTTTTCACATAAATCTTCCAGCTACATGAACCGGTGCAGTTTACCCCGTGGGTAGAACGCACGATTTTGTCATGCTGCCAGCGACTGCGATAGCCATCTTCCCAGTCACGATTGCTATTAAGGGTCTGCCCGTGACCATCGGAAAACGGTTCGGCCAGTTGTTTGAAGTAACGTAACCGGTCAAGGAATTTGCTCATCCGGACTCTCCTGCTGCGAAGCCTGTTGGCTCCTGTCGTTATGAAATGCTCGTAGCAGACATCTGTTTTTGCTGACGACACATCGCTCAAATTGGCGCTAGGGTATCCAGCAACCGCGCTGCCAAACTTGATAACGATCAAGAGTGTCATTCCGAGAAAAACGGAGTATATCGCCAACTACCACCAAAGAATTATTATGAGAAAAACACACAATTAATTGATTTTAAAGGATAAAATTAAAACCATTAGGTTTGTGCTTATACTGAATTCATACACACGACTATTTAGAGGTAGTAGTCAAAAGATGACGAAAAATCGTGCAGATTCAGTGGAGGGGTAGCTGGATGCAGCGCGAAAAAAAACGCCTCCCCGAAAAAGGCGGCGTCTTAGTCACTTGTTATGCAGACTCTGATAATACTCTCTGTCCTCATTTTTCTGGCGTAAAAAATTATGCTGAGGAGAGAGCGGGCTTAGGATGAGCCGCAGGGATGCGGCGAAAGCTTGCGCCACGGGGCGAGCGGCGTTTGAGCCGTGCCGGGCGCGAGCTACGGAGTAGCATGAAAATGACAGCATTAACCGCGCACGGAACCCCCTCTTAGTCGACATAAAATGTGGCTAAGAGGGGGTTGGGAGCCGGGTCAAGGCTCAGCTTTTCTTTCTGGCATAAAACAGCCAAGTCACCAGGATGCACACCACGTAGCACACCACAAATACCTTCATGGCACCGGTGGGTGAACCGGTTAACTCAAGCGACATCCCAAAGGCTTGCGGGATGAAGAAGCCACCGATAGCGCCAATGGCCGAAATAAAGCCCAGCGCCGCAGCGGTATCCGTGGCAGCAGAACTCTGTGCATCTGCATCACTTCCACCCTGTGCTTTAACCCGATCCCCGGTTAATTTACGGAAAATCACGGCGATCATCTGGAACGTTGACCCACTACCCAGACCGGCCGTCAGGAATAACATCATAAAGATGCCAAAGAACATCCCGAATGAACCCGCAGAGTTCGCACTCGGCAAAGACAGAAACAACAGTACCGAGAAAATCGCCATCAGGATGAAGTTAATCAGCGTGACTTTCACACCGCCAAAGCGGTCAGACAGCATTCCACCAACCGGACGCGCCAACGCCCCCAGCAGTGGCCCGAAGAAGGCGTAGTACAGAATAACGATGTCCGGAAACTGCGTTCTGGACAACATGCCGAAGCCTGCCGAAAAACCGATAAATGAACCAAAGGTGGACAAATACAGAAAGCTGAGCACCCATAGGTGCATTTGCTTCAAAACCGGCAATTGCTTGCGTATCGACGCATTAGCCGTCGAAAGATCGTTCATGCCAAACCAGGCAGCCGTTGCAGCAATAACCAGAAACGGTACCCACATCCACGCAGCATGGTGCAGCCAAATCTGGTTACCGTCTGACTGAACAACGCCATTACCAGAAAAACCCAGAATCGGCAGAAAAATCACCACCGGCACCAGCAACTGCATCACACTCACGCCGAGGTTACCCAATCCGCCGTTAATACCTAATGCACTGCCCTGACGTGATTTGGGGAAGAAGAAACTGATGTTAGCCATGCTAGAGGCGAAATTAGCGCCAGCGAACCCACACATCAGAGAAATCGTAACGAAAACGCTGTAAGGCGTTTGCGGGTTCTGTACGACAAATCCAAGCCAGATACATGGAATAACCAGAATAATGGTACTTAGTGTCGTCCAGCGGCGGCCGCCAACGATTGGGATAACGAAGGAGTAAGGAACACGTAACAGCGCGCCGGAAACGGAAGGCAGCGCGGTAAGCAAAAAGAGCTGGTCTGTGGTAAAACTAAATCCAACCTTATTTAAGTTGACGGCCACGGTGCTGAAAATCATCCAGACACAAAACGACAACAGCAGGCATGGCACAGAGATCCAAAGATTACGCTGTGCTATCCGTTGTCCACCAGATTGCCATAATTTTGTATTTTCAGGATTCCATTCCCTTATCAGCGTGCTTTGCGATACTTTTTCGGGTGATGAAGGCTGCGTCATAAAAACCTCGATAAATAAAAACGCGGTAGAATTAAGGCGCAACATTAGGGATTACACCGCAGGTAAAGTTGATGCAAATCAACGCGCTGTCAGGTAAAAAAACCGAGTTAAAATAACCACACTCCTTAATGAGTAATAAAAATAGAAAAATAAGCAACGATAATTCAAGCTGTTATCTCTCTATTTTTTCTCACTGCCATATCCCCTTTCAAGACATGGATATTCGGTGGTACTTACTAATGGGTATGGGGTTATCATGTAGGATCGGGAAAAATGCCAAAAGGGTTATCCTTCTCGGTACTGGTTTTCTACTCCTCCAGCAGAGGTCGCTTTATTATGTTGAAACGTTTCCTGCTGCCGCTGTCGCTCGTCAATCAGGTTGCACTGTTGATGTTGCTACTCGGTTTGCTGGGTATTGCCGGTATGTCGGTTTCCAGTTGGATGTCGCAAAGCATTCAAGGGAACGCGCACGCCATTAATAAAGCAGGCTCACTGCGTATGCAGAGCTACCGTCTGCTCTCGATGGTGCCGCTCTCTGCTGAGAATGAAATTTACCTACAAGAACTGGAAGAAGACGAAATCAGTAGCGACCTTCAGCAGGCTGTACGCCGGGAAGGGCTCAGTGAGCAATTCACTGCGCTGCGTGTTTTCTGGCTAGAGAGCCTGCAACCGCATCTGCGGCAGGCGACGCACTCCGCCGATGCCTCGCCGGATGTCGCGCGTTTCGTGAAGCAACTGGACGATCTGGTTTCCGCCATCGATCATAAAACCGAGCAGCGGTTAATGATGGTCACACTGGTGCAGCGTATCTTCATCGGCATTATGTTTATTCTGCTGATTACCACGTTCTTTTATCTGCGTCGCCGCTTGTTAACACCGTGGCAACGTCTGGTGTCGATGGCGCAGGCTATCGGACAAGGTGATTTCACCCAGCGCGTCGCCATTAATGGTCATGATGAAATGAGCACGCTGGGACAAGTGCTGAATAGCATGTCGGATGAGCTTTCCGCCATGTATCACAGCCTGGAACAGCGCGTGGCCGAGAAAACCGCCGATCTGCAACAGAAAAACGACCTGCTTTCTTTCCTTTATCGTGCCAGTCGACGCCTGCATACCGGTGCGCCGCTGTGCAGTCGATTGATGCCGATCTTGAACGAATTACCCTCGTTAACGCCACTGCGCAATATTCAACTGCGGCTGTATGAAGATAACAATCAAGAACAGTTTCATCAGTTTAGCGATTGCAGCCAATTACAACCGGATCACTGCCCAGATAATAGCTGTCAGAGTTGCGGTATGCAGGCAAAACGTGAAGAATTACCGGGTGAACCTCACTGTTGGGATCTCCACGATAAACACGGACAATACGGCGTCGTGCTGGCCACATTGCCGGGTAATACCACGCTCAGTCGCGATCAGAATCAGTTACTGAATACCTTATTGGAACAGTTGACCAGTACGCTGGCGTTAGAGCGACAATCCAACCATCAACAGCAGTTGATGCTGATGGAAGAACGCGCCACCATTGCCCGCGAGCTACACGACTCTATTGCGCAATCCCTTTCTTGCCTGAAAATTCAGGTGAGCTGCCTGCAAATGCAGGGGGGCGATTTGCCCCCCGCGTCACAGCAACTGCTGACGGAAATGCGAGAAGAGTTGAACACCGCCTATGGACAACTGCGCGAGCTGCTGACCACCTTCCGACTGAAGCTTTCGCAGTCTGGCTTACTGGCCGCTCTACGCGCATCGGTCGATGAATTCGGCAAGCGGTTAGGATATCCCATCGAACTACATTACCAGTTACCGCCACAGTCGGTATCTGCTCATCAAGGCATTCACGTTCTGCAAATTGTGCGTGAAGCACTGAGTAATATTTATAAGCACGCGCAGGCCACGCAGGTCGATATCACGCTACAACTACGTCAGGGTTACATCGAACTCAGCGTGACGGATAATGGTATCGGCATTCCCGATGATGCCAGCCGTGCCAACCACTATGGACTGATTATCATGCGCGACCGTGCACGAGGTTTGCACGGCGAATGCATTGTTCGACGCCGGCCGAAGGGGGGCACTGAAGTGAATGTCAACTTCCTCTCCGAATACCGTCACCGGCTACCATTAACAGGAGAAACACATGATTAACGAAGACGCCGCCACCCTACTGCTGATTGATGACCATCCCATGTTGCGCAATGGCGTTAAACAACTCATCAGTATGGACCCAGAATTACAGGTGGCAGGTGAGGCCAGTCACGGCGAACAGGGTGTCGAACTAGCGGAACAACTGGACCCGGATTTGATTCTGCTCGATTTAAATATGCCCGGTATGAATGGCCTGGAAACGTTGAATCGGCTGCGGGAAAAATCGCTGTCCGGCCGCATTGTCGTCTTTAGCGTATCTAACCATGAAGACGATGTGGTCAACGCCTTAAAAAACGGTGCCGATGGTTACCTGCTGAAAGATATGGAGCCGGAAGATTTACTCGCCGCGCTGCATCAAGCGGCATCAGGGAAAATGGTGCTGAGTGAAACATTGACACCGATTCTGGCCGCCAGCCTGCGTGAAAGCCGCCACAGCAGTGACCGGGATATTCAACTGCTCACGCCGCGCGAACGCGATATTCTGAAATTGCTGGCTCAGGGACTCTCCAATAAAGTGATTGCCCGTAAGCTCACGATTACGGAAAGCACCGTCAAAGTTCACGTCAAACATCTGTTGAAGAAAATGAAGCTGAAATCACGAGTTGAAGCGGCAGTCTGGGTATTGCAAGAAAAAGTCATGTAATCAAACCGTAACAACAAGCAGTTATGATCAGCGGTAAGGATAAGGCGCTCAGGCGCCCCTCCCATCGAGATTATCCTCGCGCGAGCGAGGATGCAGCAGAAATTGGTGGAAATACCACCACTACCCCGCCAAATTAAACGGTTGCTAAACGACGCCGGTATTTATAGCCATTATCCTAATTAATGTGACGTTGCTCTCGTCTAAACTAGTTCGTAATCGCATTTTTAAGCTTTTACACCGAGTTTAACGTTGAGGAACAACATGAAGAAGGTCAGTAAAGAGCGATTTATCGGCCTGGAGTGGCTCCGATTTTTGCTCGGTTGCTATGTGATGATTTATCACACCGTGCACATTTATCCCCAGCGTGAGCGCATTCCTTTTTTGAGCGAACTCACCAGTATGGGGTTCTTCGCGACCAGCACGTTCTTTGTCCTGTCTGGCTTTTTGCTCGCGCATGTCTATATTAAGGACGGACGTCTGCGTGAACCTGTGCGCCAATTCTGGGCTAAACGCTTCTTCAATCTTTACCCTATCCATATCATTGCCCTACTGTCTTCTATTGCCGTTGTCACGCTCATGCAGTGGCTGGCGGTGCCGCCGGAAGGACAAGTCGCCAGCGCGCGTTTCGTCATTTATGACACCAACGATCCCGCAGCCGATCCCGAAACGCTGCGCCATTACATGACGAATGCACAACTGGCGTTCAACGGGTTATTGCAGGTACTGATGTTGCAGGCATGGAATCCCTACTTCCTGACCTTCAATGCCCCGTTATGGTCACTTTCTACGCTGTTCTTTTTCTATCTGGCGTTTCCGCTGTTGGCTCCGCGTCTCTTGAACAGTCGTCACCCCTGGCTGTGGATGGGCATCGTCTGCTTGCTGTATCTACTACCGCCGATTTGGGTGATCTGGCAGCAGCAATACGGCATGCCGTACACCGGACTGTTACAGCGTGGGCCGATCTTCCGTTTGCCGGAATTTCTGGCCGGGATTTTAGGCTATGCACTGTTCCGTCATTATCGCCAGAAAGATCGTTCACCATTGAGCAAAAGCCAGCGCTACGGTGTCGCCATTTTTATCACGATAAACTTCCTCGCCGCCACCTGGCTATTCACGAAAGGTGACGCCTATTGGTACTTCCTGCTGCACAACGGTTTGCTGCTACCCGCTCAGGTCGGTTTAGTGTGCCTCAGCGCGCTGGCGCGTGAACCTAACAGCGAGTGGCTGAAACATTGGTCGCCGCGACTGGGTGCCGCATCACTTTCCATTTTTGCGCTACATGTTCCGCTCTTCAATCTGTTCCGCACCCTGGAACAATTGGTGCGCGGTAATCCGATGGCCTGCTTCAGCGATTGGGATCAGTGTATTGCCGCTGCAGGTCAGGTGCAGTTGTCCATGACGGGCTATATCATTTTCCTGCTCAGCACGGTGACGCTGTGCGTTCTCTTCCAGGAACGGATCGTGTTCCGCGTAAGAACGTTACTGATCTCGCGTTTCCTTAGCAGCAACGCATCCCACACGCAGCGCACCGCGTAGCATTATCACTCGCCCACATTTCTCTGGCCCGAAACAGACTGGGCCAGAGATTCACCGCCCTACATCGACGTTCCCTGCCACTGCTAAAAATGTGACAGACATCGCGTTATAGCGGTTAATCATCAATAGCAACTTTTATAACTATTTACATTCTAATCAATTATCGTTTTCGGGTAGAGCATCACTCAGATTCCTGT
Source organism: Pectobacterium wasabiae CFBP 3304 (assembly GCF_001742185.1). NCBI lineage: Bacteria > Pseudomonadati > Pseudomonadota > Gammaproteobacteria > Enterobacterales > Pectobacteriaceae > Pectobacterium > Pectobacterium wasabiae. The sequence goes on from NZ_CP015750.1 coordinate 4,442,437, forward strand.
TAATGTTTGCCGTTCCGGGCTAAATCGGTTCGTTTTAGCCTAAATAATTCGAGTTGCGTGAAGGCGACAACCGCACGAATCACCAGGCGCTTACTGAAGTAAGTGACTGGGGTGAGTAAGGGCAGTCAACGTACAGGCAGCTTGAAGTATGACGGATATTTCAACGGCTGTACGTCTTTGACGGACATCTCACTACATGTCACCACGGTTTATTTGGCAATAATGACACTATCCAAACACGCAATCTCTTCCCTTAGCTTGGTCATCGCCCTCTCCGCAGGCATTACGCAAAGCCGCGCTGACACCATTTGGCTGAACAATGGCGACAAGGTCACAGGGAAAATCACGCTGCTTGACGGCGGCAAACTCTTTATCAACACCGACTATGCAGGCTCCATCTCTGTAGCTTGGGATCAGGTGAAAACCTTTGAAAGCGATCATGGTCTGGTGATTCAGGGCGAACGCTACGAGAAAGGTGTACTGTACCCGGCGGTGAAAGCCGGTGAAAACCGCGCTATCGTCGCGAGCCCGTCGCTTGCTAACGAAGCAAACGGCCCGCAAACATTGGCGCTTTCCGAAATCACCTCCATCGTGGCGCAGAAGCCGCTGGTGACCGATTTCGTCTGGAAAGGCAACATTGATGCCGGTATGTCGCACAAGAAAAGCTCGACAGAAACCGATAACTACGATGTGGCACTGAACACGAAAGCACGTCACGATACGTGGCGACACAACCTTGATGCCAGCTACCATTTGGCAAAAGAGGATAAAGTCGAGAGCACCAAGAATGCGGCTGGCGAATATGCGCTGGACAAATTCGTGGATGAAAATTGGTTTTGGCAGGCTCGTTATCAGTACAAACGCGACTGGATCGAAAGCATTAAAATCAACCGCTCTTTCGGTCTCGGTCCAGGTTATCAGTTCTGGGATAACGATTTAGGCGCGTTCTCACTGACGTCACTGGTCAACTCCCAAACCTTCGTGTACCGCGATCAGGGCGATGATGATTTCTACTCTGGCGCGATGAAGTGGGCGTACAACCGCTATCTGTTCAGCAAAACCGTGGAAGCCTTCACCAACGGTGAATTGGGTCGTTCATTTGATGGCACAGCACCAATCTATCTGAAAGCGGATGCCGGCCTGCGCTTCAAGCTGACCGACTGGTCTTCAATGACCATGAAAGTGTCACGTACCCGTATCGAAAGTAATCAGGGGAATGTTGACGACACGCTGTACACCATGGGTGTTGGCGTCGGCTGGTAATATATCTCACGGTGAAGGGCGATATCGTCGTTCACCGTGAATCTCACCACTCACCGTATTGTTACTGCCCATTCCCCGTTGCCGCAGAACACGACTGTTGCAGAATACGCACCCGCTGCGCCAATTCGCTCACGCGTTCATCTTCCGTTCCATGATTTTTCAACTCTTGCTCGAGTGCAAAGAGATATTGCGCATTGGTGCCAAGCGGACCGCTGGCGCGTGCAATCAGCGGTGCGACGCTCTGAATGCAGGTATCATTTTCGTTCAGGGGATGTTCCGGCTCGGAAACAAACACCAGCGCCGTCAGCGGTACGCCGTTCTTACGATGTAGTTCGCACCAGAGCGGACGATAGCAGCCCGTCAGCATTTCACGCTTCCACAGCAGTTCCAAATCTTCACGCAATGACGCTTCAGGCAGGCGGAAAGCCAGACCCGTCGTTTGCCCACCGGGTTGCAACGCCAGCATCCGCCCCGGCTGTGTTGTCGTGCCGCGACCGATAGTGAGGCGCAAACAAAAAGCACGCTGCCACCCCGCCAACGTTGCCAGACAGATTTCTTCGGCGTCAAAAACCGGGTTCCACATAAGCGAACCGTAGCCAAATACCCAGACGGGACAGCTATTGGGCCGTAGCGCCAACGTCCTGTCCAGCGAATCAGCGCGCTGCTGCGGCGTGAGCAGTAAGGTTTCTTCAATACACCCAAAAGACGTTCTACAATCTGCTTTCTGCAAAAAATCGCGTGTTAACACTACTTACCACCCCCAACCCTACTCTTTTTCTGCTCGTCAGATCGGCTCTCGCCCTGCGTTTTAAAACCTAACTACTTTATCTGCTTAATTTTACAGCACCACAGAACCTGAGGTTATTCATTTATGGCTCCGCGATCAAGTTTGATGCGGGTCACAAAACCTGAAAAAGTTCGTGATAATGTTTCATTCACACATGATGCAGCGTTAATACCCTAAATAATTCGAGTTTCAGGCAGGCGGCAAGGGAAGGAATCCCGATGAGCTTACTCAGGTAAGTGATTCGGGTGAGTGAACGCAGCCAACGCACATGCAACTTGAAGTATGACGGGTATATCAACTTAATCGGCAACGCATCGCTAGACTTGACGTTTTCCTGATATAAACGCCATTTTTGTGACGTCAAATACCTGCCGCAAGCGGTCCACTTAATGTGAAAACACTAGCAGCGTATTTATTTCGATAAAAATAACGACAAAGGCACGAAATGATAATAGTTATCATCTCGTGTTATTATCATCCCTACACTGGAATTGATTACCACGGAGACACTGAATGGCAACGCCGCGTCAGCCTGTTTTAGTTCAGGTTAAACAGATTCACGATATTTCCCCACATTTACGCTGTATTACGTTTCATCATGACGCGTTGCGCGATTACCCAACCGAGCGATATGGCGCACATCTCAAACTATTTCTGCCTCAGGCTGGGCAACAAAAGCCTGCTCTACCGACCATCGGCGAACGCGGCCCGATCTGGCCGGAAGGCGAAGCCCGCCCTATCGTTCGTACCTATAGCGTCCGAGCGTTGCGTCCAGAAGATGCAGAGCTGGATATGGTTTTCGCGCTGCATGACCACGTTGGCCCTGCCGTCAATTTTGCTCGTCAGGCCAAGCCCGGCGACTGGGTGGGTATTTCACAACCCGGTGGCCCACTCCCGATGCTGCCTCCAGCTTCCGCGTATTATCTGGCAGCCGACCCATCCTCGCTCCCTGCGCTCATAGCGTTGCTGGAACACCTGCCCGATGACGCTCAAGGACATGCGGTGATCCGTGTCGACAGCGAGGCTGACAAACTCGATATCGCGAAACCAGCACAGTTTCAACTGCACTGGATCGTCGGCGGAACAGAAACGACCGACGCGCTGATCCACCATTTTCAGGCACTCCCGGTGACTGAAAATGCATTTTACTGGCTAGCCGGTGAGGATCGTATCGTGGTTCACCTTCGTCGCCATGTGCGTCGAGAACGCGGGTGTGAGCGAAATCAGATGTATGCAGTACCTTATTGGCGAGAAGGGTTAAATGAAGAGGATTATCATCATAAACGCCACGATATCATGGACAATCCTGATGAATAACCATAAAAAACACATTTGATATTATCATCATAGGGAGAAGATGCATAAATTCTCCCTTTTCATTTAAATTTATGCTCAAAGCGTAAAAATCCGTAAAATTCTCCGCACCAATACGACAATCTGTTATCATATTGTTCGTTTTATTACGTTATAACTACTTTCTAGTAACTTTTTGCGGTTTATTATTGTGTTACGGCCATGAAAAAATGGTCTTACGCCTGTAATGAATTGCTTTATGCCCGAGTCATTCGAGTGTCAGTGCGCTAACTTGAAGTATGACGGGGTTATTTTGCCGTATCATTCCTCTGGATAAGGAGAACACCCACAATGAAGTCTCATGCTGAGGTGGTCAAAACTCGCCATCATGAATACTCACTCATTTTTCCTGTTATTGCGCTGGCCGTGCTCTATATGTGGGGCAGTTCGCAAGATTTTGTCGCCATTCTCGGTATTAATGCCCTCGCGCTAGCCGGTATTCTTTTCAGTGCATTTAGTGTAGTACGTCATGCTGACGTGCTCGCACATCGCTTGGGTGAACCTTATGGCTCACTCATCCTCAGCCTGTCCGTCGTGATCCTTGAAGTCAGCCTGATTTCGGCGCTGATGGCCACCGGTGACGCAGGCCCGGACCTGATGCGTGACACGCTCTATTCCATCATTGTGATCGTCACCGGTGGTCTAGTGGGCTTTGCCCTCTTGCTCGGTGGCCGTAAGTTCGCTACGCAGTATGTTAACCTCAGCGGCATCAAGCAGTATCTGATGGCGATCTTCCCATTGGCCGTGATTGTGCTGGTTTTCCCCAGCGCCTTGCCTGACGGTAACTTCAGCGTAACGCAGTCGCTGATTATTGCTGCCATTTCTGCCGCGATGTACGGCGTGTTTCTGTTGATTCAGACGCGTACACACCAAAGCCTATTTGTCTATGAACATGAAGACGAAGGTGACGGCGACGATCCGCATCACGGTAAACCGTCCGCGCACAGTTCACTGTGGCACACCGGTTGGCTTCTGGTGCATCTGATAGCCGTTATCGCCGTGACCAAAACGAATTCAATGCCGCTGGAAACGCTGCTGACCGAAATGAACGCCCCGACACAGTTCACCGGCTTCCTGGTCGCGCTGTTAATTCTATCGCCTGAAGGATTGGGAGCAATACGCGCCGTCCTGAAAAATCAGGTACAGCGCGCCATGAACCTGTTTTTCGGTTCCGTACTGGCGACGATTTCACTCACCGTCCCTACTGTCACAATCATCGCGATGATGACGGGCCGCACGCTGAACTTCGGTTTGGATATGCCGCATATCGTCGTGATGCTGTCCGTGCTGGTGCTGTGCCACATTACATTCTCCACAGGCAGAACCAATGTGTTGAGCGGCAGTGCGCATTTAGCGCTCTTTGCCGCCTATCTGATCACCATCACGCTATAACCTCCCCGTTGACGCGGTTTTTGCCGCGTCAGCCTCGCCAAACCGCACTTCTCTTGATGTATCTCTGGATCTTCTGAGCGCCTCCGGCGTATCGTAAGGCTGTCGTCGACGGACCGGCAGGCCCGCCATGTTGATTTACTTCCTTACTTTGGTTTCTGCTTAGATGAAAACGCACGGAATTAACGGCATCAGGCCGTTCAGCGCGCTGATTGACGCGTGCTGGCGCGAAAAATATACGCTACAACGTTTTATCCACGACATTATCGCTGGCATTACCGTCGGCATCATTGCCATCCCGCTGGCGATGGCACTGGCGATTGCCAGCGGCGTCCCCCCACAGTACGGGCTATATACCTCGGCTATTGCCGGGATTGTCATTGCCGTCAGCGGCGGTTCACGCTACAGCGTCTCGGGTCCGACAGCGGCTTTCGTCGTCATTCTCTATCCCGTGTCGCAGCAGTTTGGGTTATCCGGCCTGCTGGTCGCCACCTTGCTTTCCGGCGTATTTCTGCTGCTGATGGGGCTCTGCCGCTTCGGCCGTCTGATCGAATACATTCCACTTTCAGTGACGCTAGGTTTTACCTCTGGGATCGCTATCACCATCGGTACGATGCAAATCAAGGATTTCTTCGGCTTGCAGATGGCCGTAGTGCCCGAGCATTACGTCGAAAAAGTGGCGGCACTGGCGCAATCGCTGCCTACCCTGCATCTTGCTGATACGTTAATTGGTGCAACGACGCTACTGGTTCTCATCGTTTGGCCCAGACTCGGCATCCGCCTACCCGGTCACTTGCCCGCGTTGCTGGCAGGGGTCGCGGTGATGGGGATCATGTCGCTGCTGGGCGAAAACGTGGCCACCATCGGTTCCCGCTTTAGCTATCTGCTCGCGGATGGTTCGCAAGGGCAAGGCATTCCCCCCATTCTGCCGCAGCTCATTCTGCCGTGGGACATTCCGTCGCCGGATGGGAAAACGATGACGCTGGATTGGCAAAGCATTTCCGCCCTGCTGCCTGCGGCATTTTCGATGGCGATGCTGGGGGCGATTGAGTCGCTGCTGTGCGCTGTCGTGTTAGATGGCATGACAGGCAAAAAACACAATTCTAATGCGGAACTGATGGGTCAGGGTTTCGGTAATATTATTGCCCCATTCTTTGGAGGAATTACCGCGACCGCCGCGATTGCCCGTTCTGCTGCCAACGTGCGGGCGGGAGCAAACTCGCCGATTTCTGCCGTGATCCACGCGCTGCTGGTATTGTTGGCGCTTCTGATACTCGCACCGTGGCTATCTTATCTACCGCTGGCGGCGATGGCGTCACTGCTGCTGATTGTCGCCTGGAACATGAGCGAAGCACATAAGGTGGTGGATTTACTGCGCCACGGGCCAAAAGACGACATTATCGTGATGCTACTCTGTATGTCGTTAACCGTATTATTCGATATGGTGATCGCGATTACCGTCGGCATTGTTCTGGCGTCCCTGCTCTTCATGCGTCGCATCGCGCAAATGACCCGTCTGAGCGAACTGCCGGACACTAAAATACCGGACCATCTGGTATTACGCGTTAACGGCCCGCTGTTTTTCGCCGCAGCAGAGCGCATCTTCAACGACCTGACGGTACGCAGCGAAGGCTACCAAAATATTATTTTACAGTGGGATGCCGTACCAGTACTGGATGCGGGTGGACTTAATGCGTTCCTGCGCTTTAGCGAAACACTGCCCGAGGGTAAACAGCTCATCATTACGGACATTCCCTTCCAGCCGCTAAAAACGCTGGCACGGGCGAAGGTTCACCCGATTGAAGGGCGACTGAGCTTCTACGGTTCATTGGCGCAGGCCATTGAGGCGACAACGGTACGTTCAGCGTAGTAGAAACCATTAGCGCTGTGGGTTAAGGGGGAGTTCCATCTTCCCCTTCTCCTTTTTTCGCCAGTGATTTACTACACCAGCCCCTACAAGGGTAAAACCATAACCTACATAGTCGTTAATTCAGGTATATTGTCACGGTTCGCTCCCCTTTTAACTAGCGTGTTGAGGAGACCTGATTGTGGCAATGTTTTCTTCTGCTCCCGTGTTAATTACCGGCGGCGCACGGCGTATCGGGCTGGCGCTAGCGCGTTCGTTTCTGGCGCAATCGATCCCGGTCATCATCAGCTATCGCACCCTTTATCCCGAACTTGAGGCGCTACGGCAAGACGGCGCGATTTGTCTGGCCGCTGATTTTTCCACTACGGAAAACATCTATATATTTGCAGAGCAAATTCAATTACTTACCCAGAAGTTGCGCGCCATTATTCACAACGCCAGCAATTGGACACCAGAAAAACCTGACACGCCATTAGAGCAGACGCTGAGCGATATGCTGCAAATTCATGTCTATGCCCCCTATTTACTCAACCAACTGCTGGAAGCTTGCCTGCGCGGGCAAGGCATTGCTGGCGCGGATATTATTCATCTGACAGATTACGTGGTAGAAAAAGGCAGCGAGAAACACATCGCCTATGCCGCCAGCAAAGCCGCGCTGGATAACATGACGCGGTCATTTGCCCGTAAGCTGGCACCGGAAGTGAAAGTAAACGCCATCGCCCCCAGTTTGATCTTGTTTCAGGAACAGGATGACGACGAATATCGCCAGCAGGCGCTGGAAAAATCGTTGATGAAAATCGCACCTGGGGAAGAAGAAATAGTCCAACTGGTGGACTATTTGTTCAAGAGCAGTTACGTCACCGGGAAGACGCTGGGTGTCGATGGCGGACGGGCGTTACGCTAGAACGTTGAGTAGTAACGTGAGGATAAAAAAATCACTAACAGTGAAGTTCGCCAGCAGCTTACTGCTCACCTAAAACGCATGTGGCGCTATGGGCTGGTACTGTCACGCAGCCACGAAGTTGCCGAAGAATTAGTCCAGTCTACCTGCGTTCGTGCACTCGAAAAAAGTACACAATTTACCCCAGGTACCCGTATCGACAGATGGCTGTTCTCCATTCTCTACTCAATATGGATTTCTGAACTGCGCGCCCGCCGTGTACGCCAGGGGCAAGGGTTTATCGAAAGCGAAGAATTGCTTGCTCCAGATACCCATGAGCGGAATAACGATCGTCTGCACTACCAGAAAATAATGCAGCGCGTCAGCGCACTGCCAGAAGCACAGCGCAACACCGTATTTTTAGTTTATGTCGAAGGGTTTACCTATCAGGAGGCGGCGGACACGCTGTCAGTACCGATCGGCACCATAATGAGCCGACTGGCCGCCGCGCGGGGGACGCTGGCTAAACCAGTTGATACCCCGCCCTCTGCAAAGGAGAAACAGTCTTGAAACCCATGAGTTTTACTCCTCCTTATAGCGACGAAGCTATTGTTGCCTGGTTAGATGGCGAGATGAATGAGGCTGATGCGCAAAGATTCAAGGCATTACTTGAGGGGGACGAACAGCTTGCTGAGCGCACCGCCGAACTGATGAAAAGCCGGCTTGATTTTGAAGAAGCCTTCGCCCCGTTACTCGACAAAGCACCTGAGGCGGAGATGCAGGCCAGACTTGAGGCATTAGTAACGACAGCACCAATCCTTGGTAAACCCTCATCTCATGCAGGAATCAGCCGCCGCTCGCTGATAGCCGCTTCTCTCAGTTTTCTGGTGATTGGCTCAGGGTTAGGCTACTTCGCACGTTATCCCCAGACCGCTCTCAGCGACAGCGAGAAAATTCGCGATCTTGAAGCCCAGTACATGTCTCTGTACAGCGCTAAAACCCTACTCGATGCGGACAGCTCCGCACAGACCTTGCAGCGTGGGCTGTCTCGTACGGCTCAGGACATCGGATTGTCTCTCAATGAACAACAGCTGACGATTCACGATGCAGCGTTGAAAATGGTACGCCTGTTGAGCTATGACAATACGTCGATTGCGCAGATTACCTGGATGCATACCACATATGGGCCGATGGCACTGTGTATTTCCCCCGATCGCCAGGCAACTGCCACTGCGCTTCACAATGAGCAACGCCATGATATGCAGGTTGTCTGGTGGCGCGATCGCGGCTATCAGTTTGTATTAATTGGCCGTAGCCCTGTTACGCCGCTGACAGAAAGTGCGCTCAGATTACAAGCGTCGCTGGCATAGACAGTGAACGGCCCTCCACGCACGGACAACTCCGTCTGTGTATGGAGGGTAAATACTTATACGATGTGTCCGACTTTCGCCTGAATTTCAATATTAATCGCTACACGATCGTCCACTACTCCGGTAAACCGATCCATATTAAAAGATGAGCGCGAAATAGTGGTGGTGGCATGAAGAAATAGCGAACCATCATGGGATGAGGTTCCCCCATGTTCTTCAAGCGTGGCATCCAGAATGACCGGGCGTTGAACGTTTTTTACCGACAGTGAACCAAAAACCCGAAAGTGACCATGACCCAGCGCCACAACCCTGCTACTGGCGAAAGTAATCGCTGGATAGTGTTCAGCATCAAAAAACAGGCCGCTTTTTAACTGATAGGTCAACAGGCTGTTGGAAGCCTGTAGCGTCGTGATTGGAATTTTCACATCAATACGGTCATTTATTTCCTTTTCAGCATCCAGGGTAATGTTGCCCGTCACGCCATCGAGAGAGGCTTGTGACTGGTGTCCAAATGCTTGCCATGAAAGCCCAATAACGGTGTTATCAGTAGCAACGGTGTAGTTAAGCGGCATAGCGTGCAACAGTGGGCTGATGAGCAGCCCGAAGGCCAGTACAGGAACGATGCGAGTCATAACAGGATTCTCCTCAGAATAGACAACGCGTAAACGCTCCAGAGCACGACTTTATTCGGACACGTTTCACTATTTCTGTTCATTCTGAGGAAAAAGCCTAGCGAGCACTGCATTAGCACCCCGCTCAACGAGGTTGCTGATGCGATTACGAATCTTTTTTCTTCCCACGTACCTTGCGCTGATACGCTTTATGCTCGGCCACATACCTCAGGTAAGCCGCACGCGTCATCCCGCTGGTACGTTGGGCAAAGGCATCGTAGGTCGTATCGGGCGGAAAACCAAACTCGGCCAATACCTGCTCCCACACTTCGCGGTGTTCCGGGTTGCCCAGCGTTTTATCCCAATCAGGGAACCCGCTATCGGCAAAACAGTCGGCAGATACACTGCTATAGGCACCATTATTCATATAGCGACGTTGGATCTTAAAAACCGTATCTTGAGCGGCTTTACTTATCGAACTAGGTCCCCACGACAGACGATAGTCGCTTTTCTGTGTGGTAATTCTTGGGCCATAACCAACAGGAAACAGAATGTCCTCTTCCGCCAGCATTTTCGATCCCACAAACTCATAGTTACCGCGCAAAAAAGCGTTATCCATAACAATCCAGCATTTTTCGGACAAAGGAGAGGCCACAATCTCCGACAGCGATGGATTACGCTCGGTCGTGCGGAAAAGATAAGGCCGAACAAACAGCGGCATCGTCATCATGCCAGATGCTGTGTTCAGCAAACAATTCGTCCTTTTGCATCTGGCGCAGGTTGCCAATAACCAGAACATAGCCATCGGTATGTAAATCTATTTCGACCCGAAAAATATCGCCCGGAATGGTTTTATGCTGCTGGTTTTTCATATGCATCAGCCGTTCCAGCTTATGCGCATAATCAGCAGGTAAGCGCTCAGGATAAGCGCGCAGCCGGTCGACGATCTCTTCTTTGCTGACCAAATCCCGACATTCTGGCAACGGGAGTCGGATAGAGTTTCGGTAATTGCTGGCGGTAATATAGCCGCAGCTTCCCGAGTTCAGCGTTCTGATGCCCGCTGAAAATACAATACCGTCCGCCATTACACTGGAAACGCTGGTGTAAGTGAGCTTTTTTTCTTTCCCGCGTGAGGTTCTCGGCAGAATAACCTCACGTCCACGGGTGTGAATAATGACGTCTTCTTCCTGATAATTTAACTCAGTGGCGGTAATACGCTTGCGGATCGTATCGCCATCGAAACAGATAAAATAGCCATCTCGGATGGTTAAAATATCCCATTCAGCCGATAACGACTCCAGACCGAAATAAGGGCGTAAGGCTTCCAGCATCCAACTATTTATCTGATCAATCGGTTTCATCTTTAACGCGGTTCCCAGTGGAATAATCAGTCATTATGGCGTGGCCGTTCTCGATAAATAACGAGAATCGCCTAAAAAAACACGCACCGCAGCTTATCTAATTTAGACAAATAAACAAACACTTAACACCCATTTACGCTTCACGTCTCGTTTATCCTCTATCATCAGGCTATGCTATCAGCAATGAGATGGGGATAACGTAGATACCATGCATAAGATTGTTTTTATAGAAGATGATACCGAGGTTGGAAAATTGATCGCTGCCTACCTCGGCAAGCATGACATTGATGTTCAGGTTGAAGCGCGAGGCGATCAGGCACAGGCTTTCATTGAGCAACAGCAGCCCGACCTTGTGCTGCTGGACATTATGCTACCCGGCAAAGACGGGATGACCATCTGCCGGGAGTTGCGGCCACAGTACAGCGGCCCAATTGTGCTACTGACATCGCTGGACAGCGATATGAATCATATTCTGGCACTGGAAATGGGTGCCGATGATTACATACTGAAAACCACGCCACCCGCAGTCTTGCTCGCCCGCCTACGCCTGCATTTGCGGCAATACGCCACCGCGCCACAAACGGTGGCAGAAAGTACCGCGCCCGCTGCGTTACAGGTACATAAATCCCTGCACTTCGGCCTGCTCTGTATCGACCCGGTCAACCGAGAAGTCACATTAGGGCAAGAGCACATCGTGTTATCCACCGCGGATTTCGATCTACTTTGGCAATTAGCGACCCATGCCGGCCACATCATGGACAGGGATGCGCTGCTGAAAAACCTGCGCGGCGTGACCTACGACGGTATGGATCGCAGTATTGATGTGGCGATTTCCCGCCTGCGTAAAAAACTGTACGATAACCCGCTGGAGCCGTTCCGTATCAAAACCGTGCGCAATAAAGGTTATCTGTTCGCCCCTAATACCTGGGAGAGCGTGACGCTATGAGAAAGCTGTTCGTTCAGTTTTTTCTACTGCTGTTCGCCTGCTTTGTCGTCATGACACTACTGGTCGGGCTGGTCTATAAAGTCACCGCCGAACGCGCCGGACGCCAGTCCATGGATGACCTGATGAAAAGCTCGCTGTATCTCATTCGTAATGAGTTGCGTGCAATCCCTCCCCGCGAGTGGCATAAGACCATCAGCGAGCTCGATTTAAACCTGTCGTTCAAATTGCACATCGAGCCCGTGAGTAAATATACGCTCAGTGCCAAGAATCGGCAGCGTCTGAATCAGGGAGAAATTATCGCGCTGGATGATGAATACACGTTTATCCAACGCATCCCCCGCAGCCACTATGTTCTCGCCGTCGGCCCTATTCCTTATTTGTTCTTCCTGCACGAAATGCGGCTACTGGATTTACTGCTGGTGATGCTCATTGGACTGTCGCTAGCGCTACCGGTTTTCTTGTGGATGCGACCGCATTGGCAAGCCATGCTAAAACTGGAAAATGCCGCACAGCGTCTGGGAGATGGCCATCTGGAAGAGCGCATTCACTTTGATAGCACCTCAAGCCTGTTTCGGCTAGGCGTCGCCTTCAACCGGATGGCGGATAACCTAAACCAACTCATCAACAGTAAAAAGCAGCTTATTGACAATATCGCACATGAACTGCGTACACCGTTGGTCAGGCTGCGCTATCGGCTGGCCATGAGTGACAACCTGACAGAAGACGAGCAGCAGGCATTAAATCGAGATATTGGTCAACTTGAAGCGCTGATTGACGAACTGCTGACGTATGCCAGGCTCGATCGCCCACAGGTGACGCTGCACCTTGCCGATATTGATATTCCTTCGTGGCTACAGGCAAAAGTTGACGATTTTCGTCTTATCCATCCTGAAAAGCGCATTTCGCTGGAAATGCCGCATTCAGCGCACATTGGTGCGCTCGATTTGCGCCTGATGGAGCGTGTCCTGAACAACCTGATCGGCAACGGGGTGCGCTTCTGCCATAGCCAATTGCGTATCAGCCTGACATCCGACGCCGAGCATATCGCCTGTCTGCAAGTCGAGGATGATGGCCCCGGCATTGCGCCCGAAAGCCGGGAAAGCGTTTTTGAACCGTTTATCCGTCTGGAAGCGGGTATCGAAAACAGCAGCGGTGGATGTGGGCTGGGGCTGGCGATTGTTCATGCTATCGCACGCGCTTACGAAGGCAGTATTACCGTGGATGAAAGCCCGCTCGGCGGAGCCCGTTTTCGTTTCTGTTGGCCAGTGAAAACCGTGGCAGAACCGGCCACCATCGCCATTCAGCATTAACACCGAGACAGCGGCAATCCCGCTGTCTTTCAATATTTCCCTCGCTTTCCTCGGCTTGTACATTAGGTTACACGCCGAAACCAATCACTCACTGAAGCCACCCTCTGTTTCTCCTATTCTCTCTTCAACGGCCCACCTGAGGGTCACGAAACGTGAATGAGATAACGAGGAAATGATGATGAATAAAGTATTAGTTATGATCGCAGGTGCGGCTCTGGGTCTGTCCTCTGTCGCATTTGCCGCAGATACCGTAACCAGCGTACCCGCTCAAATGTCTGCAACTACGACCACCTCTGCTCCAGCTAAAGCTGTTCACCATAAAAAGCAGGTGAAGAAAGCGAAGCCAACTGTTGAACAGAAAGCGCAGGCTGCCAAGAAACACGTGAAGAAAGCAAAGCCAGCCCCTGCACAGAAAGCACAGGCTGCTAAGAAACACGTGAAGAAAGCGAAGCCAGCCCCTGCACAGAAAGCACAGGCTGCTAAGAAACACGTGAAGAAAGCGAAGCCAGCTCCTGCACAAAAAGCACAGGCAGCTAAGAAACACGTGAAGAAAGCTAAAACTGCAAAACCTGCTGATACCACGCCAGCGGCGTAATCGGTAAGCGCCCTCTCCTTCCCCTACCTATGGGGGAGGAGTCGCTCTTACGGTCAGCCCAGTTTGAATCTCGCCACTAAGAGCGAACGCAGAGTCATCATCAGACACCCAGCTCACCGGGTGTCTATTTTATGGGGGGCGAGAGAATGATGCGGCGTTATTCATTTGAAATTATGCTATCCCTCGTTGTGCTCTGTGGCATTATCACTCTGAGTTTTTTTCTCTAGCTCTCAGCATTTCTCTACCATGCGGCTATCCACGCATTGTCACGATTATTAAACGTCGACGTCTATCCGTATAAAAAACACACATCAATATTGATAACAAATCCTATTAACAATATTATTTCTTCCTATATTTTAATCTATTCACCTCCCCATCAGCAGGTCAAACCAGATAAGACTGCCGTTCAAATCAATCACTTGAAGACTATCGTCTCATTTTTGAGGATAAATCCATCAATAAGAATGGAATTATCTAAATCTTAAACTACAATTTCGAAACCAATAACAAATCAGCTTGGATCTCAACGTATTTTTATTATTAAAAAAAGCACACTAATTACAAGGTTTAATTCTCTAAGATATACACGATGCAAAAAACACCGTGCTGCGGCAGCGTATGCCATTTTCATTAGTACTATAAATGCTAACCACACAATCATTTAAAACAAGGCGGTATTTATTGATAAAAAACGACAATACACTTAGTCAAATACGAATTGGCTTTTAAAACCACAAGAATTAATTACTATTTCTAAGGAATTTACATCCATCATAAAACGAAATGGACGCGTTATAACTCGATCATGCACAGGCTTTCAATGAAAGAATTAAATACCTCTATTTTTAGAATCACAAAAATACTTTCACCACACAGTAATATCGCCCCGCCGACTAAAGTCATCAAAGGGAAACGACTTTATTTCTTTTATCCATCAGGAGAGCAAGTTATTTATTTTTTGGATGAAGGAACATTCTTAATGAAACAGTCAATCGATGATAAAGTTATTTCCGTTATATTATCACCCGCTATCATCGGTTGGTCCATGGTGACACTCGATGGTGGAGAACTCTATCTGGAAAGGGTCGATTATGGGAAAATCCGCAGTATTCCTTTCAATACCGCGATGCGCATTATTACAGCTTATGAACGCTTCGACGATGTTTTAGCGATTGTTAATACCGGATTTCATGCATTGATTGACCATTGTATCGGTAATCATGGTGATTCACTTTCCATCGTGCATAAGATGCTACGTTCACTGAATCAACTCCCCCCTGATGTCAAACGATGCTTTTCTGCTCTGTCGTATATTTCCCAACGTACCTCACTCTCAAAAAGTACGATAAAACGGGGGCTGAAGCAGCTACAACAGCAAGGCTTAATTACGCTGGAGCGCGGTAAATTACGTCACCTCACGGAATGTAATTAATACCAGGACGGGTCACCAGACCCGTCATCCCTTCTGAATAGAATTCTCCAAAGCTTACAGGTAGGTTAGCGTAAATGTTGCATCCGCATTGGCAGAGCCGACCGTCACTGGCGTGCCGATCGCAACATACTGCCCATAAAAAACCAGTGCCACGCGGGCAGCGTTAGCCGACAGCGCATAAAGGGGCATCGGTTGCCCAAGCGCCAAACGACGACGTTCGCTATCCAGAATCGCCACAGCAATATTGGTCGCGCTGCTACCAGCGTTAAGCGCCAGCAGCGTATTATCCACCGCTGGCGCACTGCCATAAAATGTCACCTCAACGCCAGACGCCGCCACCCCGCAGTTCTCCAGAACAATCTCGAAGCGCGTCGGATTCGAATTTTGCGATCCTACCGCAAACTGTTTGCTTGGCCACGTGCCGAGGTCGACCGTTTGTTCCTGCGTTCCCGCACTAACGCTGCAACTGTTCGCCAGCAGCGTCGCAGTGAGCCGCACGTTGGTCAGTCCCAGATCGGCCCGCGCGGGTATCAACGCACAGACAGTCGCGATCGAAAAAACCAAGCAGAAACGAACTGTCCATGTCATTCGTGTACGCACGATACACGCCATCACACCCTGAAGTCGGTTCATCGATTTCCCCTCTTAGTAAAAATCGACGCGCAGATAGGCATTTGCTGTCGCAACGCCTTCCTGAGGCTTATTCCCTGTCACGCTGACCGGATACGCGGTGATCGCCACATTCGCACTTGCCGTTTCATCCAACGTAAAGGGGATCACGCTTGCAATATCGTTCGGCGTCAATGGGTTGTTTCCACTGTCGGTGACCATAAATCCCACATCAGGATTGTCAGAAACGACCATATCACCAGACACACGATCGGCCTGAAGCCGCATCGATAGGCTCGCCTGTGCATCGATACCGTTACAAGCAATCCCAATCGTCCGCGTCACAGGAGAAACACCAACCGGTTTTTCCCCTGCAGTGTTAAACAATCCTGATGAAATCCCGCCAAAATCAATGCTGATGATCTGTCCTGCATTCAAGGCACAACTCTGGGGAACCGTGACCGAACCGCTCATATAGCCGATCACGAGCGGCGATCCCACGCTTTGACCATCGCCTCCCTGATTGCCATAGAGATAAAAAATGGGTGCCATCGGGATATTAGAAATTCCCACAAACTTACGCTTGATACGGAAGTTCACCTGAACTCGGCTGCCTGTCGTCGCATTCCCGCCACACAGTCCCGCGCAGTTGTTATTCACATCGGTAAACGGCACATTATGAAATGTCCCTCCCGAAGTCCGGTTATAGACAAAAATACGCGATGACACCTGGAGGTAATCATTGCCGGTAATATCAAACCAGTTCACGCCGCTTTCCGTTGACGCCAGAACCAATGACGGTCCAGGCTGTGCCGAATAATAAACGGTATCTCGGTTATTACATGGGCCGCTTATCGTATAGGAGCCCGCATCGTTTTTTTCATTCCACCCTGTCACATATCCGACATAGTTCTGGCTGGAGGCTAATGCGTAAGTGTAGTCATACGTTAACGGTGAACCGCTTGATGTCGTGCATTGCACCGCGCTAGCCTGACCCGCCATTCCCAGTAGACCCGCAGCGGTAACACCGCGCCACCACGCACGACTGCGCGTGGCGCTTTTGTTTTTTTTCATCAGTAATGTCATTGACATATCGCCTTAGTGTAGGAAATCGGTTGGTTTTCACTACCGTCTGGTAGTGCGTAGCGAAGCGTACATTGCTGCTGTGAATCACTTCCCCACGCGACCTTCAGTTCACCTTCAGGGGCTAGCCCGGACAGAAATACCTGCCCATCATCCCCCACAATACCGGTGCTATCACTGTCCACGCGGGAGACGAACGCGCCAAAGGGAACCGGCCGACCATTGCGCTGTTGCAGTGAAATCAGCGCTCGCCCCCCTTGATAGGCGGTAAAGTTGGCACGCACCAGCGCTCCCCGTGTTGGCACGAGGTTGGCGACAGAATTGTTGACTTCGGTGTTTTGATTTAACGAATTGACGTCCAGCGCAATACGGTTATTACGATAAACGCTGGCATAGGGAATGACGGCATAGCCGCGCCAGTCAGTCTGGATACCGGTGGTGTTCTCCACTTTGACACGGCTGGCTCCGGGCACTTTGATCAGTACGTTGGTATCGCCCAATGGTTGGCTAAACGTGACGCCATCAGCATGTGCCACCACACCACCACTGACCCCATAGTTAAGCTGGCGGCTATTGTGCGTGTAGTTGTAGTTGGCATTGCTGTTACCATAGGTGCCCTGATAACCAAGCCCTACGTTCCCACTGTTCCCGATGCCGCGGTTGCCATACCCTTGGGAGACGTTGTAGTTGAGGTTGCCTTCAGACAGCATTGTGCCACTGAGCCCAACCTGCTGTAACGTGCGCCCCTGATTGTCCGATGTCATGTTGTACGTGGTGTACGCGGTATTCTGTAAA
This sequence comes from Pectobacterium wasabiae CFBP 3304, assembly GCF_001742185.1. Classification (NCBI taxonomy): domain Bacteria; kingdom Pseudomonadati; phylum Pseudomonadota; class Gammaproteobacteria; order Enterobacterales; family Pectobacteriaceae; genus Pectobacterium; species Pectobacterium wasabiae. Next base: position 4,460,091 of record NZ_CP015750.1, read on the forward strand.
TGCCGAAGGCTAACACTCTCTCGGTGTCCGCTGAGCCACTGGCCCAGTGGAATCGAAAGGTTAAAAGCAAACAGCCGATTTCGCTCTTCCAGCCCTTGATTCTTGTTATAGCTGTAGCTCAGGTTATAACTCACGCCACGGTACACGTTGCTGTAGCCAATTTGCAGCAGATCGTTCGTGCCCTCGGTATGCCAATAATCCTGTCGGCTTCCCGTCAAAAATAGCGATCCGCGTCCATCACCCAGTTGTTGGGTGATATTCATCTGCATCCTGCTTTTCTTCGCGTTATTCAGATTGTAGTAGTCACGCACAACAGGCTGAGCATCGGTAAAATCGACCGTGTAACCACTCATGTTTTTATAGCTCGCCTCATCCAGCGTAAAAAACCCCTTGGTTGAGTAGCGATAGCCCAGAATCTGAAAGTTAGTCCCCAAGTCATTCAGTGATTTGGCATACAGGAAACGTAGCGACTGCCCACGATGATCGCTGCCATCCGACAACGTGCTGTAAGCCTGAGTGAGGTCGGCAGAAAAAGCCCCCCAATCACCAAGATTCTTACCCGTCCCCAGCGTTAACGCCTGATAGTCTTCAGCGAGTTGAGTACCGCCATATAGCGTCACCCCCGCCGAGCGCCCCCAAATCAGTGTGCCCTGGCCAAAAAAGGGCTGATCTTGTTGCGCATTGTTACTGCGATATTTACCGAGCATCGCGGTATATTTCATCCGATTTTCACGCTGAAGTAGCGGCACGGCGGAATAAGGCACAACAAAACTGTTCGCCGAGCTGTCGCTCTCAGTAATGGTCACCTGTAAGTCACCGCTGGATGACGTAGGGTAAAGATCGGTAATTTCGAATGCGCCGGGCGCAACATAGGATTGATAAATAACATAGCCATTTTGTCGGATGGTGACACGGGCGTTGCTTTTAGCAATCCCTCTGATCGTTGGTGCGAACCCTCTCAGGCTGTCCGGCAGCATGGCATCATCAGACGCAATCTGGACGCCGCGAAATCCCAAACTATCGAAAACCTCTCCTACCGTATTGCTGTCACCGATGGTCAATTCGCTACGCCAGGGAATGATGGCACGTTGTAAATAAGTGCTGACGTGCTGAAATTCGTTATAGCGCAAATTTGCATAACGGGAATAACGCCAGGTGGAGTAATCACGCAATCGCCATCCGTTCCAGTTCACCCCACTATCCAGATTGAGGAAATAGCTGTCACTGCGGGCGTTGCCGTGCGTATTACTGCCGGTGAACTGATAATTAAACAATGCCGACGTGATGCCCTCATCCCACTCTTCCGGCGAAATGTATCCCCGTCCAGCGTTTTTCAGCGCAATCTGCGGCAAGCTGATATTCAATCTCTGTAGTTCAAAGTCAAAATCCACGCGGGCATCGGGGATCGCCTGCGGCACATTGACACACGCAGAAGCGGACTCGTCACGTAGAGAGGAAAAAGATCGCAGATTGACATTAAGTTGTTCCAGCAGCGTGGTCGTCAGACAAGGCTCAAGGCCAGTATCGTCGCCGAAAGATTTATCGGAAGGCGTGCGCACTTGAAACGCAATATCACGAGAAACCGCATATTCGGCATTAACATAAATCTCTACCCGATAGACGCCCGGCGGTTGTCCTTCGCCTTTATCAAAGCGAGAAAGATCGGCGATGGCGGAAGGGTCGTCCGATAAAAATGTCGGATTAAAGAAGGTTTCAGCCTCACCGTGTAGTGGAAATGCCAGACATAGCATCATAGCCGGATACCAGCGCAGGCACGTCGGCACGGCGCGATAACATGCGGCTGAAGATGGTTGTGTAGGTTGTGAACGCATACAAAAATTCCTCATCTATGACGATGAAAAGCACAGGCAGTCGTCGCAATGCAACCCGATGACGGCTGGTATCTCACCGTTTCATAGCCCTGAGCCCATGACGCGCGGCGTCATCGCACCGTAGTCGTTAATCGTCTGGTAACTCACCGCACCGGATGCGTTGTCCGGCAACGTCACGGATGCTGAACTTTTAGGTGAGACCATGGTATTAGGGAGTTTCTGACTACCCGATTGGAGGTTGACCAGCGTAATAAAGTAGGGAGAAGGATTGGTGATCGTGAGTGTATTGCTCGACTGCTGAAAGCGCAGCGTAGTCGATGCGCTATCTGCCCCCTGCGTCAGGTTGGCGGGTCTAACAAAAAGTTTTATCCGGGATAACACCGCCAATTGCAGCGCGTTTTTGTCCTGAAGGTCACGCTTATCAACGGCGGGAATCGCTTTCACGTTGAGCCAGTAAACGGACTCGCGATCGGTCGGTAAAGACGCCCCGACATGCATCAGTCGCAGCGTATTTTCGCCCTTAGGCTTCACCACAAAAAGCGGCGGCGTCGCCAGAAAATCCGTGGTTTTATTACCATCCTTATCTTCCACCCAGGATTGAATTAAAAAGCGGTTTTTTTCATCACTATTAATAATTGAAAGCGAAGCCTGATTGGCCTCTGCGGGATAAATCACTCGTGTGGCTCCCAGCGCGATACCGCCAGCCTGTGCCTGTTGAGCAATGAATAAAGAAAAAGACATCAGTCCAAACAAGAAAGATCGGAATAAAAGAGATGAATTCTGCACACACCACCTCACGATAAAGTGTTGTTGAATGGGGTATAAAACGCCATCCCTGGCTTTATAACTTCCCTGCTAGCCGTTCTTATTGATAATCGATGGTGAACGTGGCATCGGCATCTGCCGCGCCCGGTGTAGCGGTCGCTTGCGTGGCTTTATAACGCGCACTGAATGCCAGCACGTTGCTGCCATCATTCAGCGTTTGTGGGGCTGAGTAGACGGCACCATTTGGCGTCAGAACCGTGCCGGCACGATCGGAGATTTCAATACCCACACCGCCTGCGGCGCCAGAGGCTCCACCGCCGATATTGCTGACGGCCAGGACGGTGTTGTCATTCGCATCAGCAGTACCAGTAAAGGCGACAGCAGCGGTGGTGGATACGGTGGAATCACAATCTTCGAGATTGATAGTGAAAGGGACTTTGCCGGAGTAAGTTCCAACCCCAGTAAAACGGGCGGTACGGTATTGTCCCAGGTTCACAACCTGGTCTGCCGTATTGGTACTGACCGCACAAGCGGCATTAACGATTTCACCTTTGAAATGTACGGTTCCACCAGCAACGGTGGCCGCAAAAATAGTAAAGCTGGATGACAACAATGAGGCACCAATCAAGGTATTGAGTAAAGATTTATGCATAACTTATATTTCCTGATAACAGATAAAAGTTAACGATCGCATTTAAAAAACAATCGTGGCTCTGTCGCTAAAGCGACGTCTCGATCCTTTTTTTAGTGCATCAGTCAGGAATACTCTGACGTCCTTCAACACGAAAAAACGTGCGGGCAAGATGGCCTACGCGCTTTCCCGTCGCGATGCGTTAATAAATATTTTTCATGATGGTTATTTTGTAAAAGTTGGCATGGTCTTGATAAAACCCCAAGAATGCAGGATTAAAATTCAAAAAATAAAAATCATTAAAATTTAAGACCGAAAAAAGGAATAAATTAAACATATAAATTTTTTTCGTTATTTAGCCGTGAATAATCGTAAAAAGACACGAACGAATAAAATGAGTCAAATGGGCTCGTATGTTTGTTTTTTTATGTGTTTCACGGTGACTCTGCGGCTTAAATAAGCCTGACGGTAAAATGGCGGCGGTAACCAGCAAGGAAATAAAAAAGAGGTTCACACAAGGGAAAAGAAGAAATAACGGTATTGCGGAAACGTACCTAATGACAAAACAGTAGGCACGGCGATACACCAACTGACCACGACAGAAATACGCTGTCGTTATATGGTGTAATGCACTGATTTTAAAAAATATTATTCACGTTGCGCGAACGTTACTAAACAAAAGTTTAGGCGTGATAAAGTTTTTTCATTCTATGCCGTTTATACCATTACACACCAGGCAATACCGAGATCGTCATAATGAAAAAAATCCTGCAAACTTCAATCATATTGCTCTCCATGATGGCTGCCACACCGTATACCTTCGCCTCATCACCTTCGTCGACAGGTATCATTCGCTTCGTTGGTGCCATCGTCGAACCCGTCTGCGATGTTACGACCCAGTCAAGTAATGTGAGGGTCAGTTGTGCACGACAAGGGGAAGTACAAACGCTACACGTTAAAAACGGTTCGCACACATTGCCACAAGGCATCGGTTCTGTGAGTTCAAAAAACCTGAGTTCACAGGTCCGTATCGTGACGGTAAGTTACGAATAAAGCCGATGAAACGAAAGCGCTTACCGCAACGCTCCGTTTCTGCTGATTCAAGGGCGCGACGCCACGGCGTCGCGTTCATCACATAATGAACAGGATTAATCATCCACAAAACAAACACCTTTTACACTCGATAACATTTTAATTTCCCGCTCTGCACGAACAATTACATCTATAGTTAAGGCAACACGCTATATTTAGCGCCTCAAAATGACGTTCATCATAAGGTTCATTGACGACATGCGCATATCAGCCTGGTTGCTATGTTCATTATCCTTCATCACCCCGTTAAGTTGGGCTGAATCAGTATCAACAGACGCCGCAACGCAGCAAAAAATTTTATTTTTTAATCACGACGATCGGGACATCGTTCCCGACACAACAGTTTGGCCATGGCAGGCTATTGGGCAATTGGAAACCACTAGCGGCAATCTCTGTACCGCGACGCTTATTTCCCCCCATTTGGCGCTGACGGCTGGGCATTGCGTGGTTACCCCTCCGGCAGGCGAAATAGATAAACCCGTCGCGCTGCGCTTTCTGGCGACAGAAAATGGCTGGCGTTATGAAACCACGGAAATTGAAGCGCTGGCGAATAAAACGCTCGCCAAAAAATTGAAAGCCGACGGCGAGGGATGGATCGTTCCGCCTTCGGCGGCACCGCTGGATTATGCCCTGATTCGGCTAAAGCAAACGCCACCAGGAATTCGCCCACTCACACTATGGCAAGGTAGTCGCCAGGAATTAATGCAGGCTTTACGCGACAGCGGGCAACGTGTCACTCAGGCGGGTTACCCAGAGGATCATCAGGATACGCTATATCGCCATCAGGATTGCATAATCACAGGCTGGGTTCAGGCCGCCGTTGTGGCACATCAGTGTGATACGCTGCCTGGCGATAGCGGTTCCCCTCTCATGTTAAACTCGGCGACAGGCTGGGTGCTCATGGGGATCCAAAGCTCAGCCCCCGATGCCAGTGAGCGCGAGCAGGCCGATAATCGCGCGGTTTCTGTTACTGCCATTCGTCAGCAGTTAGAAACGCTGGCAAAACTAAGTTCGCCAGAGACAAGTTCGCCAAAACCAAGCTCACCAAAACAACGCTAACGTCCACGGCGTAGTGCCCTCCGTCCGGCGGAAACCGACCGCCTGACGGAGGCATTGCCCACTGGCCTCATGGTATAAAAAAATATCTGTTCTATTCTTATCAGAGTGAATAAGAAAAGCTAAGGCACATACGGTTTGAAGTATGACGGGTATATCATCCATATTGTCGTGATCCATAACAGGCGTGACAATTATCAAAGATCTATTTCTATCCCATGAAAAATGTCTTTTTTATAATTAGATTATTATTTATTCGCCGAGCACCTCCTCAGTCAACTCGCTCAACCCCCAACCAACCAATTGAAAAACAGCAAGAATGTATACTGAACGCTAAACGTCAAAAACACCGGTTAAGTCAACGGATCCTTAGGGGCTTAACTGAAAGATAAAAGTGGTATAATAAGTTACCTCAACTTTTAACCTCTATGTTATTGTGTCGCCGTTAAATTAAATTGATGTCGTCGCGATTATTATTGCGGAAAGGAAGAGTCTACATGTTAAAACATTTGAGCCATGATGAAAAAAAACGCATGCAGACTCTCGACGAATTACAGAAATCCGATATATCTCAAGACGATATTCTTCATAAGCTCACGAAACTGGCCTGCGAACTGCTCGAAACCCCGACGGCGCTCGTGACACTCACTGGCACTAAATCTCTGCATGTTAAAGCGAAAACCCATTTTCCTCTGGATGATATGGATAAAATCGGTTCTTTTGATCATTTTATCGTACAAACAGGTCAACACTTTGTCTGCCCCGATGCCATTCAGGACAACCGCTTTAATGATAGCCCCTATGTAACGGGCAAGCCTTTTATCCGCTTTTATGCTGGCGTACCGCTTAAGACCAAAGAAGGCTATTCCATCGGTACATTCTGCGTCATTGATTACGTTCCGCGAACCTTCAGTAAGATACAACTGCGTTTACTGCATGATTTAGCCGCGGTGGCGATGGTTTTAATCGAATACCGTAACGCCATTGGCCTGATTGATGGGGTGACCCTGTTACCCAACCGCCAGCATCTGATCGACGACATCAGCCACATTACCGACATTCACGAACGCTACCTACTCATCCTGATTGATACCATCGATATTTCTTACGCCTATGAAATGGGGTGTGCATTAGGTATGCCGACCGTAGAAGGCCTGCTGAAAGATATCGGCATCTTCCTGCGTCTCAGTTTGAGTTCACCAGATAACCTTTATTGTGCGGCGGTTGGTCGTTTCGCTCTGCTGGTGAAGGCGGATAAAAAGGCGCAAACTCTGGCAGAGCTTGATGCTTGTGCAGAGCGGATCCATGAAAGTATCACCAGCCATATCCCGCTTAAACTGGAACTTTTCGTTGGGTACACTGAATTCCAGATCCCGGCCAGCGATCCGCAGGGGATTTTACGTGAATCTATGAGCGCCCTGCGCGCCGCAATCGCCAAAAATACCCGACAGTGCGCTTATGAACCCGAGGCAGATCAAGCCCAGCAAACCGCGTTTACCTTACTCAATGAGTTAGCTGATGTTGTACAGAATAATAAGCCGGGTCTCTATTTGGTGTACCAGCCGAAGTTGAGTATTAAAACCAACACCGTTATTGGTGCAGAAGCGCTGATTCGCTGGCGTCACCCCACACTAGGTGAGATTTATCCTGATCAGTTCATTCCACTAGCGGAAGGGACGACATTGATGCGCCCATTAACTGACTGGGTTACCCGGAAAGCGGCAAGCCAGGTGAAACAGTGGCGTCAGGAGGGGTTAAACTTCCCGGTATCCATTAATGTCTCTGCCAGAAATTTTTCCGAGAATGACTTCATCCCACGTCTTGTCGCCATACTGGACAACCACGGCCTCACGCCTCAGGACATTGATATCGAGTGTGTCGAAACGCAGAAAATCATTGAAAGCGCGGAAACACTCGCCACCATCCAAACGCTGAAACAGATGGGGTTTACTATTGCTCTCGATGATTTCGGCACGGGGTATAGCAACTTAAGCTACCTGCGTAATATCCCCTCAACGGTGATAAAGCTGGATAAGTCGCTGATTAAAGATATAAAAACTGACCGTAAGAGCCGCGTCATTGTGCAGTCAATTATCAACATGCTGCACAAATTAGATTATATCGTGCTGGCTGAAGGCGTAGAGAATAAGGAAACGCTCGAGCATCTGGCTCGTTTTGGCTGTGATGAAGTTCAGGGTTATTATTTTTCCCGACCTATCCCACCGGAAGCGTTCATTACCTGGATGGATGAGTACGCCTCACGCACGTCGGAATAGTATCATCCGTAATAGTAACACCACCGTCAAAGCAAGATGTTACCGCACGCAGTCGGCAGCCAGTGCCGCCGACCTATGCGCCTGAGAAAATTACCCTTCAATCTGCTCCATCGCCTGCAATACGCGCTTATCCGAGATCGGGAACGGTGTCCCTAGCTGTTGAGCAAAGTAACTGACGCGCAGCTCTTCCAGCATCCAGCGTACTGCCTTCACGTCGTCATCGTCACGTCGTTCCATAGGCAACTTATTCGACCACTGCTGCCATGCCTGTTGAACCTGTTCAACTTTCAGCATCTGCGCCCTGTCACGGTGGACATCCTGCGCCAGCTTCTCCAGACGGCGTTCTATCGCATGCAGATAGCGCAGTACATCCGGCAGGCGTTGCCAACCGTTCTGGGTCACAAAACCACGGAATACCAGACCGCTCAACTGGCTCTTGATATCACTCAATGCCAGCGCCATTGCCATGTCTACACGCCCTTTCAGCCGCTTGTTGATGGCGAACACCGCTGTCAAGATTTGCTCAACCTGTTTGGCGATATCCACCACCGTTTCGTTCAGCTCTGCACGTACTTTTTCATGCAACTGCTGAAATGCATCTTCCTGCCAGACCGGACCACCGGATGATTCAATCAGTTTGTCTACCGCGCAGGCGATACAGTCATCGATGAGATCCAGCACCTTACCATAGGGGTTGAAATAGAGGCCGAGTTTCGCCTTGTTCGGCAGTTTTTCGTGCAGGTATTTGATCGGCGACGGAATATTCAATAACAACAGACGACGCAGCCCCTGCCGCATGACCTGCTGTTGCTGGTGTGGTGTGTCAAACAAGCGGATCGCCACGCTGTCTTTTTCATCCACCAACGCAGGATAGGCTTTGACCGAGTAGCCACCTCGTTTCTGCTCATAACAATCCGGAAGTGAACCAAAGCTCCAGACGTGCAGACCACGCTGCTCCAGCCCGTCATCCACCACGGATGACAGCGTTTGTTGCACTTTATCCTTGAGCTGATCTTTCAGCGCACTCAGGTCTTTACCTTCTCGCTGCGTCCGATTTTTCTCATCGATAACGCGGAACGTGATTTTTAGATGATCGGGCACCTGATCCCACTGCCATGCCTCACGCGGCACCGTGACGCCCGTCATCAGACGCAGTTCACGTTCCAGCGCATCCAATACCCCTTTCTCCAAGGGCGTGGTACGCGCCAGAAACGCCTCTGCATAGTTCGGTGCAGGGACAAAGTTACGGCGTAACGGCTTAGGCAACGATTTAATCAGCGCGATAGCCAGTTCGCGACGCACGCCGGGAATCTGCCACTCGAAGCCATCTTCCCGCACCTGATTGAGAATAGGCAGCGGAATGTGTACCGTTACCCCATCCGCATCCGTGCCCGGCTCAAACTGATAGGACAAGCGTAATTTCAAGTTGTCCTGATGCCAGAAATTCGGGTAATCCAGCGCACTCACCTTTTCCGCGCCGTCTTTAATCAACATGCTTTTTTCAAAATTAAGCAGATCGGCGTTGTCGCGGCTGGCACCTTTCCACCATTTGTCAAAATGGCGTGACGACACAACGTCATGCGGCAAACGCCGATCGTAAAACGCAAACAGCGTTTCATCGTCCACCAAAATGTCGCGGCGGCGCGATTTATGCTCTAAATCCTCCACCTCCGCCAGCAACTTGAGGTTGGCGCGGAAAAAAGCGTGATGCGTTTGCCAATCGCCTTCCACCAGCGCGTGGCGGATGAACATCTCACGTGCCAGCGTCGGATCGATTGGGCTGTAGTTCACCTTACGCGCCGCAACAATCGGCAGCCCGAAGAGCGTCACCTTCTCCTGCGCCATCACCGTGCCCTGCGCTTTCTCCCAGTGAGGATCGCTGTAGCTCCGTTTAATCAGATGCGGAGCCAGCGGTTCGATCCACTCAGGTTCAATACGTGCGGCGATGCGTCCCCATAGGCGGCTGGTTTCCACCAGTTCAGCCACCATCGTCCACTTAGGCGGCTTTTTGAATAACCCGGAGCCAGGGAAGATGGCAAACCGGGCGTTACGCGCGCCGCTGAATTCTTGTTTCTCAATATCTTTCTGTCCGATATGCGACAACAAGCCAGTGAGCAGCGAGCAGTGAATACTCAGATAATCAGCCGGTTCACTGTTGACCGGCAACCCCAACTCTTTCACCACCTGACGCAACTGCGTGTAGATATCCTGCCATTCACGAACGCGCAGGTAGTTAAGGAAATCGGTACGGCACTGACGCCGGAACTGGCTGGAAGACAGCGCCTTCTGCTGCTCACGCAGATAGTCCCACAGATTGACGAAGGCCAGAAAATCAGAGTCTTTATCGGCAAAGCGACGGTGTTTTTCATCTGACGCCTGCTTCTTATCCATCGGCCTTTCGCGCGGGTCCTGAATCGACAGCGCGGCAGTAATTACCATCACCTCACGCACACAGCCCATTTTACGTGCTTCCAGCACCATACGCGCCAGGCGTGGATCAATCGGCAATTGCGCTAACTGCTGCCCTTGCGGCGTTAGATGGTAATGCCCGTTCTCTGCCAGATGAATCGCGCCCAGTTCCTCCAGCAAGCGCACGCCGTCTTGAATGTTGCGCTTATCCGGCGCTTCAACAAACGGGAACGCGGCGATGTCCCCTAACCCCAGCGACGTCATTTGCAAAATGACGGAAGCCAGATTGGTGCGAAGAATTTCGGGATCGGTAAACTCAGGTCGAGAGAGGAAATCCTGCTCGGAATAGAGGCGAATACACACCCCAGCGGCAACACGACCACAGCGCCCTTTACGCTGATTCGCCGATGCCTGCGAGACCGGTTCAATCGGTAGACGTTGAACCTTAGTGCGGAAGCTATAGCGACTGATACGCGCAGTACCGGGATCGATCACATAGCGGATCCCCGGCACGGTGAGTGAAGTTTCCGCCACGTTGGTCGCCAGCACGATGCGGCGACCATGATGTGACTGAAAGACACGGTTTTGCTCCTGATTCGACAAACGTGCATACAGTGGCAAAATTTCGGTATGCGGCAAATCCAGACGGGTCAACGCCTCTGCCGTATCGCGGATTTCACGCTCGCCGCTCATGAAGACCAGTATGTCACCTGGCCCTTCGCGCGTCAGCTCATCAACGGCATCAAAAATCGCCTGTAGCTGATCGCGCTCGCTGTCATCAGCGTCTTCCACCACGGGACGGTAACGCACATCCACCGGATACGTTCTACCCGATACTTCAATGATCGGTGCATTATTAAAATGGCGTGAGAAGCGCTGCGGATCGATGGTAGCCGAGGTGATAATCACTTTTAAATCAGGGCGCTTTGGCAACAGTTGGCGCAAATAGCCCATGATGAAATCGATATTCAGGCTGCGCTCGTGCGCTTCATCGATGATCAGCGTGTCATACTGCATCAACAGGCGATCCTGCTGAATTTCCGCCAGCAGAATACCGTCGGTCATCAGTTTGACTAGCGTATTGTCACCGACCTGATCGTTAAAACGGACTTTATACCCGACGCTGCCACCCAGCGGCGTTTCCAACTCTGCGGCAATACGGTCGGCGACGGTTCTGGCAGCCAGACGGCGTGGCTGCGTGTGGCCAATCAGACCATGCACACCACGCCCCAGTTCGAGACAGATTTTCGGCAACTGCGTGGTCTTACCCGATCCCGTTTCACCGGCGACGATAATCACCTGATGATGACGCAGCGCCTCCAATATCTCGTCTTTTTTCTGACTAACGGGCAACTGCTCAGGGTAGTGAATTGTCGGACAGTTTGCCCGCCGATTCTCAACTTTCTGGCGCGCCGCAACAATTTCCCCCTCAATTTCCTGAGCGATCGCGGCCTGAGCCTGCGGGCTGCTGATCTTCGCTGCGCCCTGCAAGCGACGGCGCAAACGTTGCCGATCGCGAAGCATTAGCTCACTTAACTGCGTAGATAATGCACTGAGAGGTGATTTCACGTTGCTCTTCCTTAATCGTTTCTCTAATTCTTTTCTCTGCCGGGACGATGCTCGCCGCCGAATCTGGCTCGATTGAGCCTAACTTGATTTTAAGGTACGGATTTTTAAGCCGTGGATAGTAGCACATTGTCATAGCTGGCTCTAATGGCACCATCTGGTCTTGGGTAAGAACGGTCGTATGCAAGAACTGTCTTATTCAAGAAAATCGAATAAAGACCTCGAATATTTGCACTTTTCACTTTCCAAAGCACCGCATAAGATGTGACACATCAAAGGGCGTTATGTTGTCGCCCACTTCAATCACTAAAGGAATTGGCAATGAGCAAAGTATTGGTTCTGAAATCAAGCATTCTGGCAGGTTATTCTCAGTCAAACCAACTGGCCGACCACTTCACCACCCAGTGGCAGTCTGCCCATCCAGACGATAGCATCACCGTTCGCGACCTTGCCGCCCAACCGATTCCGGTTCTCGATGGTGAATTAGTCGGTGCGCTGCGCCCATCCGATGCAACGCTGACTCCGCGTCAGCAGGAAGCACTGAAACTGTCCGATGACTTAATCGCTGAATTGCAGGCACATGACGTGATCGTGATCGCTGCACCAATGTATAACTTCAACATTCCTACTCAGTTGAAGAACTACTTCGACTTGGTGGCACGCGCGGGTGTGACATTCCGCTACACCGAGCAAGGCCCTGAAGGTCTGGTGAAAGGCAAACGCGCTATCGTATTAACCAGCCGCGGTGGTATCCATAAGGGTACACCAACCGACCTGCTGGAACCGTACCTGCGTGTGTTCCTGGGCTTCCTCGGTCTGACCGACCTGGAGTTCGTATTCGCAGAAGGCTACGGTTACGGCCCTGATGTTGCACAGAAAGCGACCGAAGACGCAAAAACACAACTGTCTCAGTTGGTCACTGCATAACGAATCATCGTTACTACCCTTGCCATTATATTGCTTTAATTGGCTTAATTATTGCGCGCCTTCCGGCGCGCTTTTCTTTACTTCATCACCTGCGGCATTGTCCGATCGCTCCAGCAGTTGCGTCGCATCTTTATCCGCTTTGATGTGAATCTCATGCTCGATCTTCACATTCATATTGATAGTGATCGGCTCTTTGGGAGCGGCGACTTCAATACGCGGCACACATCCCGTCAGGAAAGCCACCATGCAGCACATCAACACTGTCTCGCTTTTATTCATTGTTCTGCCTTGAGTTTATTCATTCGCCTGCTGTTCCAGCGTATCCAGCAAGTTATCGCCAAAGCGCAGACTACGCCAGAGCTGGAAGATATTCTCCTGATGACGATAGTTAAGAATGACCTGTCGTTTCGCGCTGAGCTGCGGATTTTTCCCCTGCACCTGCGACGTTAATGTCAGATCGCCCTGATTGTTCAGGTCAAGTGTGGCATAGGAACGCCCGATCTCCAGATAACGCAGCCAGCCAATCGCTGCGCCGCCCGCCAGGTTTTTACTCGCTAGCTCATCTGCCAACTGATTGTCCAGCCGCAGCGTCAGGAAGCCATCATTGGTAATACGCCCGCGTTCAATCAACATAGTCGGGTGATTAAAATTCAGCGGTAGCGTGCCGCTCACACGTCCGGACAGTGCAAACTGCTTTTGCTTCAGCACCGTCGTCAGTTCGCTGAGATCGACATGCTTAACGGTGAACAACGCGGGTTCCCGCTGCGGCCAGCGTAGCGTGGACAGGCCGACATGCCCATTCAATACATCCATGTCAGCCTGAGACATAACCAGCGGCCGTCGCTCACTGTACGGATAAAAACCCTGTAGATCGACACGGATATTGCTCATCCTAAACAGGTTATCCAGCACGTCAATGCGCAGCGTGACGGGTTGCCTGACACCCAATTGCCAGCGCTGCTCTTTCAGGCGGTAAGGCAGGACGAAATTTACCCCGCTGACTTCACCATCCTGTAACCACAGTCCGCCATTTTTCACTACCCAGTGTCCGCCTGCGCTGAACCCTTCTTTACGCGCGGCGGAAAATGCCGCTTGAGCGTAAAACTGTCCGGCGCGGATGTTCATTTTCAACAGCGGGGAAAGCAGAGGTTGAAACACCTTAAGCGGCTGCGTTGGCCACCACGCACCACCGCGTAGCCGTTCCCCATCCCAACGCCCACGCAGCTTGACCGGCCCGATATCTTCAGCCTGTAGCTGCCCCTGTAGCTGGAAATCATCCGGGCTGCGCCCTTGCATCGCCAGCGTTAGCAATGAAGGCGGCAGATAGCCACCGTTACTGAAATTTGTCCGCTCTGAGACTACTTGCAGTGCCCCTTGAAAATGTTCGCCTGAACGGGCGCGTTGCCAACGAAGCGGCTCAGTCATCGTCAGACGAGGTTGATGCACCGTTACCATGCCATAGCTCAGTTGGTCCAACCCACTCGACAGTTGGCTCACTTCTATCAGGGTATCCTGCCAGCGCCCTCGCCCGGCCACATCCCATTGCCCTTTCAGCGGCGGCAGACGACCATTGCCCCAATAGCGCCACTGCCACTGCCCTTGATCCGGCCAGAAATCCTGCGCCTGACCGTCAAGGTGTAGATTAAAGCGCCCCCAGAATGCTTCCCGCGCCTTAACAATCGCCTGTAACCGCCCATTCACCCCCGTCGCACTCACCCGAACCCCCGCCAGCGGCCAACGCGCCTCTTCCAGATAAATCTGCGGCGCGGGCGTCCCCCAGGCACGCAGCAGCGCGCCCGGTAAAAGAGAGAGTTCGGGATTGAGAATAGAACCCTGCAAAACCCCCGGTAGCGTCGCCGTCAAGGAGAGCGCCGGTAAGTTAGCCTGTCCGGTAAGCTGAAAGCGCAATTCGCTGTTGAGCAGGCCGATATTACCTGGCCCGAGTACCAACACGGCGTTAGCCTTGCCGTTATGCCCTTGCGTCAACATATTCAAACGCGCGTTAATCGTGGTGGCATCCAACCCTTGCCGCCAGTGCTGTAATGTCATCGCCACTTGCCCAGAGAGTGGCTGATCCGCATAAGGCCAGCGCCAGATGCCATTAGTAACCTGAATCACCTCATCCGTCAGTTGCCACGGCAGCGATATCAGCGGCACCTCATCATGCGCGGCATTCAGCACCAGCTCGCCTTGCTGATTATGCCAATTCAGCAGGAGAGAAAGTGGATCCGGCGTCTGCCCTGAATCCAGTTTCCCAGAGAGACGCCCCTGCACTGGTGCGGCACCCAGCGTATCGGCTAATTCCATCTCACCGCTGACTTGCAGACGCACGAACCCCGCTGGTGTGGCGAGCATGCTCTCATGCAGAGTCAGGCGCTTATCATTCAGTTCCGCCCTAAACGCCAACTGCTCACCCTGATAATCGAGCGTTTGTTGCTGTTTGCCATCACTACTGAACCGCACCTGTCCGGCATAATCCTGCCAGGGTTGTAGCGTAAATTTCTTCACCTGAATAACGGCAGCAGGCAGCCGCGCTTGCCACTGCGACAACGGCGCAGATGGCTCAGTGTCGCCGCTCGCTGGCACATATTGCAGACAGTCGCTGTTTAACGTCACGGCATCAATATCGGCATGCCACTGCCAGCGATGCCAACGCAGCGTGACATTCTGCACATCAAGCAGCGCGCACTCTCCAGCCTTAATGCTGAAACCTTCGCTATGTAACCCGCTATTCTGCCAACCCAACGTATCTTTTACAGCCAAAGACATGTTCGTCGGTAGCCAAATTTTGGCTAAGCCCGGCAACCACTGCGGCATCGCCCGCCAGGAAACCAATAGCAAAGTGACAAGCAGGAACGCCATTGGAAGTGCATATTTTTTAATCATTAGCGAATATTAAGCATCCCGTTCAATATTTGTAAAAATCTACTCGGTATGTATCTGCCGATCATATCAGCATTCGAACACAGCATATCAAGGGCTGCTTTGTGCGTAATAACACCCTTGTAACCGACCATCAACTCCCCTTGTCTGAAAAAACCAGACTGATGTCAGTCACCACGTCAGAAAACCATATGACCTACGCAAACAAAGACTTTATTGATGTCAGCGGCTATAGCATGGATGCATGAATGGTACAGGCAGCCTCTGTCTTCAACCTTTCCCGATAATCTCATTTTCACGGACGCTCACCTCTGAGCGTCCATCGTCCTATCCCCATCATTTTTCCATGATTTAACCTGCGTTGCCCACAGTGCAAATTCGCAGAGTCATAATATACTTAACAAATGAATGCTTTTGGTCATCGGCACGAACGTTGCTGTGGGTCTAGCCCGATAACTAGTTTACCGAAGAAAAAATAACAGTAGAAATTAGTAATAATATATAAGTGTTCTCGCTAATTATTTCGTGAATATTGCCGTTAATTGAAGTAATGCCGACCGCTTAAGCATTGAGATACTCGGGTTTAAGTGAACAGCATGAGTTAATTCAAGTTCATTAAACGCTTTACTGTTAACCAATGGATCTAAAAACATCACGTTTATACCCTAAATAATTCTAGTTTCAGGACAACACGTTAACGTTTTGAACCACGCAAAGCGTTGGCCCTTTAGGGCGAGGCACACACCAGTAGACCGAGTCGCGCGGCCAACGTTCATGCAGCTTGAAATATAACGGGGTTATGCTTGCTTATACTAAAAGGATCAATAAATGCGTAAGAATTTTCCTGTCAGCGATATTCAGTATTTATTAGATGAAAAAGCCAAGCTAATGTCGGTGACGACCACCGATAGCCACATCACTTATGCAAATGACGATTTTATTGATGCCAGTGGTTACGACTTTGAGGAAATTCTCCATCAGCCTCACAATATCGTGCGCCACCCGGATATGCCCCCACAGGCGTTTACCGACATGTGGGCAACGCTGAAGGCAGGAAAAATCTGGACGGCAGTCGTCAAAAACCGCCGTAAAAGTGGTGATTACTATTGGGTGAAAGCCAGTACGACACCGCTGATGAAGGAAGGGAAAATAACCGGATATATGTCGGTACGAACGCGCGTTTTACCAGAGGAGGTTCGGCAGGCCGAGGCGCTTTACCGCCAAATGAACGAGGATAAATTAAAAAATCGTCGGCTCTATCAGGGATTATTGATTTATAAAGGGCCGTTAAAACTTCTTAGTTTATTTAACGTCATCCCCGTGCGTTGGCGGATACGAAGCTACGTTTTCCTTTTCATGCTATTCACACTTCTTTTCTTATTTGCTACCTCTCCTCTCACCACACCGCTACTCGTTTTTGTTTTGGTGCTACTCGCTGGCGCGACAATAACCAGCGAATTATTAGTTCAACACGTGGCAAAACCCTTGGAAAAAATTCTACGGCAAGCCATTAATTCCGCATCCGGGCAGGCAGATAATTCATTTCAACTTAATCGGGTGGACGAAGTCGGCATGCTATTACGCGCCGTCAATCAATCCGGTATGAATTTCCGCACGTTTGTCGATGACGTCAACGGTAAACTGGCCGAACTACGTCACGCCTGTGGCGAGATTGCCTCGGGGAATTACACGCTAAGCCAGCGTTGCGAAGATACCTCACAAAGTTTGCAATCCACCGCCTCCTCAGTGGAACAGTTGACGGCGACGATTAAAAGCAATGCTTCGGCTACACAGCTAGCGACACGCTGTGCCAACGATGCCAATCAGGCCGTCGATGCGGGTGAGAAAGCGGTCAGTCAGGTAACGGATACCATGGCAACCATGACCCGTTCCAGCAAAGAGATCACCGACATCATCAGCGTGCTGGATAATCTGGCGTTCCAGACGAATATTCTGGCGCTCAATGCAGCAGTAGAAGCTGCGCATGCGGGAGAACAAGGCAAGAGTTTCGCCGTGGTTGCGGGGGAAGTTCGTATTCTGGCGCAGCGGAGTGCCGCCGCCGCCAAGGACATCGCAGAGATTATCGATACCACCATTACCAACATTCACACCAGCGATAAATTGGTCAATAACACCAGTCAATCAATGCAGAACATACTGACGCAGGTGCAGCAGGTCTCGCAACTCGTGAATCAAATCAGCCTGGCAACACAAGAGCAATCACAAGGGCTGGGGCAAATTAACTCAGCGGTGAATAACATTGATGAATTGACCCGCCAGAACACCATTTTGGCTACCCATTCCAGTTCAGCCATCAGCAGCCTGGAACAACAGATCGCTACCATGTCTGAAGCCGTATCGGTCTTCAGCATTCCTCGCTAACCCCGTTCTTACGCCGTTACCCCTCTTATTTTCAAACCGTTACTGTCAGTAAGGTAACGGTTTGTCGCCGCCCGATTTTCTGATAGCTTAATCTGAGGATTTTTCGGAGAAACGATCAATGAAATTGGCAATTTACAGTACTAAGCAGTATGACCGTAAATATCTGGAACAGGTCAATCAACAGTTTGGCTATGAGCTGGAGTTTTTTGATTTCATGCTGACATCGCGCACCGCGAAAACAGCCGCGGGCTGTCAGGCCGTCTGCATCTTTGTAAACGATGACGGTAGCCGCGACGTGTTGACCGAACTGGCGGAGTTGGGCATTAAAACACTGGCGCTACGCTGCGCAGGTTTTAACAATGTCGATCTGGAAGCTGCTAAGGAGTTGGGTATTAGCGTGGTACGCGTTCCTGCGTATTCTCCTGAAGCGGTAGCCGAACACGCTGTGGGCCTGATGCTGACGCTTAACCGCCGAATTCACCGTGCCTATCAACGCACCCGTGACGCGAACTTCTCTCTGGAAGGGCTGATTGGGTTCAACATGCATAATCGGACGGCGGGCATTATCGGCACCGGAAAAATTGGCGTAGCCACCATGCGTATCCTGAAAGGCTTTGGCATGCGCCTGCTGGCCTTCGATCCCTACCCAAACCCGCAGGCACTGGCGTTAGGAGCAGAGTATGTCGATCTGAAGACGCTGTATGCCAGCGCGGACGTCATCTCCCTGCACTGCCCGCTGACGCCGGAAAACCATCATCTGCTGAATCAGGCGGCCTTTGCACAAATGAAAAACGGCGTCATGATTGTCAACACCAGCCGTGGTGGACTGATCGATTCACAGGCCGCTATCGATGCGTTGAAGCAGCAAAAAATTGGCGCGTTGGGAATGGACGTTTATGAAAACGAGCGCGACCTCTTCTTCGCCGATAAATCCAACGACGTAATCCAGGACGATATTTTCCGCCGCCTATCGGCGTGCCACAACGTGCTATTTACCGGACATCAGGCTTTCCTGACCGAAGAGGCGCTGATCAGTATTTCCCAAACCACGTTGCAGAATCTGAAAGACATCAGCCAGAATACGCCCTGCGCCAATCTGGTTACATCTTGACCTTGTATACACTAAATAATTCGAGTTTCAGGACGGCAGCAAGAGAAGGACAAACTCGTCGGGAACGAGTTTGACCAGCCAACAGTTGGCCTTTGGTGAGAGACAGGATGTCTCTCATTGCATCCCGATGAGCTTACTCAGGTAAGTGATTCGGGTGACTGACAAATCTGCCTGAGGCAGATTTGAACGCTGCTTGCAGCGGCCCCAACGGGCGAGGTCCACGCGAGTGGGCCGAGTCGCGCAGCCAACGCACATGCAACTTGAAGTATGACGGTATATTGCGGCAGTGCAGACTGCTGCAACACTCACCCGGCTGGACAACTGCCATTCATCAGCGATTGTTCACTACAGCGCTTGCCATTAGCTAACTGACAGGCTCCTACGCTCGCACCATCAAGCTGCCTGGAGACACCCATCGTCCCACCAATCAGCGTACAGTTAACATCAACAGGGGAACTGCTTTTCAGTAGCACGGCTACATTTTCATCATTATTTTGCGTGGCTTTTTGTTGGGTAGCCGCCGTATTTTCACTATGATTGCTACATCCCGCTAGCAACAACACTGCTGCAGTACATAGCCATGGTAATGATTTCATGTTTTAGCCTCGGATCGGGTGGGCATCGCTTCCGGCACTATATTCTGTGCCAGAACCTAGAGAATGGTTTTTCAGACAAAGACTATATCTACCCCACCACGCTTCAGCAACCGACATCGTAAGGTAAAAGAGAGGCCTCCCCTAAACGCTGTATCGGATGGGACGACAAGACCAGCACACGTAAACCGAAACGATGTGCCAAATTCCACATTTTTTCAATCGGTACGCGGCCATATACCGTTCTTTCAATGTAAAAAACATCTCGTCTATTTTCTATTGAAAAAAAACAATAGGGAGTTATTAATTTCAACATTAATCATTAATCATTAATTATAAAAAAATATCAATTGATAGGATTGCACCTTTCACTATTATGGTGAATCACACCACTATCGCTTATTTGTTTTTTTGTGTTCCTTTGTTTTTATTTGTATAAACAAAATCGCGAGTCATCTTGCTAAGATAAAACAAGTAACCTAGTATTATTTTGCTGCTCTCTCCGAAAGCATAGAGCACCACAGAAATTATATTATCAATTTAATTAAATTAAATGAGGTGAAATAATGTCAGATCAACTTCTTGGTGGATGGACTGCTTTCCGTGATTTGAATGATGCAGATAAGGCACTTTTTAAAGCTACCGTACATCTGCTGGGCGTGGCTTACTCCCCTTTGTTTGTTGCAACGCAGATAGTGTCCGGAACGAACTACTCCTTTCTAACCAAAGGCACGGTAACCTCTCCTGATGCACCGTTAAAAATTGTCAAAATCCATATTTATAAACCATTAAGCGGTGATGCACACATCACTAAAATTGAAGAAGTTTTGCCGCAATAAATGGCTCAATAAATAATAACACTACGGCTAGCTTATTTAACTCGCCAGTCGTAGTGTTGTTTTATAACGAAGTTTTGCTTTATAGAATTACTTCTATTTTCCTGATTTTCCAGACCCTCCTCCTGTTTTCCCTGAGTTTCCTCCTGGCGATGAAGGTGCATTACCCCTATTACCGCCCGACGGATTTCCGGTTGTGCTAGGCCAGTTTCCTCCCTGTTGAGGATGGCTTGACGACGTTCCTTTTGATGTATTTTGACTCACGATATATTCCTCTATTGATGGAACATTCCTATTAAGATAGTGATAAATTACGTTTTTGCAAAAAATGGCGTCATTCTTCGGGAACAAAGCAGAACAGACGAACTGTTTTCCTGTTACCACGGTAAAACGATCTGGCATTCGTCGCCGTAATCCGTACCATACACGCCATGATCATGCAGACCATGTTAAGTCTGCTTTGAGCCGTTTCCCATCCGTAACGCTTTTTGCAACGAGCACAGATAAAAATGCAAGAAAATCAACAAATTAACCAGAAGCAACAATACAACCTCAACAAATTGCAAAAGCGTCTCCGCCGTAACGTCGGCGAAGCGATCGCTGATTTCAATATGATTGAAGAAGGCGACCGCATCATGGTGTGCCTGTCCGGCGGGAAAGATAGCTTCACCATGCTGGAGATCCTGCGTAATCTGCAGCAGAGCGCCCCCATTAGCTTTTCCCTCGTCGCGGTAAATCTGGATCAGAAACAGCCAGGGTTCCCGGAGCATGTGCTGCCGCAATACCTTGATAGCATCGGCGTGGAGTACAAGATCGTCGAAGAAAATACTTACGGGATTGTGAAAGATAAGATCCCGGAAGGCAAAACCACATGCTCGCTGTGTTCGCGCCTGCGCCGTGGGATTTTGTATCGTACCGCGACGGAGCTTGGTGCGACAAAAATCGCTCTTGGCCACCACCGCGACGATATTTTACAAACGCTGTTTCTGAATATGTTCTACGGTGGAAAGTTGAAAGGCATGCCACCGAAGCTAATGAGTGACGATGGTAAACATATCGTCATCCGCCCGCTTGCCTACTGCCGTGAAAAAGATATCGAACGCTTTGCCGAAGCGCGCCAATATCCGATTATTCCCTGCAATCTATGCGGATCGCAGCCAAACCTGCAACGTCAGGTGATTAAAGATATGCTGCGCGATTGGGACAAACGCCATCCAGGCCGTATTGAGACCATGTTCAGCGCCATGCAGAACGTTGTTCCTTCACATCTTGCCGATCATACGCTGTTTGATTTCAAAAATATTCGTCACGGTAGCGAAGTGGTGGATGGTGGCGACTTGGCTTTTGACCGTGAAGAACTGCCGTTACAGCCTGCTGGCTGGCAACCGGAAGAAGATGACGACGCGCCATCGCTTACCCGCCTTGACGTGTTGGAAATAAAGTAGGCACAGGGCATTCGATGCCCTGTTTTATGCTTAATCTAAGGTGTAATGATGGAACAAAAAAATACAACCATTGAACGGTTAGAAAAGGAATTACAGGGGAAAATAAGAGCTAAAAAATGGGTATTTCTCGGTGGCCTTACCACTGCTATATCCGCTTTTTTGGAGTTTTATTCTAATCCTTATGGCGATAGTACCTATCCATATGCCCAACTGCTTTTGGCTGTGGTTTGCTTCGGATATGGCGTGTCTTTGCTTTATAACAAAAAAAAGCTGGAAACAACATTAGTCGCCTTGCGTTCTGAAGCCAGAGAGACAAACGAGACACCAAAATAGCAAAAAAAAGCCGACAAAATTGTCGGCATGGTGTGAATCAATTGTGCTATGCAGTAATTCAAAAAAGGAAGTAAGACAATATGGAGCGCAACGCCCATCGCTTGACGTTGCATTCACCTGCGGGAATGATAGTGCCGCACAACAAGATAAAAAATGTTGATATTGCTCAATTTACGCGTGGTTTTTTAGCTCTTCGCGCCAGTTTGTGACGATCTACGCCCCTCACTCACCCTGAGTCGTTATAGCCATTTACTGCGCTTTAACCACCATGCAACGCCGCCAACTAATATCACCAACATCAGGCAGAAAGTGAAAAAACCAAACGGTGCATCGCCGCCGGGAATACCCCCTAGATTGACGCCAAATAATCCGGTTAAAAACGTCGTCGGCAGAAAAACCATCGCCAAAAGCGACATCGTATAGGTACGGCGGTTCATCGCCTCGGTCATCAAGGCGGTGATTTCATCCGATAGCACCGTGGTACGGGCAATACTGGCATCCAAATCTTCTAGTCCGCGCCCTAATCGATCGGCAATTTCTTGCATTCTGCGGCGGTCATCATCCTGCATCCAAGGCAGTTTCTCGCCAGAAATACGGGAGAATACATCACGCTGCGGCGTCATATAGCGGCGCAGCACGATAAGCTGTTTGCGAATTAGCGCCAGTTCACCGCGCGGTGGAATCTTTTGTTCCAGCAAATCGTCTTCCAGATCGATGATTTTCTCATGCAAATCATCAATGAACTCGCTGGTATGATCGGTCAATGCTTCCGCAATAGAGACCAGCCAGCTTCCGCTATCTGTCGGGCCATTGCCTTCCTTCAGGTCGGTAAGAATCTCTTCAATCGCCAGTATCTTACGGCGTCGGGTAGAGATAATCAGCTTGTCGGTAATAAACACGCGGACGGCCACTAGTTGATCCGGCCGCGCATTGGCATTCAAATTAATGCTGCGCAATGTGATCAGCGTGCCTTCACCCAAACGCATGACTCTGGGTCGGACACTTTCCCCCGCCAATGCATTGCGCACGCTATCCGGCACCAGTGTCGTTTTATTCAGCCAGCGGGCGCTGGCGGGCAATGTAGAGTCTAGGTGCAGCCAACAGGGCTTCTCACTGTTGACGACATCCTGTTCACCTATCGGGGTAATCCCACCCTTTCCATCCAACTGATACGCATGAACCGCACCGCTGTGTTGCAACTCTTTTCCTGCAAAGGATTCCACGTCTTGCCTCCAACAGTGTTGGTTCTCAGCTCTTTTGCTATCAGCTCTGCGATTTGCTAACCGGCATGACCATCATGACCATCATGACCACGCCAGCCTTATTGACACATCACTCGATGTGTCAGTACAGGACCTAATGCTTTTCGATGTAAAGCATATGGCTATATGCCACGTCTTCAGGGTTAGTAATGGGGTAGCCCTTCACCCACGGCTTGATCAGGCGTCCGTTGGTATATTGATAGATCGGCGCAATCGGTGCTTCATCCATCAATATCTGCTCTGCCCGGTTGTAATCCGCATTCAGTGCCTGCGGGTTAGTCTGGTTGCCTGCCTCATCCAGCACGCGATCGTAATTCGTATTTTTAAAGCGTGCGATATTACCGCTATGGTGTGATGCCATCAGCGAGAGGAATGTCGAAGGCTCGTTATAGTCACCAATCCAGGACGCACGCACGACGTCAAAATTACCGCTATTACGGCTGTCGATGTAGGTTTGCCACTCCTGGTTGGATAAACGGACATCAACTCCCAGCGTTTTCTTCCACATGGAGGCCACGGCAATCGCGATCTTCTGGTGGCTTTCCGAGGTGTTGTACAGCAGCGACAATTTCAGCGGGTTGTTTGGGCCATAGCCCGCAGCCGTCATCAGCGCTTTGGCCTGTGCATTCAACTCATCCTGAGAATATTGCTGCAACAGGCTTTCCGTAGGTTTGAAACCGGCGGTCACATCCGGCGTGAAATGCCAGGCTGGCTTTTCTCCCGTGCCCAACACTTTTTCCGCAATCACTTTACGATCGATGGCATAAGACAGCGCTTTTCGCACCCGAGCATCATTAGTGGGCGGACGTTGCGTGTTAAACGCGTAGTAATAGGTGCCAAGCTGATCCGGCGTATAAACCTGACCGGGTAAATCTTTCAGCAGCTTCTGATACAGATTTTTAGGAAATGACTCAGTGATATCGATATCACCAGACAGATAGCGTTTTGTCGCGCTCGATTCCTGATTGATCGGCACAAACGTCACTTTTGTCAGGCGCGTGTTGGCGTTATCCCAATAATATGGATTCTGCGTGAGCACCAGCTTCTCGTTAACAACACGGTGATCCAGCTTAAACGCGCCATTTCCGACCAGATTCCCCGGTTTCGTCCAGTCGTTTCCGAATTTTTCTACCGTGGCTTGATGTACCGGGAACAAGCTAAAATTCGCCGTCAGGCTAACAAAATAAGGCACTGGCTTGCTAAGTTGCACTTTCAGCGTGTGGTCATTAACCGCGGTCACCCCAAGCTGCTCAGCAGGCATGTTGCCGGCGAGAACCTGCTCAGCGTTCTGAATCCCTGCGAGTCGGGCAAACCAGGCGAACGATGAGCTGTTTTCAGGCGTGACCAAACGACGCCAGCTATAGACAAAATCCTTTGCCGTGACGGGATCGCCGTTAGACCAGCGAGCATTATCACGCAGGGTAAAGATAAACGTGCGGTTATCGGTCGTCTGCCAGCGCTGTGCCACGCCTGGGACAATGTTCCCTTTGGCGTCCTGATTGACTAGCCCTTCAAACAGATCGCGCGCCACCTGAGCCTCCATCAACCCCACCGCTTTTATCGGATCGAGAGAAGCTGGTTCATCTTTAATGTGGCGAACAATCTCTTGTTTCTCGGCCAGAACCGTTCCCGCCGGAACCTGCGCCGCGACAGCATTGCCCGCCATGGCCGCCATCAACGCGGCATAGAATGCAGAATACCCATAGTGCATAATGATTTGACCTGAAAGCATAATGAATTGATTGAAGAATATAATAGTCAGAAATTGTCGCTATCATCCAGCAATACGCCTGCAATTTGTCATTCCACATCGTCATTTGCGTCTCCAAGCCGATTTTTTTATGATGAGACGCATAGGTAACCACAGGGCGATATCATGGAAAACACGATCCTTTCTCTTCACGCTCGCCAGCGCAGAGGTAACTTGCCTTCGCTGGGCGAACCTTACGGAAAATCGCTGCTGGGTGCGCCATTACTCTACTTCCCAGCCGAACTAGCGCCTTCAGAGAGCGGGCTGATTATTGCTGGCACGCATGGTGATGAAACTGCCGCAGTCGTCGCACTTTCCTGCGCGCTTCGCACCCTCTTTTCAGGCCAGAGACGCCATCACGTTGTTCTTGCGGTGAACCCTGATGGCTGTCAGTTGGGTCTGCGAGCCAATGCTAACGGCGTCGATCTCAATCGCAATTTCCCAGCCCATAACTGGCAACCGGGAAAGACGGTATATCGCTGGAATAGCGCTGCAGAGGAACGCGATGTTGAACTCTCTACGGGCGAAACCGCAGGCTCAGAACCGGAAACGAAAGCCCTTTGCGCACTGATTGAGAAACTGAACCCTCGTTGGGTTGTTTCTTTGCATGAACCACTCGCCTGTATTGAAGATCCACACCGTTCCGAACTGGGCCAATGGTTAGCGCAGCAATGTGAGCTGCCGTTAGTATCGAGTATCGGTTACGACACACCGGGTTCTTTCGGAAGCTGGTGTGCCGATCGTTCGCTCCACTGTATTACCGCTGAACTTCCGCCCATATCGGCAGATGCGGCCAGCGAACGCTACCTTAACGCGATGGTCGCGTTGCTAAGCCAGCAATTTTAATCGTAATTTTTATACCAATGTTGCTAATGTTGCCCTAAACTGAGCAGCGTGTTAATCACCTGTAACTAAGGACGCAAACATGTCACAGAACGTACATTTTCAAGGCAATCCGGTGCCAGTAGCAGGGTCATTCCCAGCGAAAGGAAGCAAAGCGCCAGCATTTACTCTGGTCGCTAAAGACCTGTCAGATGCTTCACTCAGCAACTATGCTGGCAAACGCAAAATCCTGAACATTTTCCCAAGCATCGATACCGGTGTTTGTGCCGCGTCCGTGCGTAAATTCAACCAGTTGGGTTCTGAGCTGGATAACACCGTTGTGCTGTGTATCTCTTCCGATCTGCCATTCGCGCAGTCTCGCTTTTGCGGCGCGGAAGGTCTGAACAACGTAGTTGTACTGTCTACCCTGCGTGGCGGTGAATTCAAAGAAAGCTATGGCGTCGCTATTGCTGATGGCGCGTTGAAAGGCCTGACTGCTCGCGCTGTCGTAGTGCTGGATGAAAACGACAACGTGCTGCATAGTGAATTGGTGAACGAAATCACCACTGAACCAGACTATGACGCTGCGCTGGCTGTTCTGAAATAAGTCACACTGTCAGTTATTCATACTGATAATCGTGAAGAAACGGCTGCGCAAGCAGCCGTTTTGTTACTTACTCCTCGTCATCCCCCGCTGGTTTGCGTTGGCTGAGCCCATATTCCCGTAGTTTATTCGCTATCGCCGTGTGCGATACCCCTAGCCGTTTTGCCAATTTACGTGTGCTTGGGTAGGATTGATAAAGGCGGGTCAGCACGGAACGTTCGAAGCGCTTGTTGATGTCGTCCAGCGAGCCATCAAGCAGGGTTTCATCTTGCGGCACATCAATCGAAAACGCAGGAAGATCGATATCCTGCATATGCAGTTCGTTACCTTCCAACCGTGTCAGCGCCCGATAAATAGTATTTCTCAACTGTCGAACGTTGCCCGGCCAGCCGTACTGTGGCAGGAAATGTTCGACATCTGCCGCTAATTTGGGGCGAAGAATGCCCTGTTCGTCGGCAAAACGCGCTACGAAGAGTTCAGCCAGCGGCATGATGTCCGCCGGACGCTCGCGCAGCGGCGGTAACATCAACGTGAGCACATTCAGGCGGTAATAAAGGTCTTCACGGAATTCGCCGCGCTGCACTAGCTCCAGCAAATTTTTCTTTGTCGCGCAAATCACCCGCACGTCTACATGGACTTCGTGATCTTCACCCACGCGGCGGAATGTTCCGTCATTCAGGAAACGCAGCAGCTTAGTCTGCATCTGTGCCGACATCTCACCGACTTCATCCAGTAGAACCGAACCGCCGTTAGCCTGTTCGAAGAACCCTTTCTTGCCCTCCTGCGCATTGAGATACGCGCCGGGAGCATGGCCGAACAGCTCGCTTTCCATCACGTCATCGGGCAATGCTGCACAGTTCAACGCCAGAAAAGGGTTTTTGCCGCGCGGCCCGCGCAGGTGGCAGGCACGCGCCAACATATCTTTGCCCGTCCCGGTGTCACCGACGATCAACAGTGGTGCGTCCAGCATCGCTAATTTGCGCGCCTGTTCCACCACCTGACGCATTTTGGGGCTAATGGCTACGATGTGATCAAATTCATTTTCATCGTTCACCGCGAGGTTCTGCAACTGTCGCCCCATGCGCACGGCCGATTTCAACATCACCAGAGCCCCCGCCGTCGCGGTTTTACCGGCATCATCTTCCAGACGGACTGGCGTCATTTCCAGTAGGAAATCCTGACCACGAATCACCACGCGTTCCGCCACGACGGAACTGCTCTTCTCTAGCCAACTGGCAAAATTGAAACCGGGGATCATCGTGGCAATCGTCAGCTCATTGATGGTCTCTGCTGATTGCTCAAACAGCGCCAGAGCGGCTGGGTTAAACAGCTCGGGTTTCCCTTTCATATCCAGCGAAAACACCGGCTCAGGCATGGATTCTAGCAGCGCATTCAACGCGCGATGCTCGCGTTCAGACGGCATAAACGCCACGGTGCGCACATCGCTAACGCTGTCCAGGCGACGGATCTCCGTCATCAGAAGGCGGAAATCATCAAAGTCGAGGGTCGCAAAATTGAGGTAAATACGACCAATAGAGGCAATTTCGATGCCGCGCAAATCAATATTGCGCGACGCAAGCAGATCTAACAATTCACGGACCATACCAATGCGGTCTTCACAAATCACTTCCAGATGCATCAACGGCTACCTTCTTCAAGAGACACGACATGGCTATTGCGACTGATAATACCCTTTCGTTTGCACCGGATGAAGTAAGGTGGCAGCAAAAGTTGACACATCTGTACGTTTTTTCCACGCTAATAACGAAACGAGGCTAAGACAGCGGCGTGGTTGCCATCGCGACAATGGTTCGGATACCTTCCAGATAGTTACCGAGACGTAAGTTCTCATCAAAACTATGCTGATTATTATCGGCATTGACCAGAGGAACAATGACGTAAGGCACTTTCAATACGCTGACTGCGCCACTCATCGGCAGCGTACCGCCCATCATACGGTTCTTTTCCGGTGCAATGCCGCGCGGCGCGGTGGTCGTCGTGACAGCCCAGTGGCCCAACGGGGAATCGATTGCTGTTCTGGCCGCATAAGCGCTGCTAGGGTAGGCCGTCAGGTGAAGTGAAATCAGATGCGGGTACTGCTCGCGTTCAGCCGATGTAGGAGACTCACCGGCAATGATATGAAAGCCTTTGCTGGCAATATACTGACGTAATAACTCATACATATCATCCGGCGGCGTCTCCGGTACGGTGCGGATATTCACACTGGCGGTCGCGGTTGATGGAATAGCGTTAGAGGCTTTCTTTCCTGTGTCACCGGCTTTAATGCCGAGAATATCCAGCGAGGGATACTGCACCGCCTCTGCCGCATTGCCTGCAACCTTATCCAACTGCGCGAGGCCAAAGCGTTTTTCCAGTGAGCCAGCAGGAGGTGCCGTCTCGGCTACCTGTTTTTTGTCGCTATCGCTAAGCGTAACACGGTCATAATAACCGGGGATCGTGACCTTGCCGTCCGCATCTTTCATACTGGCCAACAGCGTAGCCAGATTTTGCACCGGGTTTGGAATAACATTGCCATAACCACCGCTGTGTGCCGCCGCGTTCGCACCGAATACCGTCATGTCAATTTGGATTGACCCACGATTACCAAAGTTGATGCCAGGGCGATTGCTGGATGGCATCGCGCCATCATAAATCACCATCCCATCGCTTTTCAGCAGCGACAGATGTTCGGCCATGACCGTCGTCAGACCGGGTGAACCTTTTTCTTCTTCGGAATCCAGCAACACTTTGATGTTGACGGCGGATTCCATACCCTTATCTTTCATCGCGTCCATGGCCGCGAGAAACATCACGATCGGCCCTTTATCATCAGCCGATGCCCGAGCGAAAAGACGCCATTCTGGGTTGATATCCCCTTTCAGCAGACGCGACTCAGGCAGCGTCTGCCATTGTCCTGCGGCATCTTTTTCTTTTAGCACAGGCTGCCACGGTGGCGTTTGCCACTCAGTTGGATTCACGGGTTGCCCGTCAAAGTGCATGTAGAACAGGATGGTTTTACGATCGGATTTTGGCGTGCCCAGTTCGGCATAAACCAGCGGTTTATCGCCATTCATCAGTTGCTGAGTGGTAAAGCCGCGCTTCTGAAACGCCTTTTCCAGCCAATCGGCATTACGCTGGATATCCGCAGGCACGGCGGCATCATTGGGCAACGTCAGTAATTCGAGATACTCAGGGAAGCTGTTTTGCGCGTAACGTTCCGCATCGGCAGGCGTCAGTATCAACTGTGCGCTGGCAGGTAAACAGAGAATGGCTGCCGACAGCGACAGTGCCGCCAGCGTCAATTTTTTACCGGGAATCATAAAAGCGTCCTGTTATACAGAAATAAGGAATTTTTTATCCTACACACGATTCTGTAACAACGGTACTGCCTATCATCCCTATCCGTTTTTTCCTTACATTCCCAGTGGAACTATGACAAATGATGATGGCACACACCGAGTACCAGGGTCTTCACCCCTAACGCCCTTTTTGCAGCGTTTCTTTTACCTGACCAATCAGCTCGCGGCGGAAATCTCCCAGGCGCGGCTTGTCATCCAGCCACGGCAGCGGGCGACATAACTCCATCGCTTTGATGCCCAGACGCGCAGTCAGCAACCCTGCACCAATGCCCTGCGCGGCGCGGGTCGATAGCCGTGCCGCGAGATCCTGCGACATCCAGTCCATACCAATTTCCCGCACCAACTCCGATGCACCAGCAAACGCAATATTAATCAACACCAGACGGAACAGGCGAATACGGCTGAAATAGCCAAGTTCGATGCCGTACAGCGCAGCAATGCGATTAATAAGCCGCAGGTTGCGCCAGGCGATAAAAGCCATATCCACCAGTGCCAGCGGGCTGACAGCGATCATCAAGGTGGATTCCGCAGCCGAACGGCTGATTTCACGCCGTGCCTGTGTGTCCAATACCGGTTGAACCAGACGCGCATACAGTTCCAGCACTTCACGGTCGTTGTGGGTTTCGTGGAGTGAAGCCTGCCAACGCTGTATCGCCGGATGGCCGCTATCCAACCCAGCCTGCCGTGCCAGTTTTTCACAGAATTCGCGTCCACGTCCCACACCGTGGCTGTGCAACAGATCGCGCGCCACATCGCGCTCTTCCGCGCGTTCCCGTAAGCGATAGAGCCGTCGCCACTCGACGGCCAACGAACCGACGCCCGCCGCCACAATCAGGCTACCTGCCGTAATACCGCCTAGCGCGATCCAATCCTGTTGCACCCAAGCGTTATGCAGCGACTGCACACCCTGCGCCAGCGCGCTAATGCCGAACAAGGCGACGCCTGCCATCACCATACGCCGCCACAGGCTGCGTTTAGGGCGCAACGCCGCACTAATAACGTCTTCCGCCGCACCTTCTTCCGGCACTTCTTCTTCACGGCTGATAGGGGAAAATGGCGTGCCGCTCTGTTCATCAAATGCTAACCCGGCTCGCAGTTGTGGCTGCGGCTCTTGTGGTGAAACATCGTCGAACGTGACGCGTGGTTTTAATGGCTCGTTCATCGCAATTTATCCTTTAGCAGAAAGTCCATGACCGTATCCAACCGGATATGCGGCAACGGCGTGTCTACCGTCATCTCGCGCGGGCGAAATTGATCGAAGTGGAAGCCCTGTGTTTGCCAAAATGCGGCGCTCGGTAGACGTGCGGGCACTTCACCGGGGTAAACCGTTAACGGCTGGCCGTCGCTGAGCCGATGCCCTTTCAGTGCCGGAATTTTCTGTCCCTGATGTTCTACGACCCCGCTCTGCGTTGATTGGATCGACGCAATACCCTCGCAACGCATATCTATGCCTTCAAACGCGGCATTCTGCCAGGCTTCTTGCACCAATTGCTGAAGCAAAGACACCAGGTTGGCATGCTGATCGGCAGTAATGTGATCCGCTTTACTCGCCGCAAACATCAGCTTATCGATGCAGGGCGCAAACAAACGCCGGAACAGCGTGCGCTTACCGTAGTGAAAACTTTGCATCAGTTGGGTCAGTGCCAGTCGCATGTCGTTAAACGCATGAATGCCGCTATTGAGCGGTTGCAGGCAGTCGACCAGAACAATTTGTCGGTCGAAGCGCACGAAGTGATCTTTATAGAATCCTTTGACGACCGACTGACAGTAATAGTCAAAGCGCTTACGCAGCATGCCAATGTTAGTTTTCTCATCCGCCTGCGCCAGTTTAGCTTCACCGATGTTATTCACCTGCGGCCAGGGGAAGAATTGCAGCACCGGTGCTCCCGCCAGATCGCCCGGCAGCACAAACCGACCCGGTTGAATGAAGTGCAGTCCTTCCTGTTTGCAGCGGTGCAAATAGTCGGTGTAGGCCTGCGCCACCTCGGCTAACTGATTTTCATCCGCTGGCGCTAGCGGGTCGATTTTCTCGCACAGGGTCAGCCAGGGCTTCGCCCATTCAATGCGTCCCCCATGCAACAAACCGCTCATCTGCTGCGACCAGCTCAGA
Organism: Pectobacterium wasabiae CFBP 3304; assembly: GCF_001742185.1. Lineage (NCBI taxonomy): Bacteria > Pseudomonadati > Pseudomonadota > Gammaproteobacteria > Enterobacterales > Pectobacteriaceae > Pectobacterium > Pectobacterium wasabiae. Next base: position 4,492,135 of record NZ_CP015750.1, read on the forward strand.
TAGGTTTGTTCCAGCAGCGGTAAATCCAGCAGCCATTCGCCGGGGTAATCGACAATTTCGAGATACAGCGTTGAGGTGTCTTTAAAGTGGCGCAGCAGCGAATCTTTGGAACGATAGCGCAGCGCCAGTCGGATCTCACTCACGCCGCGCGTCGGCGTCGGCCAGTCCGGTGGCGAGCCATACAGCGACGCCATGCCTTCATCATAGGCAAAGCGCGGCACGCCCAAATCGCGCTGTGGCACGCGCTTCACACCGAGCAAACGCTCTTCGCGCACGGGGGAAAACATCGGCAGATGCGCCCCACTGTGGGTGTTCAATAATTGATTAACGAACGCGGTGATAAACGCGGTTTTGCCGCTGCGGCTCAGCCCGGTGACAGCAATCCGCAGATGGCGATCCACACTACGATTGACCAGTGAGTTAATCTCGTTTTGTAGTCGACTCATTGAATGAACCATCACTCCTGTTGTTGAAAAAGTGTGTCGTTGCAAAAGTGCATTCAGGCTACCGCATTGATCGCGGAGAAAAAAGCAGCGCGACGTTATCCACTTGCGATCGGCATCGCATGGTAGATAACGTCAGCGGCGGTTTTAACAAATGAATGTCATAACCGATGACGAATTACAGATGACGAAAGCGGTTCTGAACGCCAAATGTGTCCGAGGTGACATAGCGTTCAATGCTACGCAGGCGCTGTTCGCTGGCCTGCAATGTCGCGTCAGCCTCATTCAGCAGTTGATTGGGTGTCCGGGCTGGCTTTTCATCCTCAAACCCCGTCCCTGCCGGGGCCGGATCGAGCATAAACGTCAGGATGATGTAGGCCACAATGGTGAAAAAGAACAGGCCGAAAAACATCGACAGCACTACGATTACCCGTAAAAGTTTCACCGGCACGTCAAAATAACGTGCTAAACCAGCACAAACTCCTTTCAGCATCCCTTCTTCCGGTATGCGGTATAACGTTTTACCTGACCATGTATTTTTCATTACGATTTTCTCCAGTCCGGGTGTTCTGCATCCAGAATGTCTTCCAGCGCCCTGATACGCTCACGCATACGGCTAGACTCCTCCGTTAAACGCACCAGACGTTGCATATCGTGTTGTCCCAGTTGAGCACTGTCTTTACGCTGGCTGTAATGTAGCCAAAGCCATATCGGCGCCACAAACAACATGAAAATGGTCAGCGGAATGGCAAGAAACAACGCACTCATTGTGTCTCCTTAGTTATTATTCACACGCTGGTGGCTGCCGTTTTCTAACGACAGCCATCCGATGGCGTTTACGCTTTGATTACTCTGCTGGCTTAACTTTAGCTTTAAGCGCCGCCAGTTGCGCGCTGATTTCATCGTCAGCTTTCAGTTCGGCAAACTGCTGATCCAGCGATTTTTGTTTCCCCAGCCCGTGGCTTTCCGCTTCCGCTTCCATCGTGTCAATACGGCGTTCAAACTGATCAAAACGCGCCATGGCTTCATCCAGCTTACCGCTATCCAGTTGGCGGCGTACATCACGCGACGATGCCGCAGCCTGATGGCGCAACGTCAGCGCCTGCTGGCGAGCGCGAGTTTCGCTTAGTTTATTTTCTAACTCACCGATTTCACGCTTCATGCGATCCAGCGTTTCATCCACGCTTTCAGCTTCATGTTGCAGCACGGCGATCAGGTCAGTCAGTTTCTGCTTCTCAATCAGCGCTGCACGCGCCAGATCGTCTTTATCTTTACGCAGCGCCAACTCTGCTTTTTCCTGCCACTGATCTTGCTGACCATGTGCTTGTTCAATACGGCGGGCAATCTGTTTCTTTTCTGCCAGCGCCCGCGCCGAGGTTGAACGCACTTCAACCAGCGTATCTTCCATTTCCTGAATCATCAGCCGCACCAATTTCTGCGGATCTTCCGCTTTATCCAGCAATGAATTGATGTTGGCGTTCACGATGTCGGCAAAACGAGAAAAAATACCCATAATTACATCCTCTTCATGATTTCCAGCGTCTGATTACGCCTGATTTATCATCGTGACCGGCCGAGCCAGTCGCGATCTCTCTCTAGATATATCAATAAGCATGCCAACTTTTAATTCTATTTAACTAACTGAAAATAAAAGAATAGATAATTTTGACTATTTTTTCCTTTTCGTTAAATTAGTCAAATACACTAACAGTTAGTAAAAATAACACGGTGGAACATCATGCTTCAGGAAAAAGAGAATCTGCTGGGCGAAGCCAACAGCTTTTTAGAGGTACTGGAACAGGTGTCGCAGTTAGCACAGTTAAATAAACCGGTGCTGGTAATCGGCGAGCGCGGTACAGGTAAGGAGCTGATCGCCAGCCGCCTGCATTATCTTTCACCGCGTTGGCAAGGGCCGTTCGTTTCCCTGAACTGCGCGGCGCTCAACGAAAATCTGCTCGATTCCGAGTTATTTGGTCATGAAGCGGGTGCCTTTACCGGGGCACAGAAGCGCCATTTGGGACGCTTCGAGCGTGCCGACGGTGGAACGCTGTTTTTAGATGAACTCGCCACCGCACCGATGCTGGTGCAGGAAAAACTACTGCGTGTGATCGAATACGGCATGCTGGAACGCGTCGGCGGCAGAGATCAGCTACAGGTTGATGTGCGTCTGGTGTGCGCCACCAATGACGATCTGCCTGCGCTGGCTGCCAGCGGTAAGTTCCGCGCCGACCTGCTCGATCGTCTGGCCTTCGACGTTGTGCAACTTCCGCCGCTGCGCGAACGTCAGCAAGACATTATGTTATTAGCAGATAATTTTGCGATTCAGATGTGCCGCGAATTGCACCTGCCGTTGTTTCCTGGTTTTACAACTACCGCACGCGAAACGCTGCTGAATTACGACTGGCCGGGCAATATTCGTGAACTGAAAAATGTAGTTGAACGCTCAGTGTATCGTCACGGCGATAGCGAACAGCCTCTCGATACCATCATTCTGAACCCCTTCCACCGAACTACCGCCGTTCAGGAAAAACCACTGACAGCAACGGGTCAGCCGGATTTACCGTTGGACATGAAGCCATGGCTGCTGGAACAAGAGAAAGGCTTGATTGTTCGGGCGTTAAATCAAGCAAAGTTTAACCAGCGCAAGGCCGCTGAGCTGCTGGGATTAACCTATCACCAGTTGCGCGGATTGCTGAAGAAACACGATATTGCGGTGAATGAATGAGACGTGGGGAAGAAAGCGGGCGCATCAACGCCCGCACGATCAGTCGGTTAATGAGTCAATAACGCGATATTACGGCTCTACGCCCCAGACCAGCGTACCTTTATCATGCACAGTGATCTTATCCCAGTTGGTGTAACTCGTGACGTTAGAGCCGTATGAATAGTCATTCGTCTCATTCACGTTGCTCCAGTCACCGGCATGGATACGCACCTGCACTTCACCCGTTTCCGCGCCCGGTTGAAGCGATCCCGCGCCGCTGGCAAAGGTCACCAGAACGTAACGGTTGGCCTTATCGGTGCTGGCGGCTGGCGTCCCTGTGCTGGTCACAATGTTGTTAGGGCCGACGTTCGCCCAGTCAACAAAGAGGTTAGCGCCAGGCTTACCATCATCATGGAAGTAGTAGCGGATTTGCAGATCGCTCAGTTTGATCGCCGTACTTCCGGTGTTTTTGATGTTGACGGCCATACGAATCGCATCATCGGAAGGATTGTTATCCACATTGCGATATTGCAGCACGATGTCACCCGTGGTTCCGTTACCTGGGTTAGTCGGCTCTGTTGGCGTCGTTGGTGTCGTCGGCGTATCGCCACCGCTCAGATCTGCCCCCGCACGAACCTGCTCTCTGACAAATTTTCCTGACGTTGACAGATTTTGCTCCGTCCAGCCACCTGATTTACTCGCCCCCGGTGACAGCGCCGCAGACGCTTCTGACTTATCGTTAAGCGACCAGTTCACCCAGCTTACGCCTCGGTTATTCAGGAAATCGATCCAGGTCTGCGATTCTGGCAGGAACGGCCCACCATTGCCGGACGCATCGCTGGTTCCCCACTCGCTGACGAAAATGGCAGCGCCACGGCTTTGTGCATAGTCAATGCGATCGCGCAGGAATTGCCCGTGCGTACCGGCATAGAAATGCAGCGCGTACAGGGTATTCGGATCGGGCAGTTGATTGTCCGCCGCATCATGAATATCCTGACTCCAGGTGCCGGTGCCAACGATAATGAGGTTATCGGGATCTTTGCTACGGATGGTGTCAGTGACTTCCAGCGCATAAGGCCGAATTTGTCCGTTCCACGTCACGCCGCCGTTGGGTTCATTGGCGATTTCATAAATCACGTTCGGCGAGCTGCCATATAACCCAGCCATTTCGGCAAAGAAGGTTTTTGCCTGTGCTTTATAAGTATTGGGGTCGTTATCCGACAAAATGTGCCAGTCGATAATGATGTAGACGCCAAGGTTTTGCGCCGCGGCGACAGCCTCTTTTACCTTATTGGCGATGGACGGGTTAGCGATATAACCATCCTCCGCCGTGTACATGGCGACGCGGAACACGTTAATCCCCCAGTCATCACGCAGCCATTTCATCGAATCTTTGTTTACGTAGTCACCAAACCACTGCAAACCGTGCGAACTGATCCCCCTCAGTTGTACTCTTTTTCCCTGTTCATCGACCAATCGTCCATTTTCGATGGACAACTGGCCATGCGTTTCCACCGGGGTGGCGGATAGTGCGGAGAAACTGAGCGACATGCCCAACACCGTTGTTACCACACCTAACGTCAATTTCCTGACGATTTGCTTCCTTCTGAGCCACATATTCCTTATCTCCATTGTGAACACCCATAAGCTGGGTATAGGCATGATAAGGGAGATTTTCGCTCCCGCAAATAATTTAAGAAATATCCCAATCAGTTTGATTTTATTAATTATTTACAGAGAAATAGTAAGCAAGACAAGCATCTGAAGAAGCCATTTTTCAGGCAAAAAAAAGCCAGCACGTAGGCTGGCTAAAATAATACTGGAAGCAATGTGAGCAATGTCGTGCTCTCCTTCAGTGCCTGCGAGAAGCCACCGTCGAAGTGCAAAGTAATGATAATAGTTATCAGTATCATCTGTAAAGCACTTTGTTGAGAATTTTTCTCATTACCATACTGATTATGGGGTTCCTAACCGTTTATTTAACGCTAATCAGGATTCTTTCTTGGGAAACGGAAGATATCGCTCGTTAAGGCTAAACCTCGGGCATATCCACCGTCAAAAAGCCATAACTAGCATTGTTTCTTCTTATTTCACAACTCCTTATCTACACTCAGCGCTATCGACCTGGTTTCCTCCAAAATCTGGAGTCGAGTATTCAGCGCACTGCGAATCGAGTGATATGCCTTGCTGCCAAGCGCCAGACGGAAAGGTGGAGTATCTGCATCCGCAGCAGCAATAATGGCTTCTGCCGTTTTGGCCGCATCACCCAAGATGGCAATACTGCCATCTGCCAGCCCCCTGCGTACGTCACCTGCTGGTGTATTATCGTAACAGTCTATCTGCTGGGCAATATCCACCCCGCTGGCGAAATTTGTATCAGTCGGCCCAGGCTCCGCTATCAGAAAATCAATCCCGAAAGGAGCCACTTCCTGCGCAACAGATTCAATGAAACCTTCAATACCCCATTTGGTGGCGTGGTACAGACTGAAATTTGGCCAGGCAATTTGACCGCCTTCTGACGATACCTGAACAATACGCCCGCCTCCCTGTCGACGCAGATACGGTACCGCAGCACGAATAAACTGGATGGAGCCAGTGAGATTGGTGGAAATCTGCCTGTCTATCTGCGTATCACTAACCTCTTCCGCTGCGCCGAACAGGCCATACCCAGCATTACTCACCAGCACATCAATATGGCCAGCACGATCAAATGCTGTTTGCACGGCTCTACGTATTGCCGCAGTGTCTGTTACGTCCAACAACAAGATGTGCAGTTGTTCGCCATATTCCGTCAACAATTCATTCAGGGCTCCAGGGGTGCGCAAAGTGGCAAATACCCGGTCACCTCGTGCAAGCAGGCGCTCAGTCATCGTCCTCCCTAATCCGGTGGACGTACCGGTAATAAACCACGTTTTTACATTCATTGCTGTTCTCCACAAAAAATCATTAATCCGCAATCACAGATTATGGCAACATGGTTAGTATGATAAGACTCACCAAATAACATGAAGAGGTGAAATAAAATCACCAATGAAAACCCCAACTCTCTCTGATCTGAAAGCGTTTATGGCTGTGGCGGAGCAACGTAGCTTTCGACGTGCGGCAGACCTATCCGGTGTTACCCGATCCACGCTAAGCCATGCCATTCGTGGGCTGGAAGAGCGCCTTGGCGTTCGGCTGCTGCACCGCACCACGCGCAGCGTAGCACTGACGGAAGCAGGGGAGCAGTTATTACAACGGATGCGACCTCATCTCAGTGGTCTGGAACAGGCGCTGGAAGAAGTCGCTGATACACAAGGGCAACCGATCGGTAGCTTGCGTATTAACGGGGGGGAAGAGGCTATTCGTCTTTTGTTACATACGGTGGTGCCCAGCTATCAGGCGCTTTATCCCAGCGTGGTTCTTGATCTGACCGTCGATGGAAGGCTGGTAGATATTATCGCCGAGGGGTTTGATGCGGGTATTCGGCTAGCAGAAGATGTTCCTAGAGATATGGTTGCGATACGTTTTGGTAATGATATACGTTTTCTTGCGGTGGCATCCCCGGCATATCTAATGAAACATCCTGCACCGTCAGTGCCGGATGATTTGATGCAACACCCATGTATTCGCCAAAGATTACCCAGTGGAAAACGTTATCGCTGGGAGTTTTCCCGGCATGGGCAAGACGTTGCTCTTGATGTTCCCGGCACACTGACACTAAACAGCTCACCCTTGATGGTATATGCCGCTATACAAGGGCTAGGGATTGCCTATGTCCCAGAAGTTCACGCACGAGCGGCGCTGGATGATGGCAGACTGGTGACGGTGCTGGAGCAATGGAGTCCTCCGACCCCTGGTCTGTGCCTTTATTTTCCCGCTAATCGCCATATGCCCGTCAGCCTGCGGGCCTTGGTGGACACGATTAAGAAAACGTCATCTGTAGTCAGAAACGTAGTGGCTGAAACCAATAAGGCATAGCAGACCCAATACTAGCGGTTGGAAAGTCGCCAGACGCACACAACAAGAGTGGGGAGGATGCCAAGAGTGCGATACACTCTCTATAACCGTATTGACTGAAAAATCCCGTATGTTCGGAAAAACCTGTTTCGCACTGGCACTCACCTGGCTGGCTTTACCTGCACTGGCCGCACCGCAACCCGTGCTAACGCCGCCTGCTCCGTTGGAAAATATTCACCAGAGCGGTTTTGTCTATTGCGTCAATGATGTCCTGAACACGTTTAACCCGCAGATGGCGCGCAGCGGCGTCACGATCGATACACTGGCGGCGCAACTTTACGATCGCCTGCTGGACGTTGATCCTTATACTTATCGGTTGATGCCAGAACTGGCGCAGCGCTGGGAAGTATTGGATAACGGTTCAACGTATCGCTTCTATCTGCGCCACGATGTGCCATTCCAGAGCACCGACTGGTTCAGCCCAACCCGCAATATGAATGCCGACGACGTGATATTCAGTTTCCAGCGGATGCTGGATAAAAAACACCCATACCATGATGTCAACGGCGGTGAATATCCCTATTTCGACAGCCTGCAATTCGCCGATTCGGTGCAAAGCATTCGTAAGTTGGGCGAGTACAGTATTGAAATCCGTCTAAACAGCCCAGATGCCTCTTTCCTGTGGCATCTGGCGACGCACTACGCGCCGATTCTGTCCGCTGAATACGCCCAACGTCTGGCGAAAGAGGATAAGAAAGAGCGACTGGATCGCGAACCGGTCGGCACCGGGCCTTATCTACTTAATGAATACCGCACCGGACAATATATCCGGCTGACGCGCAACGCCGACTATTGGCGCGGCTTGCCACGGATGCCGCAGGTGGTTATCGATCTTGGCTCTGGCGGTACGGGCCGTTTATCCAAGCTGTTGACGGGCGAATGTGATGTTCTCGCTTACCCTGCCGCTAGCCAGTTAACCATCTTGCGTAATGACCCGCGTCTGCGTCTCTCGCTACGTCCCGGCATGAACGTCGCCTATCTGGCCTTCAACGTGCGTAAACCCCCGTTGGACGATCGCCGCGTGCGGGAAGCCATCGCGCTGGCGATCAATAACGACAGGCTGATGCAGTCAATCTATTACGGCACAGCGGAAACCGCAGCCTCTATTCTGCCCCGCGCCTCGTGGGCCTATGACAATGAATCGCAGATTACGGAATATAACCCACAAAAAGCGCGACAAATCTTGCAGGACCTGAAGCTGACCAGCCTGAACCTGCGTCTGTGGGTGCCCAGCACCTCGCAGTCCTACAACCCCAGCCCGCTGAAAACGGCGGAGTTGATACAGGCCGATCTGGCACAGGTTGGCATCACTGTCACTATCGTTCCGGTGGAAGGTCGCTTTCAGGAAGCGCGGTTGATGGAACTCAGCCACGATTTAACGCTGGCGGGCTGGGCAACAGACAGTAATGACCCGGACAGTTTTTTCCGACCGTTGCTAAGCTGTGCGGCGATTCGTTCCCAGAGCAACTACGCGCACTGGTGCGATCCTACCTTTGATGAAGTGCTACAAAACGCGCTTTCATCACAGCAACTCTCGAAGCGGATTGACTATTATCAGCAGGCACAGCGTATTCTGGCAGAACAATTACCCGTTCTACCGCTAGCGTCGTCATTGCGACTGCTCGCCTACCGCTATGACATGAAAGGGCTGGTATTGAGCCCGTTCGGCAATGCGTCATTCGCGGGTGTGTATCGTGAAGGTCAACAGGCGCAGCAGAAGCCCCCTGCACCGGAAACCGTGGAGGAAGCACAGCCGTGATTATTTTTACCTTGCGACGTTTGGTGTTACTGATCGTCACCTTGTCACTGCTGACGCTGGTTGGCTTTAGCCTCAGTTACTACACGCCCAACGCCCCGCTCAATGGCGCAGCGCTGTTTGATGCCTATCATTTTTATATCAGCAGCCTGCTTCAAGGCGATTTCGGTCGTTCCAGCATTAACGGACAGGCCATCAGCGAACTGCTGAAAGAAGTGTTCCCAGCCACGATCGAACTTTGCCTGCTGGCGTTTGCGCTTTCGCTGCTGGTCGGCATTCCGCTGGGGATTACCGCAGGCGTGATGCAGAATCGCGGGGCAGATATCGTAATCAGCACGCTGGCGCTCATTGGTTTTTCCCTGCCAGTGTTCTGGCTGGCGCTGCTGTTGACGCTCTTCTTCTCGCTGCATCTCGGCTGGCTGCCGGTTTCGGGCCGTTTCGATCTGCTCTATCAGGTGAAAACCGTCACCGGATTTGCACTAATTGACGCCTGGCTGTCAGATTCGCCACATCGCGGTGAAATGATCGTCAGCGCCGTCCGCCACCTGATCCTACCGATTACCGTGCTGGCCGTCGGGCCGACCACCGAGGTTATCCGCCTGATGCGTGTTAGCACTACGGAAATTATCAGTAAAAACTACATTAAAGCGGCGGCAACCCGTGGGCTATCACGCTTTACCATCATTCGTCGCCACCTGATTCACAACGCGCTGCCGCCGATTATCCCCAAGTTAGGATTACAATTTTCCACCATGCTGACGCTGACGATGATTACCGAAGTGGTCTTTAACTGGCCGGGCGTCGGCCGCTGGCTGGTCAATGCGATTCGCCAGCAGGATTTCGCCGCAATTTCTGCGGGCGTGATGGTGGTCGGCGCAATGGTCATCACGGTCAACATCCTGTCCGATATCTGGGGCGCGATGGCAAACCCGCTGAAGCACAAGGAATGGTATGCCCTACGATAACGTCTATAGCGAAAAGCGGCTGCCTAGCCGACTGGGCGATACCTGGCGGGCATTCCATCAGGATATGCTGGCGATGGTCGGGCTGTACGGCTTTTTAATCCTGATCGGCCTGTGCCTGTTCGGCAAATTTCTTGCGCCTTATGAGGTTGATCAGCAATTTTTGGGCTATCAACTGCTGCCCCCTTCCTGGTCGCACTACGGCGAAGTCTCGTTCTTTCTCGGCACCGACGATTTAGGGCGCGACCAGCTCAGTCGCTTGTTGAGCGGCGCCGCCCCCACCGTCGGTGCGTCGCTCATCGTCACCTACGCGGCGGCGCTGTGCGGCATCGTGCTGGGCGTCTTTGCTGGCGTCACGCGCGGGCTACGTTCGGCAATGCTCAACCATATTCTGGACACGTTGCTGTCGATTCCGTCGCTGTTGCTGGCGATTGTGGTGATTGCCTTTATCGGCCCGAAGCTCGAACACGCGATGCTCGCCGTCTGGCTGGCACTGTTGCCACGTATGGTGCGCACCATCTACAACGCCGTGCACGATGAAATGGATAAGGAGTACGTGATCGCCGCCCGTCTTGACGGAGCCTCAACCTTTTATCTGGTTTGGTACGTTGTCTTACCGAACATTGCTGCACTGCTGGTTTCAGAATTTACCCGCGCGCTGTCCATCGCCATTTTGGATATCGCCGCGCTGGGCTTTCTCGATTTGGGCGCACAGTTACCGACCACCGAATGGGGTGCCCTGCTCGGCAACTCGCTGGAGCTGGTTTATGCCGCGCCGTGGACCGTGATGCTGCCAGGTGCGGCTATCGCACTGAGCGTATTAATCGTCAACCTGCTGGGCGACGGCCTCCGCCGCGCGCTCGTCGCGGAAACGGAATAAGAGGCGACGAATTCCTATGCCATTGCTTGATATCCGTAACCTGACGATTGAATTTCTGACCGCTGACGGTGCCGTAAAAGCTGTTGACCGCGTCAGTATGACGCTAAGCGAAGGGGAAATTCGCGGGCTAGTAGGCGAATCCGGTTCAGGCAAAAGCCTAATCGCCAAAGCCATCTGCGGGATCACCAAAGAGAACTGGCGCGTGACCGCCGACCGCTTCCGCTTCGATGATATCGACCTACTGCAACTGTCCGCGCGCGAGCGGCGTAAACTGGTCGGCCATAACGTCTCCATGATTTTCCAGGAACCGCAATCCTGTCTCGATCCGTCCGAGAGCATCGGTCGACAGTTGGTGCAGGCGATCCCCGGCTGGACCTATAAAGGCCGCTGGTGGCAGCGGCTTAACTGGCGCAAACGTCGCGCTATCGAACTGCTGCACCGCGTCGGGATTAAAGATCACAAAGATATTATGGGCAGCTATCCCTATGAACTGAGTGACGGTGAATGTCAGAAAGTGATGATTGCCATCGCACTGGCGAACCAGCCGCGTCTGCTGATTGCCGATGAACCGACCAACGCGATGGAATCCACCACGCAAGCGCAGATTTTCCGCCTGCTGTCGCGCCTGAACCAAAACAATAACACCACGATCCTGCTCATCAGCCATGACCTGCAAACCATGAGCAAATGGGCGGACCGGATCAACGTGCTTTATTGCGGGCAAACAGTGGAGAGCGCCACCTGTGAAGATTTGATCACCGCGCCGCATCATCCTTATACTCAAGCGCTGATCCGCGCGATGCCCGATTTTGGCCGTTCACTGCCGCACAAAAGCCGGTTAAACACCCTGAACGGTGCGATTCCCTCATTGGAACACTTACCGATTGGCTGTCGGCTCGGCCCGCGCTGCCCTTATTCACAAAAACAGTGCATGCAAACGCCGCCGCTGCTCTCTGTTAAGAACCACTTATATGCCTGCCACTTCCCGCTCAACATGGAGGAACCGTGATGGTTGAGATGCTGCTTGAAGCCCGCAACCTGACCAAGACGTTCCGCTACCGGACCGGGCTGTTTCGTCGTCAGCATGTTGAAGCGGTGAAATCCGTCAGCTTTACGCTACGTGAACGCCAGACGCTTGCCATCATCGGTGAGAACGGTTCGGGGAAATCGACGCTGGCCAAAATGCTGTCAGGCATGATCGCCCCGACGTCCGGTGAACTGGTTATCGACGATCATCCGCTACATTACGGCGATTATGGCTACCGCAGCCAGCGTATCCGTATGATCTTTCAGGATGCGAGCAACGCGCTCAACCCGCGTCAGCGTATCGGGCAACTGTTGGATGTCCCATTGCGGCTGAATACCGATCTCAGCGCCGAAGCGCGCGAACGAGCGATTAATCAGGCGCTACAGCAGGTTGGGTTACGGCCCGATCACGCTTATTACTATCCGCATGCGCTCGCGCCGGGGCAAAAACAGCGCGTCGGTCTGGCACGTGCGCTCATTCTGCAACCGAAAGTGATTGTCGCCGATGAAGCGCTGGCGTCGCTGGATATGTCTATGCGGTCACAGATTATCAATCTGATGCTGGAATTACAGGAAAAGCACGGTATCTCTTATATTTACGTGACGCAGCATCTGGGCATGATGAAGCACATCAGCGACCAGATTCTGGTGATGCAGGCAGGCGAAGTGGTCGAACGCGGCAGTACCGCCGACGTGTTGTCCGCCCCGCTCCATGACCTGACGAAACGTTTGATTGCCAGCCACTTCGGCGAAGCGCTCAGCGCTGATGCCTGGCGACGCGACGGCGCACAACGTTAACCTCTGCGCATTCCGGCGGGCAGTACCGCTAAGCCATAGGACGATGGAAAAGGAGGGATACTGCTCGGAGTACCCCTACCGTCCCCAACATGGTAGAATCGCGCGGTTTATTCATCTCGGTCGTCACTTGCCACGTAGGTTTACAGGCACAAACGTGGCGATCGCAGCAACAATGATCACAAGGATTACTGCTATGGGTTTTCTTACCGGTAAGCGCATTCTGGTAACAGGTGTTGCCAGCAACCGTTCTATTGCCTACGGTATTGCACAAGCAATGCAGCGTGAAGGTGCCGAACTGGCCTTCACGTATCAGAACGAAAAATTGAAAGCACGCGTTGAAGGCTTTGCCAGCGAACTGGGTTCCAGCATCGTTCTGCCGTGTGATGTCGCTGAAGATGCGAGCATCGAAGCACTGTTTACCGAACTGGCTAACGTATGGCCGAACTTTGATGGCTTCGTGCATTCTATTGCTTACGCACCGGGCGACCAACTGGACGGTGACTATGTTGATGCCGTTACCCGTGAAGGCTTCAGCATTGCTCACGACATCAGCTCTTACAGCTTCGTCGCGATGGCGAAAGCCTGCCGTAAAATGCTGAACCCGAACTCTGCGTTGGTTACCCTGTCCTACCTGGGTGCTGAGCGTGCCATCCCTAACTATAACGTGATGGGTCTGGCAAAAGCCTCTCTGGAAGCGAACGTGCGTTACATGGCAAATGCTATGGGTGCTCAGGGCGTGCGCGTCAACGCCATCTCTGCGGGCCCGATTCGTACACTGGCTGCATCCGGTATCAAAGACTTCAAGAAAATGCTGTCGCATTGCGAAGCCGTTACGCCAATCCGCCGTGTCGTGACCATTGAAGACGTGGGCAACTCTGCCGCGTTCCTGTGTTCAAACCTGGCTGCTGGTATCTCCGGTGAAGTTCTGCACGTTGACGGCGGCTTCAGCATCGCTGCGATGAACGAACTGGAACTGAAATAAGTTCCCAAAAGTAGCCTATCTCGGATAGGCTACTTTCTTTTATCCCAATATTCCCTACTGCTATTTATTATTCCTCTCAGTCTTTGGCTGTGAATTTCTGCTTTATATCTAATATCTGATTCAGTATGCCCAGATACTGTCGAAGTATCGTACAAAACAACAGGGTCGATATAGTGCATTTGAGCATATTCCGCCGACATCTTTATAGGCATCAATAAATTTTCCATTAACGGATCGCTATTTCTTCGTGCGAAATTATATTCAGGCTGACCAACGGTAAGACTGGGTAATAGCGTTTTATCTTTAAGTTTATCGCCTTTTGAACCATAGGCGAATTGATAGGTAAAAACCAGATCAAACCAAGTTTTCAAAATAGCAGGCATATTGTACCAATACATGGGGTATTGCAGAATAATCAGTTCATGGCGCAATAAGGCAGCCTGTTCTTCTTTTACGTTAATTTTGTAGTCAGGATTTAACTGAAAAATATTACGTATTTCCAAGTCAATAAGACCCTGCTGTAATTCAGTTACAATGGTTCTATTTGCTATAGAGTTATCGATATCTGGGTGTGCCAATATGATTAATGCCATACAATCTCCATTAATAACAGCGCATAGCTATCAAAATGATAGCTTTCGTGGTAAGTTTATCGCGTCGGTTGTCATTGACAATAACTATCAGGAACGATAGTGGAGATAGCATGAAGAAGAAAATCACTAAAAATGCAGCTTGTAAGGTATTTTTGGATGACAAAATCTATCCTTGCCCAGTTAGCATGGTGATGGATTTAATCGGTGGAAAATGGAAAGGCGTTATTCTCTACTATTTGAAAAACAGTAATAAAAGATTCAGTGAATTGCGCAAGGATATTCCTCACATCACTGAAATGACGTTAAGTTTACAGCTTAAGAAACTCGAAAAAGATGGACTGATCACACGAGAAGTTTTTGGTGATAAACCGCCGCTCAAAGTTGTTTATTCCCTTTCCGAGTTCGGGCAATCATTTAAACCCGTACTTGAGGCGATTTCTCTATGGGCAGATACTGAAATAGTCGAAATTTAATATTTTACATGGAGTGTTATATGTTTATTCAAAAAGTCTGTGCAAACGACAGTTTTATTGAGCAATTGTTAAATGGGTGGATTAGCGCAAATCAACGCTACGTTGAACTATTAAACAGAACGGATTGCTGTTGGTGGTATAACGAACGTACTAATGTGAGTGTTCTGGCGGGGGCAGCGTGGTCATTAGGTTGGACAGCGATTGAAGAATACCCGTCAAGCAAAAAAAGAAAGGGTGATACAGGAGAAAACCCTGATAGCAATACAAGCAAAGGTCGGGTTGATCTTTATATAAAAAACGAATTGGAAAGTATTGCCCTCGAGGCTAAGCATGTATGGCACAACCTAGATAAAGATATAAATGAAGATATCTGTTATATCGATTATGCACGCAGCGATACTGAGTGTCTGATAAACCAAGCAGACCGCCATTTTGCAGCAACATTTATTGTTTTCTACACTAAAGAAAGCCTAAATGAATTTATTCTCGAAGAGCGTATCACCGCCACGATCAAGCATACGATTAAAAACATAGGCAATGACACCATCTCCTACGCCTATCTTATTGATAATAAATCAGCATTTATGAACCATAAAAATGCATATTATCAAAGTGTTGCAGTAATATTGGAACAGGTTGAAGTTGAGCTAAACCCAAATCTTGAGTGAGTGATTATCCATCACATATCCTCCGGAATCAAACCACAGTCCAGCAGCAACACGCCGGGCGACGGCCTGACGGGATGATTGTTTAAATCCAGTTCAGTCCAATATTCACACTGGTCACTTTCATGATCCTCAATAATACGATATTCAGATGACGGCGTTGTGGTGCGAGTGGCAGGCAACTGAATCACGCGGGCAGAAGCGGTTATTTGGTGCCGCTGGCAAAATTCTAGGCACTGAATAGCATCGTCGAGTTGCAGTTTGCTTTGTAAAGCAGACGTATCCCCCTGCGATAGGCGGCTAACTGCTTGCGCTCGCAAAGCCATTAACGCATTGAGAGCATCAGTGAAACGGCATTGTGTTTTATCTTCAGGCATCATTATTCTTATAGGGTAGGAAAAGAAATGTCCTGTTTTTTCAGCAGCGACACATCAATCAGATAACGCAGCATATTCCGGTCATACGCCAGGTCGGTACTGGCGTATTGTTCCGGTTCGCGATTTACCCATGAATCAGTTACCCGGACTCCAGCGGGTGAGCCGTCGAGTTTCACCGCATAGATAAAAAATCCAGTCCAACTCCGGTGAAAACGGAGCCAGCCATCCTCAAAGTAGATAAACCATTTATCTTCCATTTGCTTTGGAATGACCCCTTGCCTCATTTTTTCCGCTTCCGCATCCGTAAACAGTGCCTGAAAGTTAAGCGGGGTCGTTTGCTGCGGTGCGGAAGCGTGTTTCCAGTGTTGCGCCTGAGCGTGCATAAAGTTACTCATTTCCTTGCGGTAAACTGGTACGAATATGCTGCAACAGAGCAATAAAGGCCTGTTTATCGGCCAGATTATTCAGTTCGCAACTGGATACCACCGTGGTGTCCAGTAATGTGATCTGCTCAATAGCATAGTGCAGCAAGTGGCCGAATTCCGCTGGTTTCAATTTTTTGCCTGCGGCATAAATTGTGTCAGCATAAAAATCAAAGGCATCAAAACCGCAACAGCCGGCCACACACTCGGTTTCAATCACCGCCCATAAGGGCAACAATCCTTCGAGCAGGTAATCAACATCAACAGCCTGCTGATAGCGCCCCGTTAAATCAGGCAGGACAATACGGTCGTTATCCCCTATCGAGATAAAATTTTCCTTAATTAACGCCATATTAGTCTCCTTCCACTTCAGTTCCATACATCAGGTATTCCCATTCGATGAATTTCTGAAAAGAACCGGTAAATTCTACCCGAGGGAAGTTGTCAAACTCCCTGTGCATCGCCCAGGTCAAGTGTACAACCGATACGAGATCGGGTTCCTGAATATGTTTCAGCAAGATGTCATCGTTACCATCACGATAAGCGATGACAGCTATCTCAATGCCATAAAGTGGATGAACTGTAGGTTGTTCCTGCTGATATTCTGCCAGCAAAATCTGTTGTTTTTTGCCGTTGGCATATTCCCAGCCGGCGGGGAGTTTTGGTGTAGAAGACATGGTACATCCTTGTTTAATAGACGAAAAACCACTTTTCCGACATAGCAAGGAAATAGTATATCAGCAATCCCATACGGAGAGCGCCGATAATACATTCATTTTCACAACACCGTCACCGAATAATCCTTATCCAGCAATTCAAACTTATAATTCCGCTGCGAAGAAAAGATTATCTCTTTATTCTTCGTCACAAAGATCGCTTCAATATCCGGCTGATATTGTAAAAATTCGATACCTGCGCTCACACCCATGCCGTAGAGTAAAGTGGTGTAGATATCACCGTCGAGGGAATCGTTCGAGATAATCGTCACACTGTGCAGCTCATTATCTAGCGGGTAACCCGTCAGGGGATCGAGAATATGATGATAGATACGATCACCCACGGTAAAAAAACGCTCATAAACGCCGGACGTCACCACGGATTGATTCTTCACCTTAATCACACCGAGCAAGCTATCGCGGTCCGCAAACGGTTTCTGCAATCCCACACTCCATAGCCCATGTTCATCCGTCAACGCGCTGCCGATAGCCAGCACGTTACCGCCCAGATTGATCAGTGCATCCTGAATAGCGTGTTGATTCAGCACGTCCCTGACGATATCGGCAATGTAGCCCTTCGCAATGGCACCCAGATCGATTTCCATTCCTGCATTTTTTAATAACACGCCGCAGTCTTGCTCTCTGAGAATAATGCGTTCAGGGCGTGTTAATGCCAGCGCCTGCTGTATCGATTCCTGGTCCGGCACCGCGTTGCCGCTAAAGCCGATTTTCCATAGTTTGACGACGGGGCCGATCGCCACGTTAAAACAACTATTTTCAATCAGGCTTACCGCTTTAGCGCGCTTAATCAGCGCAAAGACCAGCGGACTGACCGAAACGAATGCTTTTCCCGCTGCGTGGTTGATGCTCATCACTTCCGACTGAGCCCGATTAACGGTGAGCAAATCTTCGAGCTGTTTGATGCGCTGGAAAACCTGTCTGACGGCGGTTTCATCATGGGTAAACAGTTTAAGCAGAATGGGACTGCCCATCAGATGTACAGAATAGACGTAAGCGTTATCGACAGGGGGCATCAGGAAGTTCCCATGAATGGATTTTGGCGCAGAGCGGAAACAGTCGGGACATGGCGAGCGCCCTTTCAGACGCCCGCCGATAGCCACACTACTCCATCATCGCCGACTGTTTTTCAGCGATGCTATCCGTAGATTTCACAAACTTTGCTTTACGCGCCTTGGCAGGCAAAAAACCGGAATGGCGCGGTGCACGCGCATACGCCGCAGCCTGAATCCCCGCCTGAATGCCGAAGATAATGATATCCGCCACGGCGTTACCCCCAATGCGGTTCGCGCCGTGGATCCCACCTACCACTTCCCCGGCCGCATAAGCGCCAGAGATCGTCTCTTTGTGACGGTTCAACACTTCCGCTTTCGCGTTAATCGTCACACCGCCCATCGTATGGTGCACGCCTGGCGCGACTTTAATCGCGTAGTAAGGTGCTTGATTCAGCGGATCGCGCATGCCCGTTGAACGACCGAAGTCCTCATCATGTTTGTCGGCAATGAAGGTATTGTAACGTTCAAACGTAGCTTGCAGAGCCGCCTGCGGCATATCAAGTTTCTCGGCCAGTTCAGTTAAGCTGACTGCGCTGACGGTCAGTCCTTGAGCGACATATTCTTCAACTGCCCGGTTGTGATTTCTTACCTGTTCGTCGAACAGGATATACGCGTATTCCTCTGGCAAATTGACGATAGCTGACGAGACATTATCGCGTGTTTCCATCTCGTTGAAGAAGCGTTCCCCGCGCTGTGACACCAAAATAGCGCCACCGCCACGAATAGATTCGGAGATCAAGTAAGAGGTTGTCTGCTCAACCGTTGGATGGGTTTGAATTTCCCCCATGTCCACCGTACCCGCACCAATCTGTTCCAACAGACGAATCCCGCCGCCCGTCGCGCCTTTGTGGTTGGTCGTGACAAAACCTTTCAGGTCTGGACGGTACGACTCCACCATCACCTGATTCGCGCTGAAGCCACCCGTGGCAACAATCACCGCTTTTGTCGCAATCAGGCTTTCTTCCTGTTCGTCATTAACGACTTTCACGGCAGTCACTTTGCCCTTCTCTTGCACAATCTCCGTCACCGACGTTTCCAGCAGCACCTCAATATTGTGCTTATTGAGATTTTTAATCAGTCCGCTGACCAGATAGCCACCCACCGCTGCGCCGTTGGCAGGCCGATGCGTTCTGTCCACGCTCATGCCGCCCGTCGTCGTGATGTTGCTCAGTTCGATATCGTGCTGTGCCAGCCAGTTAATCGCATCAGAGGCGTGTTCGACGAAATATTGCACCAGCATCTGGTTGTTCTTCTGCTTTCCACTTTTCAAGGTTTCGTTATAGAACAGCGCCTGGCTATCTTCGATGCCTCTGTTTTGCTGGAAGACGGTTCCCGCCGCATTCATACCGGCAGAGGCCTTGATGGTATTGCCGCCGATGACCGGCATCTTTTCAATCACAATAACGCGAGCACCCTCTTCGCTGGCCTGAATCGCTGCCGCCAGCCCCGCGCCACCGCTACCAATCACCACCACATCCGCTTCTCGACGTGCATCTGGGTTACCGCCATCGGCAATGATGGCGTCTTTGCTCGATTTCACCATCGCCTTGGTGACGGCCTTTTTAATCGCTTCACTCTGCGCCGTTGCGCCGGTTACGGCGTCAACGTGTGGGCTATTGGTATCCAGAATACGTTCACGGATAATTTCAAAACTGATTTTCAGCGAATCATCAATCTCGCTATTATCCAGCGCAATATCGGCAACCCGATTTTGCTCGAAATGGACGGTAATGTGCAGTTCGCCACATTCGTCCTGAACGTTTTCCTGATACACCCCGGATTTAAATTTCTTACCGGTTAAATTCACGTCCCGAATCATGGCTTCAACTAATGAAAAACGCCACAGCGGTTCGGGGATCGTTAATGCTTCACGTTTGTCACTGGCAATATAAAGATCGAGTTTTTTCTGTTGGGCAATGCAATCCGTCCAATCCGGGTAAGCAATACAGGCTCTGCCAACGGCAATCAGGTCATAACCATTTTCTAACGCCGCGTCAGCATCGGCCTGATTGACGATATCCCCTACGCCAATAACCGGAATAGCCGCTAATGTCGCAGAACGGCGGGCAACATATTTTTTAATCAGCGGCGTCGGATCGTTTGTCTCGATAATCGATGAACGCAGGATATTTCCCATCGAGAAGTGAACATAATCCAGTCCGCGCGCTGCCAGCTTTTCCAGCAAATAGAGCGAATCATCAAAATGAATGCCCGGCTCTTCGATTTCTTCTGGTGAGAAGCGATAGCCGATGATAAATGACGGATCGGCGTATTTACCGGCAACCTCATGGGCGATATCCAGAACGGCAAGCGGAAACGCCGCACGTTTGTCACGACTACCGCCCCATTGATCCGAGCGCTGATTAGAGTGGGGAGAATAAAATTGTTGGATCAGGTAGGTATTCGCGCCGTGAATTTCCACGCCATCAAAACCCGCCTGAATAGCGCGATGAACGGCAGCGCCAAACTTTTCGATCATGGCTTCGACTTCATCGCCTGACAGAGCCACAGGAACGATGGCACCCGCTCGCGGTGCCGCGATAGCGCTAGGAGCAACGGGCGTCGCACCGCCGATAAAACGCGGTTCGACCATACGGCCACCGTGATAAATTTGCAGGATCGCCGTCGAACCTTTTTCTTTAATCGCCGTCGCAATCTTGGCCAACCCGGCAATTTTGTCATCGTTGTCGATCCCTATCGCACCGGGAAAGGCCAACCCTTTATCATCAATAAAACAGCACTCCACAATCACGGTGCCGATACTGCCTGCTCTGGCCTGATAATATTCCACCAGTTCTTTGGTTACGCTCCCATCGTAAAACCCACTACAGGTAGTCATCGGGGCCATCAGCACCCGATTTTTCAGCGTAGCGCCGTTGGGGAGAGTAAAAGCGGCAAATAAATCATGGTGACTATTCTTCATAGTGAATACTCCACTTAAAATAAAAACTCTGTTCGCGGATGAATCAGAAGCCGCCATGTTTGCTTTTATTAATTTTTTTGGCTGATAATTCGCGAACTTATTACTTACCAAGTATCTATTTTTTTAACTGTTATAAAACGTTTTTTTACTATTTAAACTATTGTGTAGTTCCGCTGTTATTAAGGGTATTCGCACAACTCTTTTTTATATTTAATATCCCGTTCACTTCATTAACATCTTTTTATCCCGACAATAACCAATCGGATATTATTCATATTCTGCATAACAAAAAAACGCCCCGGTAAACAATCAGACCGGGGCGCAACAGGAAATGAAAAAAGTGACTATTGGTGGTGATAGGTATCTGTGCGAACGCCGTTAATGTACAACTGGCGCTGCTCGCCCGCAGGCAAGCGCAGCGTCGCGTGCTTCCAGGCTGGCTGATACCGTCCTTCTGATGTGAACGTGATGTCAATCCGCTGGCTATTCGCGCGGATTTCCCAGCGTAACCACAGCGCGTTTCCTTCACGCCATTGCCACGTTTCCCCGTCATCTTCAAACAGCAGTCCAGAGTCCGTGCCGCCAGCGGTAGGCGGAAAGAGCAGGAATTCACGCTGTTCGTCTTCATGTTGGCTGACATACGCTGTTCGCCCCGACAGCGGGATCATCGCGCCCGCACGGACCATCAGCGGCAGGCGTTCTAGCGGCGCATCTAACACTATCGTCTGTCCGCCGCTGAACCATTGTCCGGAATAAAAATCGTACCAGCCCGAGGTATTCGCAGGCAGGTATACCGTCCGCTGACGCTGCTCCGGCTCAACCACACTGGCGACCAGAATGTTCCGTCCCAGCATGAAATCGTCAGTTTCCTCGAGCGTTGCGCGATCCTGTTCGTGATCGAGGAACGTCGGTCGCAGCATCGGTTCGTCGTCCGCACTGGCTTGCCAGAGCAACGTATAAAAATACGGCAGAAGGCGATAGCGAAGTTCAATCGCGCTGCGTATTGCCACCGTTACCGAGGGATACATCCACGGCTCGTTCACCGTCTGGTCGTCATTCCAGGAATGGATGGTGAAACGCGGGTGCATCACCCCGTTTTGTGCCCAGCGCACAAAAAGCTCGGCATCCGGTTTGTCCCCAGAAAAACCGCCGACGTCATGCCCGACATTAAACAGACCAGACAGGCTCATCCCAACACCCATCCGCGTGTTGTAGCGTAGCGTCTGCCAGTTGGTGCGGTTATCACCGCTCCAGGTCTGCACGTAGCGCTGCATTCCCGCACAGCCGGAACGGGAGATCAGATAAGGACGCAGCGTCGGAGAGAAGCGCTGCTGTGCCTCCAGCGAGGCACGCATCATCAACAGCGGCATCAACGGACGAATATTTTTAATCGCCATCGTTTCGCCAAATCCGTGACAGCGGGCTTCGCCATCCCAGACTTCATATTCGTTGTTGTCATTCCACGTCGAGCCGATGCCTTTCTCCAGCAACTGCCGGGTGACGTTCTCCTGCCACCACGCCACCGTTGCCGGGTTGGTGAAATCAAGGTGAGAACCTTCATCGTCCCAAAAGCTAGAGCGCTCCGGCACATCGGATTCGGAATCCCGAATAAACAGCCCCTGCGCCGATACCTCATCGTATTTCGGGTGATCTTGCAGTAAACAAGGTTTGATATTGGCTGCCAGCTTGAGGCCTGCATCATGGAAGGCCTGCGACATCACTTCCGGCTGGGGAACTTTGTCGTAATTCCAGTTAAATACATAGCGCTTATTGTTAATCGACGTGTAGCCCGACGAGAGCTGAAACGAATCACACGGAATATGGTGTTCACGGCACAGCGCAATAAATTTCATCAACTGCTGCTGTGCATCAGGTGCATCGGTGTAATGCATCGTGGAACCGCTGTAGCCCAAGCTCCATTTTGGCCCAAAGAGCGTTTTACCCGTCAGCCGCACGAAGGCTTTCGTCACGTCCAGCACGCGCGGCCCGATAAACAGGTAATAATCAAGATCGCCCGCTTCCGCCTGATAGCGTCGATACGCCAGATGATAGTTATCGATCTCATTACCGAGATCGAGCCAGGTGGTGCTCAGGTTATCGTAGAACAGACCAAAGCTGACCTCGTCACGTCGGGTAATGGTAAACGGAACATGCTTGTACAGCGGATCGGTACTCGCCGCGTTATAGCCCATCGCGTCCAGATTACGGAACTCAAACCGGCGTCCCGTGCGTTCGAGATCGCCTGCTTTCTCACCCAGACCATAATAGCGCTCCGTCGGGAAACGACGCTGATAGTGCGCCACGCCGTCACCGTGTGGGTTCAGCAGGTAAGCGCTAGTCGGTCTATCGGCGGCAAACGGCTGCCACTCGCCCTGCTCATCGCGATATTCCCACGCCAGCCACAACGGCTGGTTGATCGTAATGCGCATCCGCGCGGTACTGATACGCAGTCCGTCATCCAACGGTTCCAGTGAAAACCCCGGCAGGCTGAAGCCTTCGCTACTTTCACGGTTGCGCCCCTCCCAGGGAACATCCTGCTGCGGCGCGATGCTCCAGGTGCGATTCAGCTTCAGTGCACCATTCTGCTTAATCAGCACGCGCGCCAGCATCGGTTCCAGTACATAGAGGCGAAAAACATGTCGGTCGTCCACCAGCAGTTCAACGTGATCGGCACTCTGATGACGAAACACCCAATTTTTCAACGTTTTCATACAGCGTCCTTTTCAGGAAAAAATAAACCAGCCGTTACGCTTAATCCAGGTCACTTAAGCCCATTTTTAGGAGAAACACGGGGATGAAGTTCTCGTAAGGAATCCTCACCCGTGGTCGCTCCGTGTATCTCGCGTCTTAAACGATCGGCATAAACCGTTATGCCTGTGAACGCGTTTTTCCACGGCGTTCAGCAATAAACGCGATAAGGAAGATGGCACCGATCAGATCGAAGAAGCCCATCGCCACAAACAGTGGGTTAAAGCCAATCTTGTCGGCGGTGACGCCAATCAACAACGAGAACAGAAAGCTGGCAATCCACGCAAACGAACCGCGCATCCCGTTCACGGTTGCCATCTGCCCTTTATCGAACGATTCCACGACCAGTGCGCTCAACATGCAGGAAATCACCTGATGGCCGAATCCACCGATGGAAATCAGCAGAATCGCCACCCACGGATCTTTACTGATGGCGACCAGCGCCAGCGACAGCATGAGAAACGCGCCCGTTACCGAACTGGCAACAATCGAGTTGACGCGCGAGCAGCCAAACCAGCGGGTGTAGAGCCGAGTGAGGTAGCCACTGGCTATGCTGCCCAGATCGGCGGCAAGAAACGGTAACCATGCGAACATCGCGATCTGTTTCAGGTCCATACCGCGTTCATTCGCCAGATAGAGCGGCACCCAAAAGCTGAGCACAGCCCACGCGGGTTCTGCCATAAAGGCCGGAATGGCGATACCGTAAAAGCGTTTGTTTTTTGAAACGGTTTTCAGTGCAGTGAAGAAAGGCAGTTTGACCGGGGGAGCCTCATTGTCCTGACGGATGAAATCCAACTCCTCACGGCTTAAATTAGGGTGATCTTCCGGGTTATGGTAGAACAGCCACCACAACACCACCCACATCAGCGCCAGTGCACCCGTGAACATAAACGCGCCCTGCCAGCCCAGATAGGCATGTGCGACGACGATAATCGGCGGTGCCAGCATCGCACCGATGGAAAAACCGACACCGGCCCAGCCTGCCGCAATCGGTCGCTCCTTCTTAGGGAACCATTCGCCCAGCGTTTTGGCGTTCGCCGGTGTTGCGGCGGCTTCTGACGCTCCCATAAAGAAACGCAGAATAGCAAGGTGCAACCAGCTTCCCGCTCCCGCGTGGAAGATGCACATCAGTGCCCATATCACCGCACAAATCATAAAGCCCATTTTCAGACCGATGACATCGATCAGCCAGCCACAAATTGGCTGAAAAATGGTGTATGCCAGTTGGAATGCACCCACAATCCAGGAATATTGTTCGGTGGTGATGCCCATACTGGTTTTCAGTTCAGGTGCCAGAATGCCGAGCGAATTACGCGTGATGTAGTTAACGGTAACGCCGAGCAAAAACAGGCTCAGCACCCACCAGCGAAGATTTCTGAATGTTCGTTTACCTTTGCTAGCGATGGGGGACGAATTGATGTCGAGACTCATGGTGACTCCTTTACAGGACAGTAGGGTTACATTGGTCTGATATCTCAACGGCATTTTTTTATTTATAGCCTATCGGACAATCGAACCATTTTTATCTCATTGTATTTATTAATTTAAAATCCATTTTATTACATATAGTCATTGAAATTGGTTTACCAAATCGAGAGTAGAGCAATTGAAAATCGTGAAACACTCACTTTTTTGAAAACATTTTCATGCTATGGTCAAAATGCAAACAAAACCTGTTTATATCGCCTGAAAACAGGAAATATCTGGCTATGAAAACTTTGTCATTTCCAAAGGTGAACGGGATCACAAAATGAAAGGAAACCTAAAAATACGTGAAATCGCGCAGCAGACGGGCTACTCGATCAGTACCGTTTCGCGCGTGCTGTCTGGTCAGTCCAATACCAGCGAGAACGCTAAAGCGGACATTCTCAACTGTGCCAGACAGTGCGGGGTTCTGACCGATCTCGCCAATGGTCGCCTGCTCTTGAACGGGCTAACTATCTTCGCCCCACCACGTGCTTTTGATATTCGGTCCGACATCTTCTATCACAAGGTGGTGCAGAGCATCATTGATGCCCTGAAACCACACGATGTGCGCGTGCGATACTGTGGGCTGGAGGAAAATGACAGTGATGCGGCGCTGTTTTTAGACAAAATGCGCGATCGGGCCACGGAGGCCGCCCTGCTTATTGGTATCGACGATCCCTATATTCACGCGCTGGCGGCGGACAGCGGGAAGCCCTGCATATTGATTAACTGCATCGATCGTAAGATGAGGTTACCGGGCGTCGCCCCCGCGCATCGGCTCATTGGCGAGTTCTCAGCCCACTATCTCTTTGAACAGGGTCACCATGCCGTATTGACGCTATTGTGCCTGCGCCGTTACACAATGGAACTACGCCTCGACGGCATCCGCGATGCTTACCAGCACCATAATCTGCCTTTCTCCTCAGAGGAACATTTGCTGGCGTTAGATAATTTCAGCACGGCGGATGCAGAACACGCGATGACCAATTTTTTAGCCCGCTGTCCGCAGGATAAATGGCCGACGGCGATTCTGGCAGGCGGTGATTTTATCGCGGTTGGGGCGGTGAACGCGCTGAACAAGGCCGGATTACGCGTACCGCAGGATGTCTCGGTGATGAGTATGGATGGGTTCAATCTGTCGGCCATTCACGATGTGCCGCTAACATCGGTACATGTGCCGCGAGAGGCGCTGGGCGAAGAGGCCGTCAAACTGTTGCAATATCGTCTGATTCGCCCCGACGCCCCCGTTGGCAACCTGCTGCTAAACGGTACGTTGGTAATTCGCCAGTCCGTCAGGCGGCTTCGCGCCAGCAAATCGGTTGCCCCAGTACAGGATAAAAGCCTCTATGACTGAGCCTGCAACCACTGCTGTGCGACGTCAAAGAAATTCTGCGCCAGCGGCGTCGCTCTGCCAGCCTGCGCGATAACGACGGCAGGCTGGCGGCGCATCGGGGGAAATTGCAGCGGCCGTAGCGTTAGCGCGGGCGTCATCTCTGGGATCAGGCTGCCGTGGGGCACAATACCGCAGCCAAGCCCAACATAGGCGCTTTGGATCAGTTGCAGGACGGAAGCGCTTTCTACTTTGACCCACGGTGAGACACCGGCTTCACGAAAATGGCTATCCAGATAGCGGCGAAAATAGCGGCTGGCTTCCGCCAGACAGAGTGGCACCTCGGAAAGCGCATCGAGTGCCAGCGGCGCATCCCCCACCAACTGTGAAAAATGGTGTGGATGGAACAACAGGTCAACGCCCTGCTCCGTCAGCGGCGACGCCTGAAAGTGCAGTTCCTGTAACGTCGAAAATTCAAAAAAGCCGATGCCGACATCTACCGAATGCGCATTCAGCGCCTCCAACAGTTGGTCCGCGCTGAACAGCGAGATCTGGAAATCCAACTGTGGGTATTCCTTATTCACTGCCGCCAGCAGACTCGATAGCGCGATACTGCTTTGCGGCACCGCACCGATGCGTAATACCCCGCTTACGCCACGTTTCAGCGACGCGACTTCTAGTTTTAATCCCTGATAAACCGAGACGATCTCCCGCGCCCAAGCCAGCACGCGCTCACCTTCGGCCGTAAAGCCTTCAAAATTGTTACCCCGATTGATTAACGCCAGATCCAGCTCCCGCTCCAGATTTTTCAACCGCATAGAGAGCGTTGGCTGGCTGACAAAACTGGCTTCCGCTGCCCGACCAAAATGGCGCTCCTTTTCCAAATTGCACAGGTATTGCAGTTGCTTGATATCCATCGTCAGACTCTGTAGTGGGTAAGCGACAAGTATACCGATAAATAGCCTCTATCCCACCATAGCCGCATTTGATTAGACGCGATCGCCGACGGCACCTAAACTTCAAACCAAGAGCAAATATTTAAAGTTTTGTTCACATAAAAAAAACATTATCACCTGCGGAATATGTCATGAAATTCAAACCATCCATCAAGCCATACCGCAACGCGGCTGGCGGCTGGGGCTCGTTGGAAGCCACCACGCGTTTTGTCCTCGACAGCAAGCAAGCGCTGAAAAATATCCGAAATTTGTTGCGGGTCAATAAATCGAAAGGATTTGACTGCCCGGGCTGTGCCTGGGGTGATGACAACAGCAGCACGTTCAGCTTCTGTGAAAACGGCGCCAAAGCGGTGAGTTGGGAAGCGACGCGCAAAGCGGTCGATCTGGATTTTTTCGCCGCCCACAGCGTTACAACGCTACGCCAGCAAAGTGACTATTTCCTTGAGTATCAGGGGCGCTTAACCCACCCAATGCGCTACGACCGCGCTAGCGATCGCTATGTTCCCATCGATTGGGACGCGGCTTTTGCGCTGATCGCTCATCACATCAGTAATATGGCACACCCTAATCAGGTGGAGCTTTATACGTCCGGCCGTGCCAGTAATGAAGCGTCTTATCTGTATCAACTTTTTGGCCGCATGCTCGGTACTAACAATTTCCCCGACTGCTCGAATATGTGCCATGAAGCCAGCGGAATTGGCCTGAAACAGAGTATCGGCGTCGGCAAGGGGACTATCCGACTAGATGATTTCGAACACGCCGATGCGATTTTTGTTTTCGGCCAGAACCCCGGCACTAATCATCCGCGTATGCTGCACAGCCTGCGTCACGCCGCCGATCGCGGTGCCCACATCGTCTCCTTCAATACGCTGCGTGAGCGCGGTCTGGAACGTTTTGCCAATCCACAGAACCCGCTGGAGCTGCTCACACCGCTGTCCGGCACCATCAGCGAAACCTACCTGCAACCTAATCTGGGCGGTGATATGGCTGCCGTGCGCGGCATGGTAAAAGCGCTGCTGGAAACGCATCGTCAGCGTCTGTCTGACGGAGAATCGGGGTTATTCGATCAGGATTTCCTGTCCACGCATACCCAACAGGTCGACGAGTATCTGGCGTCTGTCGATGCGACAAGCTGGCAGAAGATCGAACAGCAGTCAGGGCTGAGTGAAGCACAGTTGCGTTATGTGGCGGCGATTTATCAGCAGTCACCGCGCGTGATCTGCACCTGGGCGATGGGCATTACCCAACACAAGCATTCCGTTGCCACCGTGCGCGAAATCGTAAACCTGCAACTGCTGTTTGGGCAGTTGGGGAAACCGGGCGCGGGGCTGTGTCCGGTACGCGGTCATAGTAATGTGCAGGGTAACCGCACCATGGGGATCGATGAGAAGCCGACCGCTGCGTTTCTCGATCGTCTTGCAGCGCATTATGACTTCACCCCGCCTTACGCCGCAGGCCACAACACGGTAGAGGCGCTGGAAGCCATGTTGCGCGATGAGATAAAAGTGCTGATCGCACTGGGCGGTAACCTCGCCGCCGCCGCACCGGATTCGGCACGCACCGAAGAAGCGCTGAGCCGCTGCGATCTGACCGTGCATATCAGCACCAAGCTCAACCGCAGTCATCTGGTAACCGGCAAGGTTGATGCACTGATTTTGCCAACGCTCGGCCGCACCGATCTTGATATGCAAGCCAGCGGTGCACAGTTTATTACCGTCGAGGACTCCTTCAGTATGGTGCACGCCTCACAGGGTGTCGGACAACCGCTTTCGCCGTTACAGCGCTCGGAAACGGCGATTGTTTGCGGTATTGCCGATGCGGTTCTCGGCAGTGAAAAGCTCGACTGGCTGGCGCTGGCAGACGATTATTCACGCATCCGCGACCATATTGCCGCCACCATTCCTGGCTTTACCGATTTCAACGCCAACTGCGACCTGCCGGGTGGGTTTTATCTCGGTAATGCAGCCGCCGAACTGCGGTTTAACACCCTCAACGGAAAAGCGCAATTCGGCCATGCCGCGCTGCCCGATACGCTGTTCCCGCAGCTACAAGGCAGCGACGTGCCCTTTACGCTGCAAACCCTGCGTTCACACGATCAGTACAACACCACGATTTATGGTCTGGATGACCGCTATCGCGGCGTTTATGGTCAGCGGGAAGTGCTGTTCATGCACCCGGATGACATTGCCGCGTTAGGGCTGGAAGATGGCGATCGGGTCGATATCGAAACGCTGTGGAACGATGGTATTACCCGCATCGTCAACGGCTTCAAGCTGGTGAGCTACAATATTCCGCGCGGTAATCTGGCAGCCTATTACCCAGAAACCAACCCGCTGGTGCCGCTGTCCAGTTTTGGCGATGAAACGCATACGCCGACCTCTAAATCGGTGCCGGTTAGCGTTCGACTCGGTACGCAAGCGGAGTCTCTGCTGCGTATCGCTTAAGCCTCTCTTCATTAGGGGTCTATGTCATAGCGTAAACCTCCCCCCTGTCGTGTTGCAAAACCAATAGCGCACGCGACAGGGGATTCGCGCCAATCAGCATTGACTTTATTCGAGTTTATTCGCCCTCTTGCTACCGTTATCCGGCCGCGCTATCCCCGATTATTCTTGCCGCCAGCACCTGATTCGAGTAAAACTGTGAACTGCTCATTAAGCCACTCACAATCGTATTTCTGGACGCTATGTTTCAAGATAATCCGCTGCTTGCACAGCTAAAACAGCAACTTCACTCTCAGACACCGCGTGTTGAAGGTGTCGTCAAAGGGACCGATAAGGGATATGGCTTTCTTGAAGCTGACGGGCAAAAAAGCTATTTCATTCCCCCTCCACACATGAAAAAAGTGATGCACGGCGACCGGATTACCGCCACCCTGCATACGGAAAAAGATCGGGAAATTGTCGAGCCAGAAACGCTGATCGAACCTTTCCTTACCCGGTTTGTTGGGCGCATCCACAAAAAAGACGATCGCTTATCAATCACACCTGACCACCCGTTACTGAAAGAGGCAATTCCTTGCCGCGCCGCACACACTGTGACGCACGATTTTCAGGAAGGTGATTGGGCGGTAGCCGAAATGCGTCGTCATCCATTGAAAGGCGACCGTGGCTTCCATGCCGAGCTGACGCAGTACATCACCACAGGCGACGATCCGCTGGTGCCGTGGTGGGTGACGTTGTCACGCCACAATCTGGAGCGTTCTGCTCCGGAAGTTGAAACCACTGAACGCCATGACGACGAGCTCGTCCGTGAAGATCTGACGGCACTGAACTTTGTCACCATCGACAGCGCCAGCACTGAAGATATGGACGATGCTCTGTATGTGCAGGACAACGGTGATGGTTCACTGCAATTAACGATCGCCATCGCCGATCCAACCGCGTATGTAGATGCAGGCAGCGAGTTGGACAACATTGCGCGCCAGCGCGCCTTTACCAACTATTTGCCCGGCTTCAACATCCCGATGCTGCCGCGCGCGCTGTCAGACGATATCTGTTCCCTACACCCGAACGAACGTCGCCCTGTCCTCGCCTGCCGCGTGACGATTGCTGCCGACGGTGCGCTGGGTGACGATATCCACTTCTTTGCCGCCTCGATCGAATCCAAAGCCAAATTAGCGTATGACAACGTCTCTGACTGGTTGGAAAATCAAGGCGAATGGCAGCCACAGAACGACGCGATTGCCGAACAAATCCGTTTGCTGCACCGCCTCTGCCTGGCACGCAGCGAATGGCGCACCACGCATGCTCTGGTGTTTAAAGATCGCCCGGATTATCGTTTCCTGCTGGGTGAAAAAGGCGACGTGTTGGATATCGTGGTTGAACACCGCCGCATCGCCAACCGTATCGTTGAAGAATCCATGATTGCCGCCAATGTCTGTGCGGCGATTGTGCTGCGCGATAAGCTGGGTTTCGGCATCTATAACGTGCATAACGGGTTCGATCCTGCTTCGGTTGAACAAGCGGTTGCGGTACTGGATACGCATGGTGTTCAGGCCGATGCACAGACGTTGCTGACACTGGAAGGTTTCTGTACGCTGCGCCGCGAACTGGATGCCCAACCGACACAGTTCCTGGATAGCCGTATCCGTCGCTTCCAGTCTTTCGCGGAAGTGAGCACCACGCCAGGGCCACACTTTGGTCTGGGGCTGGAAGCCTATGCAACCTGGACATCCCCGATCCGTAAATACGGCGATATGGTGAACCACCGTTTGCTGAAAGCGGTTATCACCGGACAGGCTGCGGAAAAACCGCAGGATGACGTCACGGTACAACTGGCCGAACGCCGTCGCCTTAACCGCATGGCTGAGCGCGATGTCGGCGACTGGCTGTACGCCCGCTACCTCAAAGATAAAGCCG
Source organism: Pectobacterium wasabiae CFBP 3304 (assembly GCF_001742185.1). NCBI lineage: Bacteria > Pseudomonadati > Pseudomonadota > Gammaproteobacteria > Enterobacterales > Pectobacteriaceae > Pectobacterium > Pectobacterium wasabiae. The sequence goes on from NZ_CP015750.1 coordinate 4,523,786, forward strand.
GCACGGATAGTCGCTTCAACGCGGAAATCATTGATGTCACGCGCGGCGGCCTGCGCGTTCGGCTGCTGGATAACGGCGCAGTGGCGTTTATCCCGTCCTCCTTTATCCATGCCGTGCGTGATGAGTTGGTGTGTAGCCAGGAAATGGGCACCCTCTCGGTGAAAGGCGACGTGGTTTATCGTCAGGGGGATACGCTGGACGTCCTCATCGCTGAAGTCCGTCTGGAAACCCGCAGCATCGTGGCAAAACCTGCCGCATAATCGCCATACCGCCGAGTCATCTCGGCGGACAGTATCTCCGCGCGGGCGTTCACAGCGAACTGACCCGCGCGTCATCATCGTTTATTCCGCCATATAGTTGATTAGCGACATCGTTGATCAACGACAGACGTACAACCCTACTAACAGGAGTGTTCCCGATGAAGAAAATGACAATCGGCACATCCGCGATACAGGCTTCCAACATTGCGTTGGGCTGTATGCGAATGGCGAAGAAAAGCACGGATGAAGCGGCTGACATCCTCAATGCTTCCGTTGAAGCAGGCATCGATTTCTTCGATCACGCCGATATCTATGGCTCAGGTTTGTCGGAAGAGATTTTCGCCGCCGGTTTACAGAAGACGTCCATCCGCCGTGAATCACTGTTTCTGCAATCCAAGTGTGGCATCCGCACGGGCTTTTTTGATTTTTCCAAAGCGCACATCATTGCGTCCGTTGAAGGTAGCCTGCAACGCTTAAAAACCGACTATCTTGATGCGCTGCTGCTGCACCGCCCGGACACGCTGTTTGAACCCGACGAAGTCGCGGCAGCATTCGATGAACTGGAACGCAGCGGAAAGGTGCGCCATTTCGGCGTCAGTAATCAGAATCCGTTGCAAATTGAGCTGTTGAAGAAATCCGTGCATCAACCGCTTATCGCCAACCAATTACAGTTCAGCATTATGCACACGGGCATGATTGATGCGGGTTTTAACGTCAATATGACGAACCCCGCATCGGTGAATCACGACGGGGCGATTCTGGAGTACAGCCGCCTAAATTCGATGACGATTCAAGCCTGGTCGCCTTTCCAATACGGCTTCTTTGAGGGCGTTTTTCTCGATAATGAGAAATTCCCCAAGCTAAACGCGACGATTGATCACATCGCCGAGCACCATAACGTCACCAACACGGCGATCGCCACCGCATGGATTCTGCGTCACCCCGCCGCCATGCAGGTGATTATCGGCACCATGAGTCCGGAACGTATCCGTGATATCGCAGCGGCATCAAACTTGTCACTCAGCCGCGAAGAGTGGTACGAGATTTACCGCGCTGCCGGAAACGTCCTGCCTTAAGCGCCTCGGCCCTGCCTCCTCTGAATTTTCCCGGCAGGGCCGTCTTGTTTTTACCGCAATTATTTACTGTATCCGCACGTTAACTATTGTTTAGCCTTTAAGTTTCTTTACAGAAATTCACGTTCGCTCACATTTTCTCATCCATTCGCTTCTCTTCGTCAACAAACCCACTATTGTTAAATTGCATTAACACTCGCGCTATACCCTTTCTGAATAACGAAGGAGCCGTTGTTATGAGTAACGTAAAGAGCATTGTGATCTGGCTGCTAGTCGGTCTGGCGGGCGCTTTTTCGTTCGCCACGCTGGCGCTGAGCCGCGGTGAGCATGTCAATGCGGTATGGTTGGTTATCGCCGCCGTATCGTGTTACAGCATCGCCTATCGGTTTTACAGCTTATTTATCGCCAAGAAAGTGTTTGAACTCGACGATCGCCGGTTAACGCCAGCAGAACGTCATAACGACGGTCTGGATTACGTCCCCACTAATAAATGGGTTCTGTTCGGTCACCACTTCGCCGCCATCGCCGGAGCCGGCCCGCTGGTTGGGCCAATTCTCGCTGCACAGATGGGGTTTCTCCCCGGTACGATTTGGATTCTGGTTGGCGTAATGCTGGCTGGTGCCGTGCAGGATTTCCTGGTGTTATTTATCTCAACCCGCCGAGACGGCCGTTCGCTGGGTGAAATGGCAAAACAGGAACTGGGCACGTTTGCGGGCATCATCACCATGCTCGGCGCGTTGGGCGTCATGATCATCATTCTTTCCGCACTCGCGCTGGTCGTTGTGAAAGCACTGGCGGAAAGCCCATGGGGATTGTTTACCATTGCCGCCACCATCCCTATCGCGCTCTTTATGGGCGTTTACATGCGCTTTTTACGTCCGGGCAAAATCGCTGAGGTGTCCATCATCGGCTTTGTACTGATGATGCTAGCGATTGTCTACGGTGGTAACATCGCCGCACACCCCTACTGGGGGCCATTCTTCACGCTGAAGGGTACATCACTCACTTGGGTTTTGGTGATCTACGGCTTCGTCGCCTCTGTTTTGCCGGTCTGGCTGCTGCTAGCACCGCGTGATTATCTCTCTACCTTCCTGAAAATTGGGGTGATTATCGGGCTAGCCGTTGGTATCGTGTTCGCGATGCCAGAAATGAAAATGCCCGCCGTCACTCGTTTTATTGACGGCAGCGGCCCTGTCTTCTCAGGCTCGCTGTTCCCCTTCTTGTTTATTACCATCGCCTGCGGCGCGATTTCCGGCTTCCATGCCCTGGTTTCCAGCGGTACCACGCCTAAGTTAATTGAACGCGAAAGCCATATCCGCTTCATCGGCTATGGGGCGATGCTGATGGAATCCTTCGTGGCTATCATGGCGCTGATTTGTGCCTCGGTTATCGAGCCGGGAATCTATTTCGCCATGAACTCACCTGCTGCCTTGATCGGCACCACGGTTGAGAGCGCTTCGCTGGCCATTAACAGTTGGGGATTTGTGATTACCCCACAGGAATTGAGTGCGATTGCCAATGACGTCGGCGAAGCCTCTATTCTTTCCCGTGCCGGTGGCGCACCGACCTTTGCGGTGGGTATGGCCTATATCATCACCGAAATCTTTAACAGCCGGGCGATGATGGCATTCTGGTATCACTTCGCGATTCTGTTTGAAGCGCTGTTCATCTTGACCGCGGTTGACGCCGGGACACGCGCCTGTCGCTTCATGGTGCAGGATCTGGTCGGTATTGCGATTCCGAGATTAGCGAACAGCCATTCCTGGCTGGGGAATCTGGCCGGTACGACCGTTGCCGTTTCCGGTTGGGGGTTCTTTGTGTATCAGGGCGTAATTGACCCGCTGGGCGGTATCAACACACTCTGGCCGCTGTTCGGTATCGGTAACCAAATGCTGGCATCAATGGCGCTGATTCTCGGCACCGTGGTGTTGTTTAAGATGAAGAAACAACGCTATGCATGGGTGACGATCGTCCCTACCGTCTGGCTGTTTATTACATCGATGACGGCAGGCTGGCAAAAAATCTTCCACGAAAAACCGAGTATCGGTTTTCTGGCTCAGGCGAAACGCTTCGCAGCAGGCATCGAACAGAACACGCTGATCGCGCCAGCCAAATCGATTAAAGATATGGAAACTATCGTTTTCAGTAATCAGATCAACGCTGCGCTGTGCGGGTTCTTTATGCTGGTGGCAGTGACGATGCTGGTTTCTGCGTTCTTCGTCATTCGTCGTGCACTCAACAGCAATGAGCCAACGGCAAAAGAAACGCCGATTGTCTTGCGAGACGGCGCTCAACCTTAAATATCAATGGCATATCCGTTACCATCCCTCCCGCGTGGAGGGATTTTTTATGGCGCGCCATCTCTGGGCACCAGCCTTACGAATTTAGCACGGAGCTTGTGTCGTACAGGAGCGAGGTCATCAAGCACCACAAATGACACTAGCGCCGCATTGGCGGCGCTATATGACTTAAAGATAATGAGGAAGGAACCGCTGCGGTTTATTGTCCGTAATAGGCGTTCTTACCGTGCTTACGCAAGTAGTGCTTATCCAACAGCGTTTGCTGCATCTCACCCAACTGAGGCGTTAACTGGCGCGAGAAAATCCCCATGTAGGCAAGTTCTTCCAGAACCACGGCATTATGCACCGCGTTATCGGCATCTTTCCCCCACGCAAAGGGGCCATGCGAATTAACCAATACAGCGGGGACATCCACCGGAGAAATTCCGCGCTGGCGGAAAGTTTCGACGATCACTGTTCCCGTATCCCACTCATAGCGGCCGTTGATTTCTTCGTCCGTCATCAGGCGCGTACAGGGAATGGGGCCATAAAAGTAGTCCGCGTGTGTGGTTCCCCAGGCGGGGATGTCTTTACCGGCCTGCGCCCATATCGTGGCATGGCGGGAATGGGTATGCACAATACCGCCGATATCAGCAAATTCCAGATACAGCACACGGTGAGTATCGGTATCTGACGATGGCTTCTTCGTCCCCTCCACTACTTTGCCACTTTCCAGCTCAACAACGACCATATCCTCCAGCGTCATGGCCGAATACTCCACGCCGGAAGGTTTGATCACCATCAGGCCGCGCTGCCGATCTACCGCGCTGACGTTTCCCCAAGTAAACGTCACCAAATTATGCTGCGGCAGGGCCAAATTGGCCTCCAACACCTGTCTTTTTAGCGTTTCTAACATAATCAGCCTCCCATCGACGCGATAACACCATTCTCGCGGCCTGACGAATTCGTCGCTATGGGCTAAATCGCTAAAGACCTAGCGGTGTTCTGCTATGGAAAAAAGAAAGAGACACGCCACAGAATTGCGCAAAAAACAGTCAACCTTATCAAATATTGCTATCGTTAAAGTAGTGTCTGGGAATTAGGATTTTTTACCTGTCGTCGTTTTTTCCGATGATTATACTTGTCATCAGGCGGTAACAGGCTGCATTTCTTTATTTAATACCGCAAAAATCACTTTGTTCGATATTTTCCTCACAAGAAACGTGAGACTAAGAGCAGAAAGGGGAAGAAAATGAAATTAAACAAACGTTTTGCGACAGCCGCTCTGGCAATTACGCTCGCTGTTACGCTCGCAGGTTGTTCAAACATGTCGAAACGTGACCGTAATACCGCAATTGGTGCCGGTGCTGGCGCGGTTGGTGGGGCTATCTTAACGGATGGCGGAACATTAGGAACGCTGGGCGGTGCTGCCATCGGCGGGCTGATTGGCCGTCAGGTCGGTAAATAACGAATTTATAGCAGCAGGTTCACGGGAGTAAACCTGCTGCTTTTTATACTCGTCATACTTCAAGCTGCATGCATGTTGGCTACGCTCACTCACCCGAATCACTTACCTGAGTAAGCTCATCGGGATTCCCTCTCTTGCCGCCTTCATGCAACTCGAATTATTTAGAGTATATCTACAATGATTAGCCACCAGCCAGCTTGACCTTCATCCCCTTCGCTTCCAGAAGTTGTTTTAGCAGGTCGCGTTTATCTCCCTGAATTTCTATCACGCCCTCTTTCACTGAACCGCCGCAGCCGCATTTTTTCTTCAACTCAGCAGCCAGCTTATCCAACGCCGCATCATCAAGATCGAGGCCATTAATCAGGCATACCCCCTTGCCTTTGCGCCCACTGGTCTGACGCTGGATACGCACGATGCCATCGCCTTTTGGTCGAACTACTTTTTCTTCTTCCGGCGTAATGCGCCCAGTTTCTGTGGAGTAAACCAGTTGACTGTTTTTATCATGATTCATGATGAAGCACCGTTTAACAGCGACGCACGAATATCACGTAGCGTCCGCGCTGGATCGGCCGATTGGGTGATCGGACGCCCAATTACCATATAATCCACGCCCGCCTGCTGCGCCTGAACGGGCGTCATAATACGGCGTTGATCGCCAACATCGCTGCCAGCGGGGCGAATCCCCGGCGTGACCAGCTTAAATGACTGACCACATACCTGCTTCAACCGCTGTGCTTCATGCGCAGAACACACCACGCCATCCAGCCCGCTGTTATGCGTTAGCACAGCCAGTCTTTCCGCCTGCTCAGCAGGACTGACGGTAATGCCAAGTCCGCGTAAATCCTCTTCGTCCATGCTGGTCAACACCGTTACGGCAATCAACAGTGGTGCATCTTTACCAAACGGCACCAGCGCTTCTTTCGCTGCCGTCATCATACGTGAACCGCCGCTGGCGTGAACATTCACCATCCACACGCCAAGATCGGCAGATGCCGCCACGGCGTGAGCGACGGTGTTCGGAATATCGTGGAATTTCAGATCGAGAAACACATCAAAGCCGCGCTGCTGTAACGTCTGTACGAATTGTGGGCCAAATAAGGTAAACATCTCTTTGCCTACCTTCAAACGGCAATCCTGCGGATCGATACGGTCAACAAACGACAGCGCCGCATCCTGACTAGCGTAGTCCAACGCGACAACAATCGGGGATGATACCGCTTGATTCTTTTGCTGTAGATTCTCGTTTTTCATTCGTCACCCAGTCTTTTGCGAAGCTAAAATTCCCGCCGCATTCTACATGTCCCGTCCCTGAAATCCCAGCGGCCTGAAGACGAATGCCGTTAAAGACGTTGGCTGAAACGGAAATCACACACAACGCTTTGCATGTTGTAACTAAAGTGCATTAAAATAATATCAACTTGATATCGTGAGATATTATTGCCCGTCTAGTCCACGGATCGGCTTCACGCTGGCCCAGGTACGACAGGAAGGACATTGCCAATAGAGCGATTGTGACGTGAAACCGCATTTGCGGCAGCTGTAGCGAGGTTTGGTGCGAATTTGTTCGCCTACCATGTCACGCAATCCCTGAAGATTTTCTTTTGTTCGTCCGTCTTCCGCTTCATGCAGGTGAAAATCCATCAGGCGATGGAACACGCGCATCGTGGGGTGACGTTGAAGCTGTCGGTTAATATAAGCCTGTGCGACCTCCGCACCCTCTTCTTTTTCGAGGATGTCGGCCAGCATCAATTCCGCCGTTGCGCCGGTATTTTCTTCTACGCAGCGTTTGAGGAAGTTCGCCCAATCCAAAGGCTTATCTAAATGCTGATAGCACTCCTGTAGCATCGGCAGCGTTTCACTAACCAGCTCTTTATCCTGATCGAGAACCTGTCGCAACGCTTCCACAGCGCGCGAATGATCCTGCTGCGCCATGTAGATGCGTCCCATCATGATAGACGCACGAGCGCACTGATTGTCCGCCGTCGCCCCTTTCTTCAGGAGCGTTAGCGCTTTATCCAAATCGTCGCTGCCCATCGCCAGTAGTGCCAACTCACAGTAAAAATGAGCGATGTCCACGCGGAGCTGATCTTTACCCATCTTGACCAGTTTTTCCGCAACATCGATTGCCGTCTGCCAGTCACTGGTTGCCTGATGGATTTGCAATAGTTGCTGCAAGGCGCTGCGTCGAAAATCTTCTTCATCCACCAACTGATTGAAAATCTCTTCGGCGCGGTCATACAACCCCGCGGCCATATAGTCGCGCCCCAACTGTTGCACCGCCAACAGGCGTTGTTCAAACGTTAATGATGCGCTTTCGGTTAGCGCCTGATGGATGCGGATCGCACGATCAACTTCGCCACGCGAACGAAACAAATTGCCGAGTGTAAGATGGGCTTCAAAGGTGTTGCTGTCATCCTTGAGCATGTCGAGGAACAGTTCCACCGCCTTATCCTGCTGATTAGACAACAAAAAGTTGACCCCGGTGACATACTCACGGGACAGGCGGTTGGATTCCTGCTCTTTGTCCTGCTGCGCACTTCTGCGACCCATGTACCAGCCATAAGCGGCGGCCACGGGCAGCAACAGAAACAGCAGTTCTAACATAGAGAGAATTCCTTAGTGGGTGACCGTCTGCTCTGGCACCACATTCTCCTCGGTGGAGGTAGAAAGCTGTTGTTCCAGACGCTTGATTTTACGTTGTGCACGGCCAAGCGCAATGCGTTGACGCAGATAAAACAGACCACAAATAACCCAGCCAAGGCCAAAGCCCAGAGCAAATAGCGTGGCGAGCAGTGTGGAGATAGAATACTCCCCCCGCGCCAGCAGATAGTTAAATGTCACAACCTGATCGTTGTGCGCACCCAGTGTGACAGAAATGATGAATATCGCTAGCACGAGTAAAAAAATCAGCAAATATTTCACATTTTCCTTCCTGTGATATCCATTAACCGGATGAATTATGCCAAATTTTGGCGACCAACCCCATTAAATTACCATGTCCAGCACAGACAGGGAAATCATGGTATCAGTCCAATTTTTTGCCATCGTCTTTGCCATCACACTTATCACGGTACGAAAGCCGAAAATAAGAACCGCACGCCACCGCCGTCTGCGCTTGTTATTTATTCTGTGCTGAATAAAAATGACAGCAGCATGCCAGCAAGGGGGAAAGTCATGTCAAAGCAGGACGAACAGCGATTATTGGTCAAGATCGCTACGCTCTATTATAGCGAAGGGATGAAACAAGCAGAAATTGCCGCGTCACTCCATTTGTCACAGTCTTTTGTATCCCGCGCTATCACGCGCTGTGTTAAAGAAGGTGTGGTCAAAATCAGCGTAATTCAACCCCCGAACATGTTCATGGGGCTGGAATCCGCGATTCAAAAGCGTTACGGCATCGATCAGGCCATCGTGGTAGATGTCGCCGACAACGCCACGCTGGCACAAATCAAGCAGGCAATTGGTTCCGCGGCCGCGCACTATGTCCAAACCAGCATCCGTCCTGACGATTTGGTCGGCATCTCATCCTGGAGTAGCACACTGCGGGCGATGGTGGATAGCCTGCACCCGCAAAGCGTCAAAGCGCAGGGCGTCATCCAACTGTTGGGCGGCGTGGGGCCAAATGGCAATGTGCAGGCGACCATTCTGACGCAAACGTTAGCCAACCAGCTAAGTTGTCCGGCCTATCTCTTACCCGCGCAGAGCATTGAACGTTCGGTGGAAGATCGCGCCCGTTTGGTGACCAGCGATGAGGTTTCCAGCGTGGTCGACAAATTTAGCGAAGTGAGCCTGGCGCTCGTGGGCATCGGCGTGCTGGAGCCGTCGCAATTACTGAAAAATTCCGGTAACTATTATCACGAAGCGATGCTGCACCAGTTGGCCGAACGCGGTGCCGTGGGGGATTTATGCCTGCATTACTACAACGCGGAAGGCGAACCGGTGTTACAAGACGATGAAGATCCGGTGATTGGTATGGCGTTACCACAGCTACGTCTGTGTCCGCGCGTGGTCGCACTGGCAGGCGGTGTCGAGAAGAGTGCGGCGATTCGCGGCGCATTAACTGGCCACTATGTTGATGTGTTGATTACCGATCGATTAACCGCCGAGACGCTGATCTAATAGACTTATCACCCGGCGGTTTATGCCGCCGGGTGTGATGTACCGCGAAGATGGCGTCACGATAACGTCAGGCGCAGAATAATTCCCCTATTCCAAGCCTGACGAACCTTACCGCAGCTACTCGTTAACGTTAATGGATGACAGCAACGCGTCCTGTACAATCCGCTGAGCCTGTAACGGGTTTTGCGCTTCCTGTGCCGCCTGAAGCGCCGGAATATCCAGTTTGTCCAGCGCGCGATAGATATGCTTCAAGAAACGAATGGACAGTTGCGCCGCCTCAACGTGATTCTCACGGAACGGGAACTGATCGAGCTGCCACACGCCCTGCCAATTGTTGATTTTCAGCACGTAGAAAAACTCGAAAATCTCGGTCATGTGCACGGTGCCGACTACCAAATCATCATCCCAACCGCGCAGATTGTCATTCACATCCATGCCGAATAGCCGACCGCGATCGATAATCAACTGGGCAGAATCCGCTGGTGATTCGCCGCCATACAGTGCATGGCCGAAGTCCAGTAGCACGCCAACGTTATCTAACCCGATATCTTCAATCCCCAACAGCGTTCTCGCGGCGGAATCCCAGGTCATTTTCACGCGCGGCTCGCGCGGTTTGTACTCGATGGCGAATTTCACATCCGGGTTAGCGCCTGCAAGATCGCGCATGCCATCAACCGCCAGCTTCCACAGGTTTTTATGACTAACCTGGAACGGATAATCCCAACCATCCTGTCCCGGCCAGACTTTAACGTAATTCGCCCCCAGTTCACGCACAATGCCAGCAGATTCGTGCATCAGATCAAATGCCGCAGCCCGAGCGGCCGGATCGGGATTGGTGAAAGCGCCACGCGACCACTTTTGCAGGTAAATTTCCGGCGTGATGCCAATCGCTTTCAGCCCTGCATCCTTCAGCGCGTCTTTCACTTCGCTCAGTGTGACGCCCGGCGTGAAGGGATAAGGCAGATCGACATAGGAAAGTTCGCCGACTTCTTTCGCTGCTTTGATCTGATCGATCGTACTCAAAGCCGGGCCGTAGCCGTCCACCGCGTAGCGGTCGATATAATTCGCAAAATGCCACAAACCGGCACCAAATTCAGGGTAGTTATACGTTGCCATAATAAAGTCACCTCTTTAATTTATAAGATATTGAGCTGCTTATCTTTCTTGCGTATCGGATAGGTTCTTACTGTTAAAAATAATCATGATGCAGGCCGCAGACGTGCACGCGCCACTGCCGTGCGCCACTGTTGATAGCTCTCCAGAATGACGTGATTCACCGCCGACGGTTCGATAACTTCGACCTCTCGCGGTAGCGCGGCGATCTGTTCGTTGTGTTCCCACCATCCCAGCATCTTGCCGCCCAAGTACGCCGCCCCCAGCGCAGATACTTCCGCGTTGTGATTGCGAATCAGAGGGCGCTGTAATAAGTCGGCCTGAAACTGCATCAGCCAGCGGTTTTGCGTCGCGCCACCGTCAACGCGCAGAGCGGGTAACGCGGCCTGCGATACCTGCTCCATAGCGAAAAAAACGTCAGCAATTTGATAGGCAATCGCTTCAAGCCCGGCACGGGCGATGATGGCAGGTGTGGTGGCGTCGCATAAACCACACAGCAAGCCGCGTGCTTGCACATCCCAATAGGGCGCACCCAGCCCGGATAAGGCAGGAACAAAGAAAACGCCCTGATTCGATTCGGCGCTGAGCGCCAGTTCGGTCAGTTGCGTAACAGAAGGGACGCCCAGCATCTGCCCAATCCAGGCAAAACCCGATCCGGTATGCGTAATGTTGCCTTCCAGCGCGTAGCGCAATTCGCCATCGTGCCAGGCAATCGTGGTGCTGAGCCCGGCGGCGTGAAGATGTGGCGTGTTGATGGTGGTCATCAGCGACGAGCCGGTTCCGTATGTCGCCTTGATTGCACTGCTTTGGTTGATGCCCTGCCCGTACAGCGCAGCATGGGAATCGCCAATCAGCGCCACGATCGGTACGCCAGCAGCCAGCCCGCTGATACCCGTCACGCCGGTGTGACCATGCAGCGCCGAGGAAGGCGTAACAGCAGGCAGGCAAACGCTGGGGATACCGAACAGCGCCAGCAGATCCTCATCCCAACAGCCACGATGGATATTGAACAGTTGGGTTCTCGCCGCGTTGGAATAGTCGGTGGAGTACGCCCGCCCGCCGCTAAACTGCCAGTTAAGCCAGCAGTCCACCGTCCCGATGCACAACTCCCCCTGCATCGCTCGGGCAACGCCGTTTGGCAGTTCAGCCAGCATGGCATGAAGTTTGGCTGCGGGAAAAAGCGGATCGACTTGCAGTCCGGTACGGGATTCGATCAGACGAGCTTCGGCACTATCCTGCAATGCCTGACAGAATTTCTCGGCACGGCGATCTTGCCAGCTAACCAGCGGTGTCAGCGGTTTTCCGGTTTGCCTGTCCCAAATCAGCACCGATTCACGCTGATTGCTAATCGCAACACCCACCACCTGAGCGCGGTGTAATGACGACAGGCAGGTTTCCGCGGCCTGACAAACCGCACGCCAAATCGCCATCGCATCCTGTTCGGCCCTACCCGGCTGCGGATGTGCCACCTGCAAGGCAACAGCCGCTTTAGCCAGAATTCGCCCTCGCTCATCGACGGCAATCGCCTTAGCGTTCGTCGTCCCTTCATCGATTGCCAAAATAACCGGCGTAAACATCATCAGCCTCCCGGACAAAGACGCAGTGCTGCGTTGACAATACCCGTCACGTCTAGCCCGTGATGCGCCCGCATCGCGCTCCGATCGGCTGCAATCGCGTATTGACCATCAGGGATCCCCAACCGAACCAGCGGGATCCCACTGCCCGCTTCCGCCAGTACTTCCGCAACCAGACTGCCTGCACCGCCGTTGACGTTATGTTCCTCGACGGTGATGACGCGAGGCGTTTCACTCAAAATTTCAAGCAATTGCTGAGTATTGCACGGGCGGATAGAGGAAAGATTAACCACCGTAGCGGAGAGTCCTTTTTCTGCTAATAATTCAGCCGCCGTCACAATTTCATGCACGGTCGACCCCAACCCGACCAGCGTGATATCACGACCTTTGCGTAGCACATCGATCTGTCCTGGCACAAAACGGTAGTGCTCATCATGCAAGGCTGGCAGCGCTTTCCCATCGAGGCGAATATAGACGGGCCCCTGATGTGCAAACGCATAATCAATAATCTGGCGACACTCTTCCGGGCTGGATGGCGCGTAGATCTCAATGTTGCCAAACCCTCTCAACACCGCGATGTCATCAATACTGTGGTGCGTGCTGGCAAGCGGGCCGTAGCTACAGCCCGCATTAAGCCCAAACAGCTTGACGTTGCTGTTGTTGTAACAGACGTCGACTTTGAGCTGTTCGTTGGCGCGGGAGATCAGAAACGGTGCCGCGTTGCAGGTCACCGCGATCTTGCCGCCGATGGACAGTCCTACCGCCGTCCCCACCATCGTTTGTTCTGCAATCCCCACGTTGACGATGCGGTCGGGAAAACGCTGTATGAACGGTGAAATCTTCGCCGTGGAGGTCGAATCCGCCAACACCGGAACGACATCAATCCCCTGTTCGACGGCCTTGATGAACTGCTCGACCATCACGCTTGCCAGATGTTCTGCGCTACTCATCTTTTAGTTCCTCCAACGCCAGTGCAATTTCTTCGCCTTTCGGCACTCGGTGATGCCATTCAGCTCGGCCCTGAATAAACGACACACCCGCGCCTTTTTCCGTATTCGCAATCACCACATTCGGCTTGCCGTTGCGAGGCAGGTTATTCAGCGTGTCCACCACCGATTGCATGTCATTACCTGCGCATTCCGTGACTTGTAAGCCAAAGGCCTGCCACTTTTCTGCCAGCGGATCGGTATTCATAATGGAGCAGGTCGTTCCCGCCAGTTGCAGCTTGTTCTTGTCGTTGATGATGACCAGGTTATCCAGTTGGTAATGCGCCGCCACCAGCGCCGCTTCCCAGTTACTGCCTTCTGCCAGCTCGCCATCGCCCGTCAGGACAAACACCCGGCGCGGGCTGTTATCGCGCTTCGCCGCCAGCGCAATGCCGACAGCAACCGGCAGCCCGTGCCCCAGCGCCCCGGTGTTCAGCTCAATCCCCGGCGTTTTGTGCTTGACCGGATGCCCTGGCAAATGCGAATCAGGATGCTGATAGGTTGCCAGCCATGCTTCTGGGAAATAGCCCGCCTCGGCCAGACAGCAGTAATAGCCGCCAACGGCATGACCTTTTGACTGGATATAAATATCCCGCTGCGGGTCTTGAAGACGATCCGGCGCACAGTTCAGGATGTGGAAATACAGCGCCGTCAGAATCTCAACCTGTGACAGATCTGCGCCCGTGTGCCCACCAGCCGGACTATTGGCATTCAGATGAATAATGCGGCGACGAATGGCGCGGGCTTTGTTCGTCAGCGCCTCCACCGACAATGAGTACGGATTCATACCTCACCTCACTTGAATTTTTACTCAAAAACGAATATTTATTCATATAAAATCAAAAAAAATTGCGCTCAAATCGGGCCTCGGTATGCCTACCGACATCGCTCCCGCCACAACCCAACGCCCCGTGCTATCTATGCTTAAATGCTATCTACACTAAAATATTCTCTACCCTTAATGCACCTGCGCCTAACTAAGCGCCTTCCGCCGCCGCCTTCTGTGACACAATTGCAGCCTTGTGCTGCATACGGTTTTGCATCTGGTCGATAATCACCGCCACAATGATGACAATGCCTTTAATTACCATCTGCCAGAACTCACTCACGCCCATCATTACCAGCCCGTCGGCAAGAATACCGATGACAAACGCACCAATCAGCGTGCCCAGAATCGTGCCTCGTCCGCCCGCCAATGAGGTTCCACCGAGTACTACGGCAGCGATCGCGTTCATTTCAAAAGCGGTGCCTGTTGCCGGATGGCTGGCGACTAACTGGGAGGACACCACGATGCCCGCGATAGCCGCGCAGAAGCCGGAAATGGTGTAAACCCAGACTTTGACCTGACGCACTTTGACGCCGGAGAGCTCAGCAGCACGCTCATTGTCACCAATCGCATAGACATGACGGCCGAACGGCAGGCGACGCGCCACGTAGGCAATCACTAGTGCCAACACCAGCATCAGCCAGATAGCCAGCGGTAGCCCCAAGATCGTGCCGGAGCCAATCAGCTCAAAGCCGGTATTGCCCAACTGCGGGTTACCGCCTAAACCGGGGAACGTCTCCCCACCGGAAATCAGCATCGACGCCCCACGCACGATATACATGGTGCCCAACGTGCAGATAAAAGGCGCAACGTTATACCGTGTGATAATCCAGCCGTTGATAGCGCCGATGAGCGCACCAATCAGCAGCACGACAGGTACAATGACCCACACGCTGGGGAAAATCGCAATGCCGAACATGGGCAGTACAATACCCTGGGTAATCATGTAACCCGCCACCATGCCGCACAGCCCCAGCGTGGCGCCGATTGACAAGTCAATCCCGGCGGTAATGATGACAAACGTGATGCCCAGTGCCAGAAACGCATTGATGGCGATGTGCTTCACCATGATGATTAGACTGCCCGTTGCCAAAAATCCGGGCACCGTGAAGGCAAAGAACCCCAGAATCAGAAACAGCGCGATGAACGTGCGCAGCCTGAGGATCAACAGCAGGATGCTCTCTCGTGAGCGTACAAACTTACCCGGAGATAGCGCACCTGACGCCGCCGGAAGGTGAGTCGTTTTCATGTCAGAACCCTTGTGCACTTGCCGAAACCAATGCCGACTCGCTGGCCGACTGACGCACGATATTCGCCGTCAGTTTGCCATTCGACATCACCAAAATACGGTCCGATACCGCCATAATTTCTTTCAGATCCGAGGTGGAAAACAGTACGCCGATGCCCTGTTCGGACAACCCGACCATCATTTCAAACACATCGGCCTTAGCTCCCACATCGATGCCACGCGTCGGTTCATCCAGCAACAGTACTTTGGGGCTGGTCAGCAGCGAGCGACCAATGACCACTTTTTGCTGATTACCGCCGCTGAGCGCCTGAATTTCCACCTCGGGCGAAGACACTTTGATGGCTAACTGCCCAATTGTGCTGGCGACCACTTCTTGCTCCTGCCGCTGGAAGATCGCCATGCCGTATTTCAGCCGTCGCCACAGGCTGGCGATGGTGAGATTGGACGCCACCGACGAGAGGGGAAAGATGCCAGTTTTTTTGCGATCTTCCGGTACCAGGCTCATTCCCATGCGAATGCGCTGCGCAGTAGAAAGACGCGGATTAACCGGTTTGCTATCCAGATAAATCTTGCCCAGATAATCATTCTGAATACCCAGCAAACACTCAAAAAGTTCGGTGCGCCCCGCTCCCATCAGCCCGTAAATACCGACGATTTCCCCTTCACGTACCATCAGCGAGACATCATTCACCACCTGATGCCCAGCATCATTGAGGCAGGTAAGATGTTCCGCTTCCAATACCGGTGCACCAAACGTTCTGCCCGGATGCAGGAAACTAGTGACAGGGTCACCGCCGAGCATTTCCCGCACGATCCACGGTACATCGATGTCGCTCACCGCTGCTTCCGCCTGAAAACAGCCGTCGCGCAGGATAGTGATGTAGTCGCCAATCGCCATCAGCTCTTCGAGCCGATGCGAAATGTAGATGATGGAAACATTCTGATGAGTCAGCTCACGGATCACGCGAAACAGAATATCCACTTCGGTTTTGCTTAGCGCAGAGGTCGGTTCGTCCAGAATCAGAATGTCGGCCTGATCCGCCAGTGCCTTGGCAATTTCTACTAGCTGCTGTTGGCCGACTTTCAGGCTAGCGACCTCGGTACGCGGCGAAATAGCCTGATCGAGACGCGCCATCAGCTCCGCCGCAATCCGCTCCTGCTCCAGGTAATCGATAGGCGCAACGCCCTTTTGCAGTTCCCGACCCAGGAAGATGTTCTCTGCCACGCTCAGGTTTTCGGACAGGTTAAGTTCCTGGTGCACCATGCCGATGCCTTTCGCCGCCGCATCGCGGGTATCCGCAATGTGCACCACATTGCCGTTTAGCAGGATCTGGCCGGACGTAGGCTGCTGCACACCTGCCAGAATCTTCATTAGCGTCGATTTTCCTGCTCCGTTTTCGCCAATGATCACGTTGACCTTGCCGCGATAAACGTTGTAATCGACGTTATCCAGCGCTTTGGTGCCGGGAAACAGCATAGTGATGCCTCGGGTTGCCATCACAATTTCGGGGCGACGAGCCGTGCTGGGTTGTAGAGAGACATCCGATTTTTCCATCATTGCGTCCCCCCACTGCTCGTTTCGGTCAGGTTTAACGTCATCGGCACCGCATCGCTGATGCCCTGCTTCGTCACCACCAGCGCCGCCAACACGTTAGCGGTTTTACCTTGCACACTGGCATCCAGTTCCGGCAATGACGCGATTGCTTTGCTATTCAGCGCACGCGCCAATTGGGCAAACTGCACCTGATTTTTGAAATCATCAAAGCGGATAAATCCTGCCGCATCGCGAATCGCATTGCCTTTGACTATCGGCCCCAATTGAAACGTGACAGCGTCACCTCGCACATCAAGCGTCAATTTTCCTTCACGGCTTTCCCGATCAACCCCACTGACCGTGCCCTGAAGCCGCGCGTAGACGGCTTTACGTGCCGTTCCCTCCAGCGCTGCCTGCATTTTCTTCACGTCATCCCAGGACAGCGCCTGCTGCTGCGCCGCAGGGAGCAACGTTGGCTGCCACAGCGCCGTCGCGATGTTCTCTGGCGTCATGGTGCTATAGCCCGGCGTAGACGTTGGATCGACCGGAATGATCGGCTTACCGTTTTCATCCAGATCAACCACCGTACAGGCAGACAGCAGCAAGGCGCAGAGTCCAACCCAACCAGCGCGATATCGTTCATCAAACAACATAACGACTCCTCTATCAGCAGGCGCTAGCGCACCTGCTGCCTCGATTACGGTTTCAACGCAAAGGTGTTGAGTTTGTTCGCATTAGATTCATCGATCAGAATGCAGTCCATCAGTTGTTTTTCATCGTGCTGTGCTTTGCCGTTCTTCAGGTAGTAATCCGCCTGTTCAACCGCCATCTGTGCCTGTTGCCAGCCGGGTTGCAGCACCGTGGCCTTGATGTTGCCTTTATTGATGATGGAATCACGGACGTAGTCACTGCCGTCAAAACCCACCACAATCACATCGTGACGCCCCGCCGCTTTCAGCGCCGCTTCCGCCCCCAACGCCATCGTGTCGTTGCCGGAAATCACACCGGTGATATCCGGGTTTGCCTGCAAGATGGCCTCCATGCGGGTAAACGCTTCCGTCTGGCTCCAGTTCGCGGTTTGTCTGGCCACGCGCTTCATGTCGCTATATTGATCGATCACATCGTGGTAGCCCTGCGAACGGACGTGCGCATTGGTGTCCGACTCACGCCCAATCAGCTCAACGTACTTACCTTTCTGTCCCATCAGTTCGACAAATTTTTCCGCGCCGAGCTGCGCGCCCTGATAGTTATTGGAGACGATCTGCGCCACAGCCACGCCGGTTTCATTAATTTCACGGTCGATCAGGAACGCAGGAATACCCGCTGCTTTCGCTTTCTTCAACGGGCCAATAGTGGCATCGGCCCCGGCATTATCCAGAATGATGGCTTTCGCCTTGCGGGCAATGGCCGTTTCAATCAGTTGGTTTTGCTTACTAACATCATCGTCATGCGATGCCACCAGCGTGGTGTAACCCAGCTCGGCAGCTTTGGTTCTGGCACCTTCGGCTTCCGCTTTAAAGAAGGGATTGTCGTGTGAAGGAGTAATAATGGCGATCAAGCCGTTATCTGCGGCGAACGTGCCAGCAGACAGGGAAAACATGATAGCCAGCAGGGAGGATTTCAGACGGTAAGGTTTCATTGTTATTCTCCTGTTTGAATATATATTCAATATTGAATTAACATTCACATGAAGTTTTACAACCAACCGAAAAATTGTCCAACAGCAAAATCAGGAATAGCGAAGTCGCTCACAAATTGTTTACATTTTGTGCGGGAAGTAAGAAAAGTTGAATCTACCGCTTGGTTAGAGAGATAGTGTTTATCATTGAGCTAGTTTGCGACGCTACTCTCATAAGGACATCGGCACATGGTTGAGCAAGATTGCATCTTCGATCTCGTCATTGATAGAAGTAACTTATCCTCCATAAAATGGGGACGTTATAAACGAGCAGATATTATTTCTTTCGGTACGGCAGATATGGACTTCCCTTCACCCTCCTGCATACGCGAAGCGCTGGTTCGCAAGGCTGAAAGCGGTATGTATGCTTATGAATATAAGCCAGATACCTATTATCAAGCCGTCACTGAGTGGTTCAAGTACAACCATAACTGGAATATGAAACCCGAATGGCTGACTAATTGCCCAGGGATGTGGGCGCTGTTTTCCCTGTGCTTGCAAGCCTATACCTGCTTCATGCTCCGTATTTTCACCCAGCAGTGAGCGTGATTGAAGGCGCGGGTCGGAAAGTCGTGGCACAACCACTGCACTATAACGGCCATCATTACGCGTTTGATGCCGAGGAATTTGAGCAGATTATCGTCAAAAATAAAGTGAAGTTATTTTTTCTAATTAACCCGCACAACCCAACGGGGCTCATGCTCAGCCGTAAGGAACTGTCTATTGTCGCTGGCATCTGCGAACAACACGCAGTCACTGTGGTTTCGGATGAGATTAATAGCTATCTTACCTACGACGATAGCGAGTTTGTTCCTTATGGCAGTGTTTCTTCTGCAAGCCAACGCCACTCAGTGACCCTAACTTCTCCTTCCAAAGCCTTCAACTTACAGGGGCTAACCTACGCAATCGGTATCATCCCGAACAAAGTAATGTGGGAGCAGTTGGAGAAAATCAGAGTGGGTATGGATTTTGACTTCGCGACGAATATTTTCAGCATTGCAGCCGCAGAGGCGGCTTACCGTGACGGCAAAGCATGGCTTAACGAGCTTAACGCTTATCTTCAGGAAAACCTTGATGTTATGGATGCATTTTTCAGTCAAAACATGCCGGATATCAGACTCATTAGGCCGGGCGGCGGCTATATTGCCTGGCTGGATTTCAGAGCATATCAACTGTCAGCAGAAGAACTTAAAAATATCATTCTGGACAAGGCTGGAGTAGGCCTGACTTGGGGTGAGACATTCGGCCCGCAAGGCGATGGGTTCGAACGTATCAACTTTGCTTGCCCAAGATCCGTGCTTCTCGAAGGGCTAGAACGTCTACAACAGGCATTTTCATAACGTTATAGTCTCTTCGATATCGCCCCTTCGATTTTAGTTCTACTACCATCTATGAGGATTTATTCTCGGCGGCATCCTCTTCCGCCTGTTCTTTGATTTCTTCATACCGGAGCGATAGCGGGCCGCACCAACGCTGCGCCAGCCAACTGGCGACCACCACTAGCAACCAACTGATTAACGTCGCCACCACCAGATCCTGCGGCCAATGCATGCCGAGTACCAGACGGCTGCCCATGACGCCACTGGCCCAAAGCATCAGGATCGCCACGGTTTTATAATGGCGACGTGCCCACAGTAACCCAACGCCTAGCAGTGCCCAGGTCGCGGCAAACAGGGTATGTCCAGAGGGAAAAGCAAAGCCGGTTTCAAACTGCCAGTGGCTGCGCAGCCATTGTGGGATCTGGGTTTGATCCTGCAACTGCGTTTTCACCAGTTCCGAGCGATCCTTGCGCGGTAGCGAATAGAAATAGCTATCATCCACCTGATGATTTTTCTCCAGCCAGACAACATAAGGCCGGGATTCCTGCGCCCACTCTTTAATCACCGATTTGATTCCCTGCCCAACCAACACCGTAATCGCCATAATAACCAACAGGCCAAGAGCAGGTTTCAGACGAAAACGCAGGCACCAGAGAAACCAGATACTTAGCACTATACTAGTCAGAATGCCCCACGGCGATGTCACCGTCTCGGTGATCCAAAAGAGTACACGCAACCAAGGCCCGCCATACTCGGGTTGCCACTGCCAGCCGCTCATCCAGATAATCATTGGCATAATCAGCAATAGCGCGGCACCAATGGTGGTTCGTTTGGCAATGTCGTACATAATTTCTTCCCATAATTCAGCATGATGCCTTGCAACAAAACTTTCACAATTCTATCAGAAAATCCGACATGAACTGTCAGTATGGCGTAAAATAGCGCTCAGTTCTGTCAACGAAGATGAAACCAAACTGAGGTCAGGTCAGGCTGTAATTCAATTTTTGTGATGTTCTTAGACAGGCTTTTTTGCTGGTCAAGCACGATAGGTCGCAGTAGGATTCGCCTCAGCACTTTTTTTGGACACAGCTTTTTTTGGATACCGCGTTTTTGGAGAAAAGTATGCAACTAAAACGGGTGGCGGAAGCCAAATTACCCACTCCGTGGGGCGATTTTCTGATGGTGGGTTTTGAAGAAATCGCTACAGGCCATGACCACCTTGCGCTGGTTTATGGTGATATTTCCGGTTCAGTTCCCGTACTTGCCCGCGTGCATTCCGAGTGCCTGACGGGAGATGCCTTGTTTAGTCTGCGCTGTGACTGTGGTTTCCAGCTTGAGGCCGCCTTGGGTCACATCGCCGAAGAAGGCCGCGGCGTGCTGTTATACCATCGTCAGGAAGGCCGTAACATTGGGTTGCTCAATAAGATCCGCGCTTATGCATTGCAGGATCTGGGAGCAGATACAGTGGAAGCTAACCATCAACTCGGGTTCGCCGCCGACGAGCGCGACTTCACGCTATGCGCTGACATGTTCAAGCTGCTGGACGTTGATGCAGTTCGCCTGCTGACGAATAATCCGCAGAAAGTCAAAATCCTCAACGAAGCAGGCATCAACATTGTCGAGCGTGTGCCATTAATCGTCGGGCGCAACCCGAAGAATGAACACTATCTAGCCACCAAGGCGGCTAAAATGGGGCACATGCTGGACATCAAATAACGATTCCGAATAGCGTTATTTGCTCACAGGCACAGACCGCCAGTATGTTACCGGCGGTCTTTTTTTGCCTACTGTTTAATCACATATATATCCTGTGTGTAGTAATTACCACGGATATCGGGCAAGAACCCACCGATGTAAGGTTTCACCATCTGTGGCTGGACATAATAATAAATCGGCAGAAGTGGCATCTGCTGGTTCAGAATCGTCATTGCCTGCTGATAAATCCCCTGCCTTTCCTGCCGACTGTCTACCGTTAGCGCTTTTTGCAGCAGCGCATCATATTCCGCGTTACTGAATTTAGAATTGTTGTTGCTGTTACCCGATTGCAGAATTTCCAGGAAGGTACTCGGCTCATTGTAATCACCATTCCATGAATAGCGAACTACCTCATAGCTGCCGGAGCGGATCGTATCCAGCATGGTTTTCCATTCCTGATTCTGTAATGTTGCCTCTACGCCGAGGTTCTTTTTCCACATTGAATTCGCCGCGATAGCAACACGCAAATGCGATTCTGACGTGTTATAAAGCAGGTTAAAGCGCAGCGGGTTTTTCGCGTTAAAACCGGCCTCTTCCAGCAATTTTTTCGCTTCCGCATTACGCTGCTCTTGCGTCCAGCCTGCCCATTCTGGCTCCTGCCGCGTATAGCCCCCGGTGTTTTGAGGAACCAGGCTATATGCGGGCTTCTGCCCCATGCCCATCACTTTTTCAGCGATAACCGCTTTATCCAAACTCAGGTCTAAGGCGCGGCGCACTCTGACATCATCAAACGGCGGTTTTTGCGTATTGAACTGATAGAAGTAGGTAGACAACAGCGGCGAAACTTTCACCTCCTGCGGATATTCTTTTTGCAGTGACGCAAACTGCACGGGCGACAGAAGCCCCGTGATATCAATTTCACCGGATTTATAGCGATTCAGTTCCGCCGCCTGCGAGCTAATCGGCAGGTACGTGACTTTGTTAATCACGGTATGCGCATCATCCCAATACTGACTATTGCGCTTACCGACGATACGTTCGTTAACCACCCATTCGCTCATCGTATAAGGGCCGCTGCTAACAAAATGCCCGACCTGCGTCCAGTTTTCTGGGTATTTTTCCAGCACCGCTTTCGGCAATGGCACCAGCACATGATAAGCCGACATTTCCAGGAAATAAGAAAGCGGACGTTCCAGCGTAACTTCAACGGTATGGCTATCCAGCGCCTTTATGCCCAGCGTGTCTGGTGCCTTTTTGCCCACCATAATATCTGCCGCATTCTTCACGTACATACTGGCGACGTAGCTGCCATAAGGCGACAGCGTTTTAGGATCGCCAAGGCGTCGCCAACTGTAAACCACATCGTCGGCGGTCAGCGGCGAACCATCAGACCATTTGGCATCAGGCCGCAGGTGGAACGTCCACACGGTGTTGTCTTTATTATCCCAACGTTCGGCCAGTCGCGGCTGTATCGTGCCGTCATCACCTACGCGCACCAGATTATCGAAGAAGTCGTTGATAATATGGCCTTCTACATCGCTTTCTACCTTATGCGGATCCAACGAAGCAGGCTCTGAACTATTACCTCGTACCAGCTCTTGCTTGTCCGCCAATACCACACCAGCGGGAACCTGGGCAGCAAAAGCCGAGCTTATCCCCCCCGCTGCACACAAAGTAAGAAGCAGCAACGAGTGTTTAAAACGTTTTTTGATTACATCATTCATATAACCTCCTGTTATATCCCCGTCATACTTCAAGCGGTATTCGCGTTGTTATCGGGGCGTGGTTGAGAAATAATTTTTACTTATTCCCCATAGAGTTAGCGTTACAACAACATAACCATAATTCGCCAGAGGATACGAGGATTTAATGCGGGAAAACGTGCGCAGGTACACCAAGATGAATATCTCGTTCTTCATCACCGGAAATCGAAGTAAGCTGGGCTGCCAGCAATCGTTCACGTTCGGTAAACGCAGCGATGCCATTCTTTCTCTGGAATTAACCATGACATGTAGTACTAAAATACCGGCGCTTCTGCTTACAGTGACAACGTTTCTACTTGTCGGCTGTCCCGGCCCAGGTGACAGATTGCAGCCAGATGAATTAACGTCGGTCAGGCAAGTTAAAGACAATGTTTGTTTTTTAGTTAATGAGCCTGTGGATTACCAACCAACGCTTAT
The DNA here is from genome assembly GCF_001742185.1 of Pectobacterium wasabiae CFBP 3304. Classification (NCBI taxonomy): domain Bacteria; kingdom Pseudomonadati; phylum Pseudomonadota; class Gammaproteobacteria; order Enterobacterales; family Pectobacteriaceae; genus Pectobacterium; species Pectobacterium wasabiae. The sequence goes on from NZ_CP015750.1 coordinate 4,547,139, forward strand.
TGTGATTAGTACAAGATTCGCCCCGCCGCAGGAATGGATGCAGTATGACAATCCCAGTGTGATCGTGTCACAGGGCGAACTGTGCATTCCTCCTTCTTTTTACCGCTTTTTAGACGACAGGACATACGTCGTCAGGTATATCCTGCAATCGAAAAAGCACAGTGATTCGCGAAGAAGCATCGTGTCTGCGATAGCGATGACGAACGGCAGCATTCGGAGCGTGCCGCTTAGGGAAGATGAAGCCACTTATTATTGATGTTCGCTTTTTCAGGCATATAGAAAAGAGATATCGAATTATGGACGAAGCACCACGAGCAGATTTTCTGCTCGTGGTGGCTGTATATAAAATTACAGCATATTGCGGATAACGTAATGCAGAATACCGTCGTTTTGGTAATAGGTCAGTTCATTACGCGTGTCGATGCGGCAACGGGTCTTGATCGTCTGCGTATGACCATCAGCACCCGTGATATTTACTTCAACGGTGGCACCCGGTGTTAGTTGATTTAATCCCGTAATCGAAATTTGCTCGTCACCGGTTAATTGCAACGTTTTACGCGTCATACCGTCAGGAAATTCCAGCGGCAGGATCCCCATCCCAATCAGGTTAGAGCGATGGATACGCTCGAACGACTCGGCGATCACCACGCGGACACCCAGCAAGCGTGGGCCTTTCGCCGCCCAGTCACGACTCGATCCAGAGCCATACTCTTTCCCAGCAAACAGCGCCAACGAGACCCCCTCCTCCTTGTAGCGCATCGCCGCATCATAGATCGTCATCTCATTCTGCGACGGAATATGACGGGTATAGCCGCCCTCTTTACCCGCCACCATCTCATTACGGATACGGATGTTGGCAAACGTGCCACGCATCATCACTTCATGGTTACCGCGCCGTGAACCGTAAGAATTGAACTCCGTGGTTTCGACGCCTCGCTCCAGTAAATATTTTCCTGCTGGGCTATCGCGCTTGATGTTACCTGCCGGTGAGATATGGTCGGTCGTGACCGAATCCCCCAGCATCGCCAGAATGCGCGCCTTGTGGATATCCTGAACCGGCTCAGGTTCTTTCCCCATCTCCAGAAAGAAAGGCGTCTGACGAATATAGGTTGACTCTTCCGGCCATTGATAGGTAGGGTTGTCGTCGACCTCAATGTCTTGCCACTCCTCTGTTCCTTCAAACACCGCCGCATATTGTTGGTGGAACATGCCTGCGCTGACATTCAATACCGCGTCCGCCACCGCCTTCGTCGAAGGCCAGATGTCTTTCAGATAGACTGCTTTGCCGTCACCATCTTCCCCCAGCGGTTCTTGTGTCAGATCGATGTTCATATTCCCCGCCAGCGCATACGCGACCACCAGCGGTGGTGATGCCAGCCAGTTCGTTTTCACCAGTGGATGAATACGGCCTTCAAAGTTACGGTTACCGGACAACACCGCACCGACTGTCAGATCGCCTGCTTTTATCGCGGCTTCAATCGCATCCGGCAGCGGACCAGAGTTACCAATACAGGTGGTACAGCCATAGCCCACCAGATTAAATCCCAGTTCGTCGAGATACGGCGTTAATCCCGCTTTAGCATAGTAATCCGTGACGACCCGTGAGCCCGGTGCCAGCGACGTTTTAACCCACGGCTTGGTTTTCAAGCCACGCTCTACGGCATTTTTTGCCAGCAGTCCGGCCGTCATCAGCACGCTAGGGTTGGAGGTATTCGTGCATGAGGTGATCGCGGCAATCACGACCGCGCCCTGATGCAAGCGGTGTGTCTCACCTCCCAATGTGAACGCTTCATAGTCAGAGCGATTTTTCACCGAACTGATATCCAGCTCTCGACTGGCTTTAAAGGCGTCCGGCACGCCAGCCAGCGGCACACGATCCTGTGGACGCTTCGGTCCTGCCAGACTGGTTTCCACTGTTGCCAAATCCAGCGCAAGCTGGCTGGTAAATACCGGCTCATCCCCAGCATTGCGCCACAGCCCCTGCTGCTTACTGTAGGCTTCCACCAGGGCAATCTGTTCTTCTGTGCGGTTGGTCAACCGCATGTAATCCAGCGTAATGTTATCGATAGGGAAGAAGCCACAGGTTGCACCATATTCTGGTGCCATGTTAGCGATAGTCGCACGATCCGCCAGCGGCAGCGAATCCAGCCCATCGCCGTAAAATTCCACAAATTTGCCGACCACGCCGTGCTTACGCAGCATCTGCGTTACCGTTAGAACCAGATCGGTTGCCGTGATCCCTTCGCGCATTTTGCCACTTAGCTTGACGCCGACCACATCAGGGATCAGCATCGAAACAGGTTGCCCCAACATCGCGGCTTCGGCTTCGATCCCACCGACACCCCAGCCGAGTACGCCTAAGCCGTTAATCATGGTGGTGTGTGAGTCTGTCCCCACCAGCGTATCAGGATAGGCAAACTGTTTGTCGCCCTGCTTTTCGTACCAAATAGCCTTGGCGAGATACTCCAGATTCACCTGGTGGCAGATCCCGGTTCCCGGCGGCACAACGCTAAAGTGGCTAAAGGCATGTTGCCCCCAGCGTAGAAACTCATAACGTTCACGGTTACGCGCCATTTCCAACTGCGTGTTATCCGCTAGCGCCTGACGATCGCCGAAGTGATCAACCGTAACCGAGTGGTCGATAACCAGATCGACTGGCGATAGCGGATTAACCTTATTAACATCGCCGCCCAGTCGTTTCACCGCCGCTCGCATCGCCGCCAGATCGACCACGGCAGGCACGCCGGTAAAGTCCTGCATCAATACACGCGCGGGACGATAGGCAATTTCCCGATCGACGTGGCCGGTCTTCAGCCAGTCCACCACCGCCTGAAGATCGTCTTGCTCTACCGTGTCACCGTCCTGATGACGTAACAAATTTTCCAGCAATACCTTGAGTGACTTGGGTAATTTATCGATATTGCCGAGCGTTTTCGCCGCCTGCGGCAGGCTGTAATAATGGTAAGTCTGCTGTCGTACCGTCAGTGTATCCAGACACGTTTCGCGAAGATGTGATGACATGCTTCCTCCCAAATTAACTTGCTATTCGTTATTCTGCATCGGGCGATTAATGAATAACCAGCCTGATCTTGCGGTCTTATTTAAAGATAACACAAACAAAAAATAACGTTTTTGCAACAAGTTGATATGAACGCAGCGATAGCCGTTAGCTATTGAAAAGAGGAACGCAGATGGGATAGAAAATAATAGCGGCAGCGGACAGAGGATACTGAACACAAGAATAGAGAAAAACGGCCCGAAGGCCGTCTGTCTCAGCATAGTAATCTTAAGCGGATTTAGACATTCCCAGTCGCCATCGCAGGGGCTTCTTCATCGGAATGGTCATGGTTTTGTTCCAGTTTGGCAACCACCGCTGTCGCCATGCCGTTACCAATGACATTGGTCGCCGTGCGGCCCATATCCAGAAACTGATCGATACCAATAATCAGTAAAATACCCGCTTCGGGTAAGCCGAACATCGGCAATGTGGCTGCTACCACCACCACCGCCGCGCGAGCGACACCCGCCATGCCTTTACTCGTGATCATCAACGTCAGCAGAATCAGCGTTTGTTGCGTCAAACTCAGGTGAATATTGTAGGCCTGCGCGATAAACAGAATCGCAAAAGCCTGATAAATCATCGAGCCGACAAGGTTAAAGGAATAGCCCAGCGGGAGTACGAAGCTGGTGATTTTTTTAGGAACGCCGAATTCGCTCAGTGCCTCCATCGTTTTCGGATAGGCCGCTTCGCTACTTGCCGTAGCAAACGCCAGCATGCTGGGTTCACGTAGCAGTTTGAGCAGTCCCCAGGTTGCTTTCTTCCCGAGGAACAGCGCAGCGGCGCCGAACATTAGCCCCCATAGCAACGCCAACCCAATATAGAATTCACCAATGACTTTGCCAAAGTCAAAGAGTAATCCCAGACCTTCGGTCGTAATAGAAGACGCTAATGAGGAAAATACCGCCAAGGGCGCTAATCGCATGACATAATCCGTCACCCGAAACATCACTTTCGCCAGTTCCTCTATCATCGACTCCATCGTGACGGCATGCTTATTTTGGCCTTTCACAAAGGCCAGCGCCGAACCGAAAAACATGGAGAACACCAGGATCTGCAATATTTCGTTATTCGCCATTGCTTCGACGATGCTGCGTGGAAAGATATGAGCAATAAAGCTTTTCAGTGTAAATCCGCCGGTACTCACACCAGTATCTACCTGAATTGGTGTACTTGGGATGGCGAGATTCATCCCAACACCTGGCTCAAAGATATTTGCCAACACCATGCCAATAAAAAGAGAAACCAGTGAAGAGCAAATAAACCACACCATCGCTTTCAGCCCTATTCGGCCGACAGAGGAAGAATTCCCCATACTGGCAAGACCAGAGACTAGCGTTGCAAATACCAAGGGTGCAATAATCATTTTTATCAGACGAAGAAAAACATCGGTCACTAAATTAAAGTAGGACACCACCTCTTTGGCTTCCTGCACAGTCAATAAAGAATGACAAGCTCCACCAACAATAATTCCGAAAATAATAGCTAAGGCTATAAAAAATAATAACCGGTTCTTTTTCATAGTAACCTCATGGTAATGAATAGATTCAGACAATACACATTATTAGTAACGGTTAGTCGCCTAATGCACGGTCGTAAGCGACCCACGGCTCATCCGATTTTTTCATAGTATTATCTGTGTCTTGATGTGGTGTTCATTGTGGTTCGGGAAGCGTATTTATTTTCCATCATTGATAGCGGATTTCTCGACGCCACGTAACGTATAATGGGAAACGTCATAGTTAATTAATATTACGTGCTTTCTGCGAAAATCATTGAGCATGACTACCTCTCCTTTATTACATACGATAAATAAAGGGGTAGTTCATTCGGAATAACACGAAAACAACGTCCCTTCATACCCTTTCCTATTTTTAAAATATTAATGATACGTTAACCATGGGGGAATAACTTAAATTGACGTTATCATGAAAAATACGAAACCTGTCACTAATGAAATTTTTCTTATCAATAAAGTTAGTAATAATTAATTAACATCTAGCGATCTCTCGCTGAAAAACATCACTCACACAGCCGATTTACAGTATTTGCTTCAAAAAGTAGCCAGATCGCTTTATTTAGCGGCTTTACCCGTACTATCGCTGCGTCTACCTGCACACCGTCTCTGGTGACCAATGAGCGATCCGTACCACAGTCAGTGGTATGTATTACATGTGACATCATTCTCCGCATGGCGAAACGCTCAAACCCGCAAAGTAGTCCCTGAATAGCATGATAATTTGACTTTACTCCGTCAAAATCGCCCAAATTTCATACGACAATCATACATAAGGAGTATTTTGCAAGAAGCCTCACACTCTATCGTTACGTTTTGTTGTAAAAAAACGACATGGCGTCATTCAACAATCATCAGCGCATGTGTTGGTGGAAAAATAATAATAGAAAGGGGTTTTCATGAAACTGTTTTACAAGGCTGAAAGCAGTTCTCTTTTTACACACATCGTTTTGATCGAATCCAAATTGGAGTTCAAACTGGAGAAGGTCAACCTGCGCACGAAAAAGACAGAGCGTGGAATCGACTATATGTCCATCAATCCAAAGGGAATGGTGCCAGCATTAGAGCTCGATGATGGATCTATCTTGACTGAAGGCGTCGCTATTGCCGAATACATCGCCGATCTGGTTCCGCACTGTAACCTTATCGCCCCCACCGGGAGTACAGCACGCTACCATACGATTGAATGGCTGAATTACATTTCCGCTGAACTGCACAAAACGTTTACACCGATCTTCCGTCCCGGTACGCCGGAAACGTATAAAGAGCTATTGACTGAGTATTTGCAGGTCAAATTCCGTTATATCAACCTGGTGTTGAGCGAACAAAACTATTTGGTCGCCAACCGCTTCAGTATCGCCGATGCGTATCTGTTTACCGTGATGCGCTGGGCACAGTCGTTAAAGCTGGATATGTTCCGCTACCCTGCGCTGGCCGCCTATCTCGACCATATTGCCGAGCGCCCTTCCGTCGCTACCGCACTTAAGGTTGAAAGGTTGAAAGGTTAACACGTAATAACGCCCCAGAATTCGGGGCGTTATTCGTTTCACGACAGGCGAACAGCCTGGAAATGATGGCGTGGATTGGCGATACCATCCTGAGCCGCAACCAGTTGCAGTTCATACTCATTCATTTCTTTCGTCACTAACATGACTTCATACACAGCCGCCGTTGTGTGCTCCAGCGCTTTATCCAACGCGACACCTTTCAGCAAATTCACCAGCAGCAACCCACTGGTCAAATCGCCTACGCCTACAGGCTGGCGTTCAAATTCCACCAGCGGGCGGCTGATGTGCCAGGCACCCGTCGGCGTGACCAGCAGCATTTCGAAGCTATCTTCACGACTTGCCGCTCGACTAAGGTGCTTCACCAGAACGATTCTTGGCCCTTTTTCACACAGTGCCCGTGCTGTCTCCACGGCTTCCGTCACGTTATGCACGGTACGGCCACCAAGCAGTTCCAGTTCAGGCAGATTTGGCGCGATAATGTCAGCCGCGAGCAGCGACTGCTGGCAGTGAAAACCAGAGACACCGGGAGCCACAATACAGCCTTTCTCCGGCGTCCCCATCACAGGATCGCAGAAGTATAGCGCGTCAGGGTTGGCGGCTTTTACCTGCCGAACAATATCCAGAATATGTTCACCTTGCTCAGCAGAGCCGATATAACCACTCAGCACCGCATGACACGTCTTCAACTTGTCGATATTCGCAATCCCCTGCACCACTTCAGTCAAGTGGCTGGCAGGCATCACACACCCCGTCCAGTTCCCGTATTGGGTATGGTTCGAGAACTGTACCGTATTCAATGGCCAAACGTTTGCGCCCATCCGACGCATTGGAAACTCTGCTGCGCTATTACCCGCATGACCAAAAACGACATGTGATTGGATGGAAAGTATATTTTTCATTAGATATAACTCAAACCCTTGCCAGCGCCTATGCGCCTCAACTTACAAGAAGAAAGGGAGCTTACGCTCCCTTATCGGTGATGCTTATGCTTTCCAGCAGATCAGGCAGTAGTGCTTTTTACCACGACGCAGCAAGGTGTAGCGATCAAACAAGCGGTCAGCAGCACTGAAAGTGTATTCAGGATTAGCCTGCTTTTCGCCGTTAATCGTTACCGCATTCGAAGCAATCATCGTGCGCGCTTGACCGCGCGACGGCACCAGTTCGGCGCTGACCAACGCCTGTTGTAAATCAGCGCTGTTTTCCAGTTCGATAATCGGCATGCCATCCTGCGCGAGCTGAGCAAAGTCGTCCTGCGTCATATCCTGCAACGCGCCAGAGAACAGGCTTTGCGTGATGCGACGAGCCGCTTCCAGACCCGATTCACCATGAACCATACGCGTGACGTCTTCCGCCAGCACGTATTGAGCACGTGGAGCTTTGCCGCTGTTTTTGTCTTCTTCTTCCAGCGCATCAATGTCTTCGAGGCTCATGAACGTAAAGAACTTCAGGAAGCGGTACACATCGGCATCCGCCGTGTTGATCCAGAACTGGTAGAATTTGTAAGGACTGGTCTTGCTGGCATCCAGCCAGATTGCGCCGCCTTCCGTTTTACCGAATTTCGTGCCATCAGATTTGGTGATCAGTGGAACAGTCAGACCGTAAACCTGCTTCTGATTCATACGGCGCGTCAAATCGATACCCGACGTGATGTTGCCCCACTGGTCAGACCCACCGATTTGCAGTTCGACGTCATGCTGCTTGTTCAGCGAGGCAAAGTCATACCCCTGTAACAGGTTGTAGGAGAACTCAGTGAATGAAATACCGACATCATCACGGTTTAAACGTTGCTTAACGGCTTCTTTGCTAATCATCTGATTAACGGAGAAATGCTTGCCGATATCACGCAGAAAATCCAGCACGTTCATGTTGCCAAACCAGTCGTAGTTATTGGCAGCAATCGCACTGTTTTTACCGCAGTCAAAATCCAGAAAAGGAGAAACTTGGCGGCGAATTTTTTCTACCCACTCACCCACGGTGTCAGCCGTGTTCAGCTTACGCTCTGTGGCTTTAAAGCTTGGGTCACCGATCAGCCCCGTCGCACCACCGACCAGTGCTACCGGTTGGTGACCAGCAAGTTGGAAGCGCTTCAGGCAGAGCAGCGGCACCAGATGCCCCAAATGCAAGCTGTCAGCGGTAGGATCAAAACCGCAATACAGTGCAATTGGCCCTTGCGCCAGCCGCTCTGCTAACGCTTCCTCATCCGTCACCTGGGCAATCAAGCCCCGCTCTTGCAATTGTTTAATCAGGTTACTACTCGCCATCGATAACTCCATTTTTATAAAAACAGGCCGTTACGTCCCCTTTGGGTTTACGCGCAGAGCCGTGAGAAATGCGCAGCATACCTGTCTGCTGTCGCATGATGATTTCGCTGCCGCATTACCTTACGCAACAGACTACGAACGCCATATCGCCGGGCAATATCCAGCCAACGCGAAACTTCATAGAATAAAGTGCCGATGGTAGGAGCGCCAGCGTTTAACACGGATATTTCGTGATTAAGGCGCTAAACGATCAATCTGCCAGCTCTCTTCTTGTCGCTGGTAGAAAAATCGGTCATGCAAGCGGTGCTCACCGCCCTGCCAGAACTCGACAGAATCGATGACGACGCGGAAGCCCCCCCAAAAACTCGGTAAAGGGACGTCGCCACTTTGGAATTTTTGCTTCAATTCTAAAAACTTGCTTTCCAGCACGCCGCGCGCGGAAATCCGGCTAGACTGTTTTGATACCCACGCACCAATCTGGCTGTCTTTCGGACGGCTATGGAAGTATTTCAGCACCTCAAGCGGCGACAGTTTCTCTACGCGCCCTAACACCATCACCTGCCGTTCCAGCATATGCCAGGGGAAAAGCAGGCTGATACGTGGATTGCTTTCCAGATGATGAGCTTTTCGGCTGCCCATATTGGTATAAAACACCATGCCTTTCTCATCATAGTGTTTAAGCAGAACGATACGTTGATAGGGCTGCCCGTGTTCATCAACAGTCGCGACAGACATCGCGGTAGGATCGGCCAGCTTCGCGTCACACGCCTGTTTCAGCCAGCGTTCAAACAAATCCAGCGGGTTAGCAGGGAGATCGCCACGACGAAGCCCGCCACGCGTGTATTCACGGCGGATGTCAGCGATATCGGCTGGTTGAATAAGAGGAGTACCGTCAGAGGGGGAGCGTTCCTGAGTCATAATATCCTGCTGTCGCAATGTCGGGCCAGAAGCGGGGAAAATCCCATTCTGCTCCCGTACCCGAAAAATCGCAATCAGCACTGACACCACTAACGTTCGGTGTCAGTTACATCGGTGACAACATGCAATCGTCCACGATAACGCGTTCACCTCGTTGGATAAATGCACGCTCGCCCTTGCTCCAGAACGTATAGGTGGCATTGCTGTACCTGACTCCAGAAGCGGACACCACCTGAGGAAGCACCAAGCGTTCGCCATCCAGCAGGAAACTCACCTGTGCAGGCTTTTCGCCGCCCTGCTGTAACGTGACGGTTAGCGGCATGGTGCCACATTGATAATGCAGCGTTTCCACTGTCTGTTTATGACCAAAATAGCTGCATCCGCTTAGCAGGATCAGCACGGCCCCCGTCAGCAATTGTTTCATTTTTTCTCCTGTCATTCTTGTCGATGGTGACAACTAACGCTGCCGCTCATTGAAGTTTAACAAGAGGATAAACACGAACCTCTCGGTAAAATCTGATTAATCCACGTTGCTCGGATAAATCGCGCCTAATACAGTTTCCTGACTCGCCCCCGTGACTGACGGCAGATTACCCGGCAATCCCGATAGCGTTCGTGACGCCAGCCAGGCAAATGCCAGCGCCTCCATATCATCGCCGCTCACGCCATATTCATCCGTGGTGCTGACTTCGATACCCGGCAATAGGGCCGAGAGGCGCATCATAATGAGTGGATTACGCGCACCGCCACCACAAACCAATAAACGCTCACATCCACCGACCAGTAGCACCTGTTCAGCAATGCTCATGGCCGTCAGTTCAACCAGCGTCGCCTGAACATCCTGCGACGCAATCGGCGGCAGGCCAGCTAGCATTCTTTCCAACCAGCCCAGATTGAAATACTCACGTCCGGTGCTTTTCGGTGCCCGTAACGCAAAATAAGGATCGGTCAACATTCGACGTAGCAATAACGGGTTCACCTGACCGCTCATCGCCCATACCGCGTCTTTATCATACGGCTGGGCACAGTGCCGCCAGATCCAGGCGTCCAGTAGCATATTCCCCGGCCCGGTATCGTAACCCCGCACGGGCGCACCCGGCACCAACAGTGACAGATTGGCGATCCCTCCGATATTGAGCACGATACGACGCTCGACAGGATGCAGTAACAGCGCATGATGGAATGATGGCACCAGCGGCGCGCCTTGCCCACCATAAGCCAAATCGCGACGACGAAAATCGCCCACGGTCGTGATACCCGTTAAGGCAGCAACACGGTTATTATCTCCTATCTGCAACGTACACGGTGCATCGCTCGTAGGTTCATGCCAGACCGTCTGCCCATGGCAGCCAATCGCGGTAATATCCTGCGCCCCCAGCCCCGTCTCTTTAAGCAGCGTCAGAACCGCTTCGGCAAACAAAATACCCAAACGCGTATCCAACTGGCCCAAGGCAGACAGCGTCACTGCCTGCCCCTGACACATCCCCAAGATGGCCATTTTGATATCCTGCGGTATCGGGTGACAGTAGCTGGCCTGCTGAGCAACCGTATGTTCATCAATCGCGGCTAGCACAACATCAACACCATCAAGACTGGTGCCGGACATCACGCCAATATATCTGCCTGATCTCATTATATAGCCTTTTCCACTGTGGGATTAAAAAGAGAACACCGATAACAACCGTTACGTTGAGAATAAAAATAGCACGTTAACACGCTGAATTATTAAATTTTTTGCGTTTTTGCCATACGGGTTAGGTTTTAACCAAAAGTGGGATTTTGATAATATTTGCTACAAAAAAAGCCGAGTGTTGTGCTATTTACTCTTCTGTTTAGACGTAATTTAAGCGCACTATTATATTCTGAAAAAAAGAGTAAAAAGAGTGGCATGCTACTCTGAGCCAGACCATAATTTATGGGTATAACACTGCGTCGGCCGAGGCTGAGCCAGCCCGACATATTCGCTATTGAGGAGTTTTTATTATGATGAAGCGTTTGCTTGTGGTTACCCTTGCGGGTATCACGCTCGCTGGTTGTGCTAATACCAGTACGCTTTCTGGTGATGTGTACAGCGCATCCGAAGCTAAACAGGTGCAGACCGTTACCTACGGCACCATCGTTTCTATGCGCCCGGTGCAAATTCAGGCAGGGGAAGATTCTAACGTTATCGGCGCGCTGGGCGGTGCTGTACTGGGTGGTTTCCTGGGTAATACTATCGGCGGCGGTTCCGGTCGTAGTCTGGCGACGGCGGCTGGCGCGGTGGCGGGTGGTGTCGCGGGTCAAAGCGCGACGGGTGCACTGAACCGTACACAGGGCGTAGAGCTGGAAATTCGTCGTGATGACGGCAGTACCATTATGGTAGTGCAGAAACAGGGCGATACGAAATTCAGCGCAGGTCAACGTGTTGCCATGGCCAGCAATGGCCGCAGTATCACTGTCTCGCCACGCTAATGTTGCATGACGATCGCCGCTTTTCGCGGCGATCGTCACAACGAATAAAAAATTCCCGGAATAAATAACCAATAATTGGTATCAGTAATATTACCGGGATTTCATTCTCCCTCTGCGTAACCCAAATTTAGTTACACTTGATTTTCATGTAATGCCAATATATTTTTCTCAAGACGCGCAACCAACAGCGCTAATTCATCAACCTGTTCCGGCGTAATTCCAAATAACACCTCACTTCGTGTATGACTAATTACACCATTGACTGCCTGTATTATTGGTTCTGCTGATTCAGTCAGCATAATACGTTTTGCCCGACGATCGTGAGCACAAACGTGGCGAGTGATTAACCCCTTCTCCTCAAGTTGATCCAATGTCCGGACTAATGAGGGTTGCTCAATACCGATTGCTTTAGCCAATTGAATCTGCGACTGGCCGGGGGGTAAGTGGTATATGTTATGCAACGTGACCCAATGCGTTTGAGTCAGTTCAAGTGGTTTTAATCGGTGATCGACCAGTGCACGCCACACGCGCACCAGACGAGCTAAATCAGATCCTAATGGCAATTCCATCACCTCTCCTTATTGTTAGCACGCTAAGTTATATCCCTGGATTGCAATCAACTCTGATTTATAAGAATAAAAAAACGATATTATTATCGTAAAAATAGAACCTTCACGGAAGGCGATTCTATCAAATAAACGCCTTTTAAAAATGATCTTAGGCTTATTTTATTCAATCGAACGCGACTACGTTGCTTAAACAAAATTTCACGTAAATAGATCATCTAAGACAAAATGGCTTAAAACAACGATGGCTGATGGGACTCTACTGGTGTATCGGTTTTTTCTGAACGCTGTGACCGTTTCATTCTTTGCCGACACAAACGCAGTACATCCTGTTTCTGCGCATCACTCATTTGGCTCCAACTAAAGCGTTCGTTACGATTGCGAAAGCAACCGCGACAATATCCGCTGTCATCCGTCTGACAAATACCACGGCACGGATTAGGGACAACAAAGAGTTCAAGTTGCTCTGGCACACCACCTCCCGCGACAACTCTATTTATTGAAGCCCTGTTCTTTACTGCTGGCAAGCCAAAACGGACCGTCACAATGAAAATAATTAGATAAGCATTGTAATCACTGACGATTTTTTTATACGCAAGGTAGCCTAAAATTCCCCTACTGCGCAATAAACCCCTCCGGTTAGTACGTTTTAACACAAACCTCACCATCGTGTCGCATTTTTAGCATCACCCCAACAGCTTGGACTCACCAGAGCCACAACGCTATACTTCCCTTTTGTTGCACTTTTTTAACGAGGGCATTATGCGTTTACTTCATACCATGCTGCGTGTTGGCAATTTACAACGTTCTATTGATTTCTATACTCAGATTCTGGGAATGCGTGTACTACGCACCAGCGAAAATACCGAATACAAATACACACTGGCTTTCGTCGGTTATACCGAGGAGAGCGAAGGTGCAGTTATCGAACTGACTTACAACTGGGGTGTCGACAGCTATGATTTAGGCAACGCCTATGGTCATATCGCGTTGGGCGTTGACGATGTTGCCGCAACCTGTGAGCGTATCCGCAAAGCGGGTGGCAATGTGACGCGTGAAGCTGGCCCGGTCAAAGGCGGTACTACCGTTATCGCATTCATCGAAGATCCAGACGGCTATAAAATCGAATTGATCGAGAACGCCCACGCTGGTAGCGGCATCGGTCACTAATATCCAGTATTCTACAGGTGCTACATCGGCACCTGTTCTCCCTCTTCGCCTCCTCTCATCTTCTGCTATTTCCTTCGTTTGAAAGCCAACGGGCATGCTGCATCTCCGGCCAAAATTTGCCATAATGCGCGCTGCGTTTTGCTGACAATTAAGAGACAAATGGCTGATAAAAGTGATCTGAACGCCCTGAGCGGCCGTTTTCGTGGGTTTTACCCGGTAGTGATTGATGTTGAAACCGCTGGATTTAATGCGAAAACCGATGCCTTGCTGGAAGTCGCGGCGGTAACATTAAAAATGGATCAAGACGGTTGGTTACAGCCAGATGAAACCCTACATTTTCATGTTGAGCCATTCGAAGGTGCGATTCTAGAGCCTGCAGCGTTGGCGTTTAACGGTATTGACCCCACCAACCCACTGCGCGGCGCAGTGAGCGAATACGATGCGCTGCACGAAATTTTCAAAGTCGTGCGTAAAGGGATTAAAGATCAGGGCTGCAACCGCGCGATTATCGTGGCGCATAATGCCACGTTCGATCACAGTTTTATGGCAGCGGCAGCGGATCGTTGTAGCCTGAAACGTAACCCATTCCACCCTTTCGCCACGTTCGATACCGCCGCACTCAGCGGGCTGGTTCTGGGCCAGACGGTTCTGGCTAAAGCCTGTATTACCGCCGGTATTGCGTTCGACTCCAGCCAGGCGCACTCCGCGCTGTATGACACCAACCAGACCGCATTATTATTCTGTGAGTTGGTTAATCGCTGGAAACGTCTGGGTGGGTGGCCACTTGCGCTGGAAGAAAATGCTGCCGAAGACGCGTCAACCGAAGACTGATAAAACGCGAAAATTAGTGGTAAAAACAACGGGTGCCATAAGGCACCCGTTGGAATATTCACGCTCACAATATAACAATACTTAGCATTGTTATTACACGTGCTTAAAGCATTACTCTTGATCGGCCTGCTGCGCTTTGTATTTATCAGCCGTTTCTTTGATCAGTTGTTGCAGTTCACCGCGCTGAAACATTTCAACTACGATATCACAGCCGCCAACCAGTTCGCCGTCCACCCACAACTGTGGGAATGTCGGCCAGTTCGCGTATTTCGGCAGCTCAGCACGAATATCCGGGTTCTGTAAAATATCAACATAAGCAAAGCGTTCGCCACAGGAAGACAATGCCTGAACGGTCTGTGCAGAAAAACCGCAGCTTGGCAATTTTGGGGAACCTTTCATGTACAGCAGAATCGGGTTTTCAGCAATTTGGCGCTGAATTTTTTCAATTGTCGGTGTCGTCATCTTCTTGCTTCCTTAAATCTATAGGATGGCTAACGTCCAAAACGCTAGCCATGAGTCGCTGTCAGAGTGTTACGACAGCGACATTGACTCAATGATATTGTACCGATGCCACTAGCTACAAAAAAACGCCATTTTTTGTAGGGTTATTTTTCTATCTCGATTATTCGGCATTGGTGAAATCAACGCCAGAAAACGCTGATAAATCAAACGAAAAAATAACTATTAACGTTTTTTCACTATTCTGTATGAATAAAGCGACCGTGCCCACTTTTTTATGACGCCGTTTTCAGGAATACTGTGCGGATTGAGCGAGTTAAGGATTATGTTCGGTCACTTTTATTATGCGCTTATTTATTACTCTTTTTATATTATTTTTCAGCAACCTATCCCTGAACATCGTTCAGGCTGCGCCGCATACCCCGCATTCTGCACCGAAGAAAAGCGCCGTTGAAGAAACGAATAAGAAAGGTCGTCAAACAAAGGGTAATGCTAAATCACCGACGCCAATCAAAAGCAAAAAACCAGAACCCATCGCAGTCAGCAATAAGGCCAAACCTCGCACGGCTAACAAATCGGCAGAAAAGACGCCATCACGGACGCAAGGTAGCACACCAGCGCTAGTGAAAAAAAACCTTAAAAAGCTGAAGCCTGAAAACGATAGGCAGACAATCGCACAGGCCAGAGTCAAAACCGGGCTGAAGAAGACCGTACTCAAAGGGAAAGTGGATAAAGACCCACCAACCACAGAAAAAGGGATGACGCTGAGCGCGGCACACAAAAAACGCTATCAGCACGCCAAAACGACAGCAATGAATAAGTTGATGAGCCAGATCGGTAAACCTTACCACTGGGGCGGTTCATCTCCTTTTACCGGATTCGACTGTAGCGGACTGGTCTATTATGCGTATAAAGATGTCGTTAAGATCCAAATCCCACGTACCGCGAACGAAATGTACCATCTGCGCGATGCCGCTCCGATTAAAAAGAGTGAACTGGAAAGTGGCGACCTGGTCTTCTTCCGCATCAACAATCGTGGGGCAGCCGATCATGTCGGGGTTTATTTGGGAGAAGGCAAATTTATCCAGTCGCCGCGTACAGGCTCAGATATTCGTATCAGCAAACTGAGTGAGGACTATTGGCAGGAGCACTATGTTGGAGCGCGGCGCGTGGTGACACCACAGACTATTCGTTAAGAGATAGGGGCAACCTACGTCGAACAGCAGTGATGCAGACACGTTTTATGCACCACAAACGTGTCTGCGTGCTTAACTAATGCGGAAGCACCGAGCGGTTAGTTCAGCACCGCAACAAAGCTAAATGCGATGATCACGGCCAACGAGCCAACGGTTGTCAGCAGAGACATCTTCAGATTTGTATCCATAAACCACTCCTTATTAGCGAACAAGTTTCATCTGAAACTTCCTCTGAAAAAAAGACACCACCATTTGCAGCAGAACCCACAGGGCAGTTAAAGCCACAAATAATAGGGTTATTACGATTCTTTCATAATTCTAGCGAAAAATCTCCGACGAATGCATCACTAATAGTATAAATTAGCCCTTTCACTTTCATGATAAATCGGACACAATCCGCTGTTTATGAAAGCGCTGCGTATCAGTCGAAAAACGTCAAGCCAGATCCCTTCGGTATAACATTCGGCACTCTCCTTCTGAAATCCTGTTTTTTAGCTTAGAAGAAGAACTTTAAACGTAGGCAAACGATTAACAATATACTTACGTCTGTAACAGGTAAGTTCAGGAGTCATTTTTAGATGGCAACGATTAAAGATGTGGCAAAACGTGCTGGCGTTTCCACCACAACCGTATCGCACGTGATTAATAAAACACGTTTCGTCGCCGAAGAGACTAAGGCAGCCGTCAGGGCAGCAATCAAGGAATTGCACTACTCGCCCAGCGCCGTCGCCCGCAGCCTCAAAGTTAATCACACTAAATCTATCGGCTTGCTGGCCACATCCAGCGAAGCACCCTATTTCGCTGAGATCATTGAAGCAGTCGAAAACAGTTGTTATGCCAAAGGCTACACGCTGGTGCTGTGTAATTCTCATAACGACATCGGCAAACAGCGCGCTTATCTCTCGATGCTGGCGCAAAAACGCGTCGACGGCCTGCTGGTCATGTGTGCCGAATACCCGCCAGAACTCTTGGGCATGTTGGAAGATTATCGCAGCATTCCCATGGTCGTCATGGACTGGGGACAAATGCACAGCGATTTCACCGATACCATCATCGATAACGCCTTTGAAGGCGGCTATATGGCGGGTCGCTATCTGATTGAACGCGGCCATCGGGATATCGGTGCCATCCCAGGAATACAAGAGCGCAACACGGGCAACGGACGCTACCTTGGCTTTTTAAAAGCGTTGAAGGAAGCCGACATCGCCGTGCGCGATGAATGGGTCGTGCGAGGCGATTTTGAACCGGAATCCGGTTATAAAGCCATGCATCAGATTCTCGCGCAAAAACAGCGGCCCACCGCCGTATTCTGTGGTGGCGACATCATGGCGATGGGTGCCATTTGTGCGGCAGACGAATTGGGGTTACGTGTACCACAGGATATTTCGGTGATCGGTTATGACAATGTGCGTCACGCACGGTTCTTTACACCGGCACTAACCACCATCCATCAGCCGAAAGAGCGTCTGGGCCAATCCGCCTTCTCTATGTTGCTGGATCGTATTACCAGCAAGCGCGAAGATGCACACGTCATTGAAGTGCATCCGACGCTGATTGAGCGCCGCTCGGTTGCCGACGGCCCGTTCCGCGATTATCGCCGCTAACCTCGACAATTCAACACACACGATTTTCTTATACCTATCCGCTTTCCCTCTCTGCTTCAGCCAATTCTCTTGTATATTGGCTGAAGCGACTCTAAACTGAACTTTGCGTTTCAGTTTCACTGATAAAACCCAAAATAGTGATGGCCGCACTTCGGTAAACAGGTACGCATTTTTTGCCAATGGGCACCCCGTTTACGCGCAAATTTCTTCTTCATTTTTCTCTGGTGACAGCCGATACATCGGCTGCGGTAAGTGCTGTCCAGGTATGTTTTTCCATACTTTCACACGTGAAAAATTTAGGAGACATCATGGGTACACCTTATGCAAAAGAACAGCGTAGCCATACCTCGCCCTGGTTCAAAATCATGCAGGAAAGGCTAACCGCTGCGGATATCACCATTAACGGCTCTCGTCCTTTTGACATCCACGTGATCAATACCAGTTTTTTTAAACGCGTCTTGCAGGAAGGTTCATTGGGGTTAGGTGAAAGCTATATGGACGGATGGTGGGAGTGTGAACGGTTGGATATGTTTTTCCATCGTGTCCTGCGCGCAGGACTAGAAAATACATTACCTCGCCGCTTGCACGATCTTACGCGAGTCGCCATTTCCCGCATCACCAATTTGCAGTCCCGCAGACGTGCCCGAGTGGTCGGCGAGCTGCATTACGATTTGGGTAATGACCTTTTTGCCCTGATGTTGGATCCTTACATGCAATATTCCTGCGCTTACTGGAAACAAGCGCAAACGCTGGAACAGGCGCAGGAAGACAAACTCACCCTGCTTTGTGAAAAACTCCAGCTAAAATCAGGGATGACGCTGCTGGATATCGGTTGCGGTTGGGGTGGACTTGCCGAATTTGCGGCGCGCCGCTACGGTGTTTCCGTTTACGGCATCACCATTTCCAAAGAACAACAGATGCTGGCGCAGCAGCGCTGTCAAAATTTGGACGTCCTCATCAGGCGACAAGATTACCGCGATCTCGATCGGCAATTTGACCGAATAGTATCGGTAGGCATGTTTGAGCACGTCGGGCCACGCAACTATGATAACTACTTTCGTATTGTACGCCGCAGCCTAAAGCCAAATGGGCTGTTCCTGCTGCATACCATCGGCGCTAACTCAACCGGTTCACGCCTCGACCCTTGGATTCATAAATATATCTTCCCCAACGGCTGCATTCCATCCATTCAGCATATTGCGCAGGCGAGTGAACCTTACATGGTGATGGAGGACTGGCACAACTTCGGTGCCGATTACGATCGTACCTTAATGGCGTGGCATACGCGCTTTCAGCAAGGATGGCCCCAGCTTTCCACACGCTATACTGCCCGCTTCCGTCGGATGTTCAGCTACTATCTGAACGCATGTGCCGGAGCATTCAGAGCAAGAGATCTTCAGCTCTGGCAGATTGTCTTCAGCATTAATGGCATTGACGGCGGATTATGCGTTTTGCGTTGAGAGGAAGAAGAGGAACCGGATGAGCGTATCCATCCGGTTTAACAAAATAGGCGACACAAAACTTAGTCTTCGCTACCGAGTTCGCTCGCCTGCTTGCTGGCGAGTACGCGCTCGACGGTATCCACCACGGCCTGCGTTTGCGGGTCGATTTCAATATTAATGCGATGCCCCAAACGCTTCTGCCCTAGCGTTGTGCGATTCAACGTTTCTGGAATTAAATGCACGCAGAAACGTCCGCGAGTCACCTCGCCCACCGTCAGGCTGATGCCATCAATCCCGACGAAACCTTTGTGCAGCACGTATTTCATCAGCGCTTCATCTGCCAGGCGGAACCAAATCTGGTGGTTGTTCTCTGAAACCTGAATCTTAACCACTTCCGCCGTACACATAATGTGGCCCGACATCACATGTCCACCGATCTCATCACCGAATTTCGCCGCTCGCTCAATATTCACGACATCGCCTTCATGAATATCACCCAGATTCGTTAGCCGCAGCGTTTCTTTCATCAGATCAAAACTGACACGATCGCCGTCAATAGCCGTCACCGTCAGGCAGCAGCCGTTGTGCGCCACCGATGCACCGAGCGAGAGCCCTGGCAGCAGGTCGGGGGAGAGTTGAACAACGTGAGTACGAAAATTGGATTTTTCTTCAATTGACACCACAGGTGCGGTGCCCTGAACAATACCGGTAAACATGCGGTTTGCCTCTTAAAAACAAAGAAATGACGCTGTGCAGTGTGCCCGATATTTTACGGAAAACCAAACCGGAATGCCGAGCGTCAAACGCTCTCGAAACGGCAGCGTAACAAAAAGAATATATTCTCTTTCATGCTGGTTTACTTTTATTAAGTCGTTACAATAACGCTCTCATTTTATTCTTGACGTTTTTCATATCCAGATTATTCATCCCGCTAGCAAAATTAAGTCATTCAAGGAAGGTATCCGTGCAACAGTATCTGACAGAAGCGCGTAAATTATCGGCGCTTGCTGTTCCTGTCATTATTGCGCAAGTGTCCCAAACATCAATGGGTGTGGTTGACACCATCATGGCAGGCGCTTATAGCGCCACCGATATGGCCGCCGTCGCAGTGGGGACGTCTATCTGGCTACCCGCCATTCTTTTCGGCCACGGTTTGCTATTGGCGCTAACGCCCGTTGTCGCCCAGCTCAACGGTTCCGGCCGTCGCGATCGCATCTCTCATCAGGTGCGGCAATCGTTTTTCCTGGCCGCCATCATTTCTCTGCTGACCATGCTGGTGCTGTATCAGGGTGAATATGCCATCAATCTGATGAGCGCCGACTCACCGGAACTGGCAGCAAAAGCCATCGGTTATCTGCATGCGTTGCTGTGGGGCGTACCCGGTTATCTGTTCTACCAAGTGCTGCGCTGCCAGTGTGAAGGGCTGTCCAAAACCTATCCCGGCATGATGATTGGGTTCATTGGGCTGTTAATCAACATCCCGATTAACTATATCTTTATCCACGGTAAATTTGGCATGCCCGAACTGGGCGGCGTCGGCTGTGGCGTGGCTACCGCGTCGGTTTACTGGATCATGATGCTGTTGATGATGCTCTATACCCGACGTGCTCCCTGGCTACGCGATATCCGCCTTCATCGCCCGGCATTCCGGCCGGATGTTGCCGTACTCAAACGACTGTTTGGCCTCGGCTTACCTATCGCGCTGGCACTACTTTTTGAAGTTACGCTGTTTGCGGTGGTAGCGCTGTTGGTTTTACCGCTGGGTGTCGTCGATGTGGCAGGCCACCAGATTGCCCTAAACTTCAGCTCTCTGATGTTCGTCCTCCCGCTCTCGGTTGGCGTTGCCACGACCATTCGCGTCGGGCATCGTTTAGGGGAGGGATCGGTTGAAAACGCCCGCATTGCCGCACACACTGGCATCATGGCGGGAGTCGCGTTAGCCAGTTGCACGGCAATTTTCACTACGCTACTGCGTGAACCTATCGCCCTGCTCTACAATCAAGATCCTCTGGTGGTCGCGATGGCTTCGCAGCTCATGCTTTTAGCCGCTGTTTATCAAATATCCGATGCGGTTCAGGCAATCGGCAGTGGCGTACTGCGCGGTTATAAAGACACCCGCGCGATTTTCTATATTACGTTCACTGCGTATTGGGTATTAGGGTTACCAAGCGGCTATCTGCTGGCGTTGACAGACGTCATCGTGCCGCGCATGGGACCTGCGGGTTTCTGGTGTGGTTTCATCATTGGCCTAACGGCAGCAGCAGTGATGATGGTGACGCGGATTCGTTTTCTTCAGCGCCAGCCCGCCGCGCGAATTTTAGCGCGGGCCGCCCGCTAGATAACGTTTCATCCTGTCTTCTACCCTAAATAATTCAAGTTGCGTGACAAAACGCTGGCGTTTTGAACAACGCCAAAGCGTTGGCTCTTTAGGGCGAGGCCCACGACGGGCCGAGTATTTAAGGGCAGCCAACGCACAAGCAGCTTGAAGCATGACGGGTATCGTCGAAAAAAACGGCGGAACGAATACAAGCTCAGCAATCGCACCGGCAAGTGCACAAAATTGCATTTTTCTTCTTGCCAGTTTTCCCCTTGCTCGCTACTATTCGCCCCGCTGTCAGACAGGCAGTTCGGTATCTAAATGCGTTCATAGCTCAGTTGGTTAGAGCACCACCTTGACATGGTGGGGGTCGTTGGTTCGAGTCCAATTGAACGCACCATTTTTTGCTTTTCCCTCTTTTACTCCTTACTTATTCCCCATTCTTTGATGCAACAAACACCGTCATTCACAACAATCTGTTAGTTCATATCTTTTACTGCGCCCAGTTAAGTAACTAAATTAACCATTAAGTAACTATTTTCACACCCATTATGCACTTTTTTGTTTCATCTGACCCGATTCAGCTAAAACTATTTAATAACCGCTCATTATATAAGTGTATATAGCACCACGTTGGTATTCCTTGTTTTTTTACTTCTTAAAATCAGGATGTCAGGACACCGCTATGTACGATTATTTATATTTTTTCCTGGGTAGCTTCCCACTGTTAGTTATGATTGTTCTTATTCTCAAAATAAAAATGCCTATCCACCATGCGGTACTGATTACGCTGACGCTAACCGTCGCGATCGCCGCTCTATTCTGGCACACGCCACTAAAAACGCTGGGGTTAGCGGCAAGCTATGGCGCTCTGAAAGGCCTATGGCCCATTGTCATCGTTATTCTGGGTGCCATATACAGTTATAACCTGATGCAAAAAACACGCAGCATGGACGTACTACGTGATGTCCTTGCCAGTGTCAGCGATGATAAACGTATTCAGGTATTGCTGATTTCATGGTGTTTTGGTGGTTTTCTCGAAGCCGCAGCGGGTTATGGCACCGCTGTTGCGATCCCCATCGGCATCCTTATCGCACTCGGCTTTAACCCGATGAAGGCAGCCGTCGCATCGCTGGTCGCGAATACCGTTCCTACCGCTTTCGGCGCTGTCGGCATTCCGGTTTCCATTTTAGCGGAACAGGTTAACCTCCCGGTCACCACATTAAGCGCCACGGTTGTACTGCAACTGGCGTTATTCAATATTCTCCTCCCCTTTGTCATCATCGCAATCATCGGTGGCGGTATTAAAGCCATTCGCGGCGTGTTCGCTATTACGCTGGTGTGCGGCATCACCACGCTGGTGCCGCAGTATATTGTGGCCGTCCACCTCGGGGCCGAATTGCCCGCTTTCGCAGGCAGTTTAGCCAGCCTGATAGCGGTCACGTTAATGGCAAAATGCCGTAAAAAAGAGACCGAAACGGCCTACCTTATCGACAGCGCGCAGCGCACTTCCCTATCAGGCTACTCCTCCAGTCAACTGGGGCGTGCCTGTGCGATTTATATCCTGATTTTTACCTTTATTCTGCTTTGCTCTCCGCTGTTCCCCACTATCAGAGGCATCGTCTCTCAGGTGGCTTCCGTCATTCCCTTTTACCTGACGGAGACACAAGTACTGAAGTTGAAGATCGATTGGATTGCCACTCCCGGCGTCCTGATCATCATCGCCAGTCTGCTGGGCGGTTTTATACAGGGCGCGAATCTGGGAACCATGCTGAGTGTCTTCGTCAGTACGGTAAAACAGCTTAGAAACTCGATTATCGCAATTACCGCTATCGTCGCCATGGCGACGGTAATGGATGTCAGCGGACTGATCGCCACGCTGGCACAAACCATGGTGGACGTAACCGGAGGGGGATATCTGTTTATTGCTCCCGTAATTGGAGCGTTAGGCACTTTCGTCACCGGCAGCGACACCAACTCCAACGTGCTGTTTGGCAAGTTACAAACCATGGCGGCGGAAAAATTGCATGTTGATCCCGTCTGGCTGGCGGCGGCGAATACCGCAGGGGCCACCGGCGGCAAGATGATATCGCCGCAAAGTATCGCGATCGCGGTGTCGGCAACGCGCATGGAAGGGCAAGGCAGCGCAATCATGTCCGGTACGCTGAAGTATTGTGGCGTTTACATCATCATTCTCGGGCTCAAGGTCGGCCTGGTCTACTACCTGTTTATGGCCTGATGTAACAATAAAAAAATCCATCTACATTGAGTAATGGGAGTCTGTCGTGAATGTTAATTTTTTTGTTACCTGTATTGGTGACGCTCTGAAATCCCGTATGGCACGTGATTCCGTACTGCTACTGGAGCAGTTGGGTTGCCACGTGCACTTTCCCGAAAAACAGTCGTGTTGCGGGCAACCGGCCATCAACGGCGGTTATATCAACAGTGCTATTCCCGGCATGAAGAGCATCATTGCCGCGCTGGAAGACAATGACGACCCGATCATTTCTCCAGCCGGTTCATGCATGAACGCGATCCGCCACTATCCTGAGTATCTGGCCGATGAGCCAGAATGGGTACTGCGTGCCGAACGCGTCGCCGAACGCATGAAAGACCTAACCTCGTTCATCGTCAATACGCTTGGCGTGACGGATGTCGGTGCTCGTCTATCAGGAACCGCGGTTTACCACCCTTCCTGTAGCCTGTTTCGCAAGTTAGGCGTGCGCGAAGAGCCCATCGCGCTACTCAACCACGTTCAGGGCCTGCACTTGCTGCCGTTTAAGGCAGAAGAAACCTGTTGCGGCTTCGGTGGTACGTTTTCGGTGAAGATGGCAGAAATTTCTGGCGAAATGGTCAAAGAAAAAGTCAGCCACATGATGGATGTCAAACCCGACTACCTGATTGGCGCTGATGTCAGTTGCCTGCTCAATATCGGTGGCCGCATGCAGCGTGAAGGCCATCCGGTCAAGGTGATGCACATCGCCGAAGTCTTGATGAGCCGCTAAGGAGAGGATATGAGCCTAAAAACCAGTGATGTTAAATTCAAGGATCGTATTCAAACCCAGATTCACGATCCCATCATGCGTAAGGCGGTTGCCAATGCGCAAGAACGTATCGGCGCAAATCGTCAGAAAATGGTCGACGAGTTAGGCCATTGGGAAGCATGGCGTGACCATGCCGCCCAGATCCGCGAGCATGTACTTAACAACCTCGATGCCTACCTTTACCAGCTCTCAGAAAAAGTGACAGCCAACGGTGGACACGTCTATTTCGCTAAAACCAAAGAGGATGCCACCCGCTATATCCTTCAGGTTGCTCAGGCTAACCATGCCAAAAAAGTCGTCAAAGCGAAATCGATGGTCACCGAAGAAATCGGCATGAACCACGTCTTGCAGCAGGCGGGAATTGAGGTTATCGAAACCGATCTGGGCGAATATATTCTGCAACTGGATCAAGATCCGCCGTCACATGTCGTCGTTCCCGCTATCCACAAAGATCGCTACCAGATCCGCAAGGTATTACACGAAAAACTAGGCTATGACGGGCCAGAAACGCCAGAAGCCATGACGCTGTTTATTCGTAAGAAGATACGTGAGGATTTTCTCAGTGCGGAAGTTGGCGTAACCGGCTGTAACTTCGCGGTGGCGGAAACCGGCTCGGTGTGTCTGGTCACCAACGAAGGTAATGCGCGCATGTGTACCACGCTGCCAAAAACGCACATTGCGGTGATGGGCATGGAGCGTATTGCCCCGACGTTTGAGGAAGTGGACGTTTTAATCACCATGCTGGCACGTAGCGCGGTCGGCGCGCGTCTGACGGGCTACAACACCTGGCTGACGGGGCCACGGGAGGCGGGACATATTGATGGGCCGCAGGAATTCCATCTGGTGATCGTCGATAACGGTCGTTCACAGATTCTCGGCTCCGCGTTCCGCGATATTCTGCGCTGTATCCGCTGTGGCGCCTGCATCAACACCTGCCCTGCCTATCGTCACATCGGTGGACACGGCTACGGCTCCATTTATCCTGGCCCGATTGGTGCGGTTATTTCTCCCTTGTTAGGTGGCTATCAGGATTTCAAGGAGTTGCCCTATGCCTGCTCGCTCTGCACCGCCTGCGACACCGTGTGCCCAGTCCGCATTCCCTTATCGTCACTGATTCTCAAACACCGACGCGTTATGGCGGAAAGCGGAATAACGCCGAAAGCCGAACAGCGCGTGACGAAGCTATTCAGCTACGTGAATAGTCATCCAAAGCTATGGAAGGTCGGAATGATCACCGGAGCCCATGCCGCAGGCTGGTTTATCAAAAACGGTAAACCACGCATTGAGATGGGTGCCATCGGTGAATGGACGGAAGCGCGCGATCTGCCGGATGCAGACGGTGAAAGCTTCCGCAGTTGGTTTAAGAAACATCAGGCGAGAGGAAGAAAATGATGGAAAACCGCGATAGTTTTCTGGCCGATATTGCCCGTCAGCTTGGCCGCAAGGTGCGCCACGCTCCCGCTCCGCTACCCAGGCCAGCGAGCCATCATGCTCGTACCCGATTAACCGATCTCACCGTGCAACAGCGTTGTGATGCCTTTATCGATGTCGCCACTAACGTCATGCTGGCACACTGCGAAATCACCAGTGAAGCCGACGCAGCGCAGGCTGCGCTGCGATTGTGCGATAAATACGGTCACGCGCCCGTGATTATCAGCGGCGATCGGCGTTTAGAGGCATTAGGGATCACCGCGTGTTTGCAGCGTGAGTGTCAGGCCACCGTATGGGAT
Organism: Pectobacterium wasabiae CFBP 3304; assembly: GCF_001742185.1. Lineage (NCBI taxonomy): Bacteria > Pseudomonadati > Pseudomonadota > Gammaproteobacteria > Enterobacterales > Pectobacteriaceae > Pectobacterium > Pectobacterium wasabiae. The sequence continues at coordinate 4,573,210 of NZ_CP015750.1, forward strand.
CCCAGCGTGGGAGAAGAAAACCTGCGGCTGGCAGAGCAAGCTAAAGTCGGCGTAGTTTACGCGGAATATGGCCTAACCGAATCAGGCGGCGTGGTGCTATTTTCCGCTCCTCAGCGAGGACGTGCCGTCAGCCTGCTGCCGGAGTCCTCTCTCTTTGTGCTACGTAAAAGCACATTGTTACCCCGCATCGCACAGTTGGCACAGCACCTACATCACATGGCGCAACAAGGCGAGCGTATGCCGTCGTGTATTAATATTATTGGTGGCCCGAGTTCCACCGCCGATATTGAACTGATCAAAGTGGTCGGCGTACACGGGCCGATTAACGCCGCCTATCTGATCGTTGAGGACTGTTAACACCCGGGCAGGCGGCATCATTTCGCCGCCTGCCACGATACATCACAGAATTTATCCCTGATACTCAATCACCACCACGCACTGCCCGGCACGAACCGATGCGCCGGGCTGGCAGCGAATCTCTCGAACCCTGCCGCGCTGTGGCGATACAATCGGGATCTCCATTTTCATGGATTCAAGGATCATCAGCGTTTCTCCTTCAACCACCGTCTTACCCACCGCCGTAACGACCTGCCAGAGGTTGCCGGAAATGGGGCTTTCCACACCGACCTGCCCCGGTTGGATCGGCGCTTCGCTCGCGTCCTCAATTACCACATCCACGCTATCCGCCACCGATTGACCGGCAATACGCCAGCGCTCGCGTTCCGCTTCAAACGCCGCCCGTTGGCGCACGCGGAATGTCTCGATCTCTTCCGCTTCCCGCGACAGGAAATCCTGATAGGCGTTTAGCACCAGTTCACTGTGTTCGATCCGTAGCGGGTAACGCCCTAAGGGGAAATCCCGTCGGATGGATAACAGTTCATCGGCCGATACCGGATAAAAGCGAATTTGGTCGAAGAAACGCAGCAGCCACGGCTTGCCGTTAAAGGCGTCAACGCCGCGATAGCGATCCCACATTTGCAGCGTGCGCCCGACAAACTGGTAGCCACCCGGTCCTTCCATGCCATAAACACACAGGTAAGCGCCACCAATACCTACCGAGTTTTCCGCCGTCCAGGTACGCGCTGGGTTATATTTGGTGGTGACTAAACGGTGGCGCGGATCCAGCGGTGTCGCAACGGGCGCACCAAGATAAACGTCGCCCAGCCCCATCACCAGATAGCTGGCATCAAATACCGTGCGATACACCTCATCGAGATTATCCAGTTCGTTAATACGGCGGATAAACTCAAGGTTACTCGGGCACCAGGGCGCATCGCTGCGTACCGTGGTCATGTATTTCTGAATCGCCAACTGGCAGGCGGGATCGTCCCAGGACAGCGGCAGATAAACCACTCGTGACGGTACAGTCAGATTTTTTTGCGTACAAACGGCAAGCCATAGCGAGGAAAGCACGTCTAACAGGTGCGATAGCACCAGCGTCTCTGGGCGATAGTGCACCTGCAACGAACGAATGCCCGGCGTGATATCAATGATGCCATCCAGCGTCTGCTGTTCCAGCGCCAGCATTAGCGCATGAACGCGAAAACGCAGCGCCACGTCCAGTTCCGCCGCCCCCACTTCCAGCAATAGATGGGTATCGCCAGACAGCCGTGCAACCAGCCGTTTATCCGCGTCACCGATATCCAATACCACTGGAGAAATGCGCACAGCAGGCGACCAATCGATGGCGATAGGAACAAGCTGCTCCACCTCAGCATGACGCGCCAATGCCAGCGAACGCGCCGTGGCGAGATCGACGGGAATAAAGCGCACGCGATCGCCAGCATTAAGCTGCCCTAACGCCCACAGGTCGGCCTCGATCACCGTCACCGGACAAACAAAACCGCCCAGACTTGGGCCATCGGGCCCCAGAATGACCGGCATATCCCCCGTGAAATCCACCGCACCGATGGCATACGGGTTGTCGTGAATGTTCGAAGGATGCAACCCAGCCTCTCCACCGCTATCGCGAACCCATTCTGGTTTCGGCCCAATCAAGCGCACGCCAGTACGACTGGAGTTAAAATGCACTTCCCACTCGGTAGAAAGAAAGGTGTCCATATAGGCAGGTGTAAAATAGTCCGGTGCAGCATGTGGACCATAAATTACGCGCAGTTCACGCACCGCAGGCAAGGTGGTGCGCAATGCGTCCGGCAGGCTGTCGCCGACGCGTCTGTCCGTCAGCGGAGCAAGGTGCAAGACATCCCCCGCCCGCAGCGCACGCCCGGCATGTCCGCCAAACTGCCCCAGCGTGAACGTGCTTTTACTACCAAGGTAATCTGGCACCTCAATACCACCACGCAGGCAGAGATAGCTGCGTACACCCTGTTTCTGCATTGCCCCTAAACGCAACGTGGCACCGGCTGGTATCGCAAATAGGCGATCCATCGAGACGGGCTGACCATCTATCTCAATAGCGATAGTCGCCCCCGTAACAGCCGCCACCGCATCCGTGTTAAAACGCAATGTCGGCCCGTTCATTGTGATCTCCAGCGCAGCCGTTCCCGCTGGATTTCCCACTAATCGATTCCCTAAACGCAGCGCGCGATCGTCCATCGGACCCGACGGTGGCACGCCGACCGACCAGTATCCAAGACGTCCTGGGTAATCCTGTACAGTGGTTTGCGTACCCGCACTCACCACTTCGCAGGTTGTCGCCTTATAGGCCAGCGCATCAAGACAGCGCGTCCACGGCTGGCCGCGGGTAAACGGTTCTGCCGCCAGAATCTGACGCAGGTAGTCACGGTTGTGTTCCACACCGTAGAGTCGCGTGTCCGCCAATGCTCGATCCAGCACAGCCATTGCCTGCTCACGGGTCGGTGCGCAGGCGATGATCTTCGCCAGCATCGGGTCAAAAAACGGGGGGATGTCACACCCGGCCGTCACCCAAGTATCGATGCGCAGGCGGTGTCCTTCTGACGTGGGGAATTCGACTTCCGTCAATAATCCCGGTGACGGTTGGAATTGTTTGCCCGGATCTTCAGCGTACAGACGCGCCTGAATCGCATGCCCCTGAGGATTCAGTTGAGCAGCCAGTTCGCGCAGCGGCGGCAGATCCCCTGCGGCCAGTTCAATCATCCAACGCACCAGATCCACGCCCCAGACCTGCTCCGTTACGCCGTGCTCAACCTGTAGGCGCGTGTTGACTTCAAGAAAATAAAAACGGTCGGTCGCACTGTCGTAGACGAACTCCACCGTCCCCGCACTGCGGTAATTCACCGCCTGCGCCAGACTGATTGCCGCAGAACACAGTGCGTCAGCGACGCCGTCCGGCAGATTGGGCGCAGGCGTTTCTTCAATGACTTTCTGGTTACGACGCTGTACCGAGCAGTCCCGAACCCCCAGCGCCAGCACGTCGCCCTGACCATCACCAAAAATCTGTACCTCAAGATGCCGGGCGCGTTCGATATATTTTTCAATGAAAACACCCGCATCGCTGAAATTGTTCTGTCCCAGCCGCTTTACCGTGTCAAACGCCTCGGACAGTTCCGTGGCGCTGTAGCAGACGCGCATTCCAATCCCACCGCCGCCCGCCGTGCTTTTGAGCATGACCGGGTAGCCAATCTCTGCCGCCGCGCACAGAGCAGCATCAATATTTTCCAGCAGCTCGGTGCCTTCCAGCAGCGGAACGTGGTACTTTTTCGCCAGCGCCCGTGCGGTATGTTTTAAGCCGAACACACGCAACTGCTGCGGTGTCGGCCCAACAAAGGCAATCTGCGCCGCTTCACAGGCTTCGGCAAACGCCGCATTCTCAGACAGAAAACCATATCCCGGATGGATGGCCTGCGCCCCACTACGCTGCGCCGCCGATAAAATTTTCGCGACATCCAGATAGGTATGTGCCGCCGCGCCCTCTCCCAGACTAATCGCTTCATCGGCATCCTGAATATGCAGGCTGCTGATATCAGCATCAGAGTAGACCGCGACGCCACGGACGTTCATCTCACGCAATGAACGCAGAATACGGCACGCAATCGCACCACGGTTAGCAATCAGAAGTGTATCGAACATACGCTAGACTCATGCAAGGGCAGGTCGTCCCGCCAAAATGCGATCCGCATGATGGTCGTCCATCGCGGTAACGGTCAAATGATGTAGAGGCGTGCTACCACACCGGAATTATCAGGCTTTGTCAGGCGGAGAACGGTTCGTCGACGGCAGAAAATACCGGTTAGCTCTCGCCTCCAATGCGCTCACCAGCCACGCTTTCATGCACTGCCATCGCGTGTGTTTTTCACGGCAACGATCCGGCGTCAGTTCCATATCAGCACCTCCGCAGGCGTCGGGTTCCAGCCGTTACACGGGTTGTTAAGCTGCGGACAGTTGGAAATCAGTACGATGACATCCGTTTCGGCGCGTAGCTCTACGTATTTTCCCGGCGCGGAAATGCCATCCTCAAAGGTCAGCCCGCCTTCTGCCGTTACCGGCACGTTCATAAAGAAGTTAATGTTCGCACCAATATCTTTCTTGTTCAGACGACCATCGTGCAGACAGGCACAAAGAAAATTGTCACGGCAACTGTGCATGTAGCGTCGGTCGAGCGCATAGCGCACGGTATTGCTCTCCTGCGCACAGGCACCACCCAGGGTGTCATGCCGACCACAGGTATCAGCGACGATTGTCAACAACGGATTACCGAGATTGGAGAACAGCACGCTGCCCGTCGTCAGGTAGACGCTATTCTGGCGGCGCAGCGTGCGCTGTGGATCGTAACGTTCGCGTGGGTCATCAACGCGATAGAACAGCGTATCCACCGCCTGGTTACCTTCCAAATCCAGCAGTCGCAGCGTCTGACCTTGCTTGACCTCAAACAGATAGGGTTCTCCGGCAGGGATCACATGACGGAAGACCGCGTCTTCGGCTATTTTATTGCTGGCAATTAACGTCATATCCGGCCTCCTTATAGATAACCGCGTTCGGTATTGTGAAACGCGCGTGCATTTTCCTCACGGAACTCACGGCAGTATTTGGCGACATCCTCACCTTCTGTTCGGCTCCAGGTGAGCGAGATCGGACGCGGCGCATATATCGGGTTAGGATCCATCGGGTGTTGCAAGGCAGTCAGCACCACCAGCGTGTCCATCGGTGCATACAGCTCGATGTAGTCGCCCGCCTGAGAATGATTGCTGTGAAAGTGAAACTGTCCTTGCGCATCCACCGTGACTTTGCTGAACAGGTTGATCGTCATCAGCAGATCTTGCAGATTGAGATTCCATTTCCCCATTTCGACCAGCAGGTTATCCATCCCGTTACGGAAAAAACCGTTACGCAGTTCCTGATAACGCCCCTGCCCGTATTTCTCATGCACCTCCTGCGCATTGAGTACGCCACCCATGCTGTCGTGCCAACCGCAGGTGTCGGTAACGATCGCCGCCAGTACCCGTCCCATGTCGGAATAGAGACAGTGTCCAACCGTTAATTTGGCGGTGTGTTGTCCTTTCAGAGTGTCCGGCAGGTTTAACCGTTCGCTAGTCTGGTGCGCGTTAAACATCAGCAGACCCACATTGCCGCTGCCTTCCACATCGGTGATCCGCAGAATCTGTCCGCGCTTGAGAATGAAGGAAGTATGGCCTCCGCCCGGTACCGTTTCTTCATCAAATGTTGACCGGCCTGCCGATGTATTTTTCGATATCTGTATCTCTGTCATCACAGAAAGCTCCTTAAATGGGGGATGTCATCGCGCTAACAGCAGGAGGCAGCGCACGCTGGCGCGTGGCGAGACGCGCCTGATTCAGCGGGATGTCATAAGTAATACGTGCGCCATAGGCTTCCGGCGCATGGGGATCGACGCGCACTTTGTCGAACACCAGCAAACGCGTGCCGAGGTGGAACCCTTCAGGCAAATCGTGGGTAACCATAAAGACCGTTAAGCGGGTTTCCCGCCACAGCTCCAGCAGCAGGGAATGCATATCGCCGCGAATGCCGGGATCCAGCGCCCCAAAGGGTTCATCGAGCAGCAGGATGCGCGGCTGGACAATAAACGCCTGCGCAATCGCGAGCCGCTGCTGCATCCCGCCGGAAAGCTGATTCGGATATTTGTGCATCGCCTGTCCAAGCCCAACACGTTCCAGCATGCGAGCCGCACTGCTCCGCACTTCTTGCTTGCCTCGTCCAAACAGCCTGCCGAGCCAAGGAGAACGTGGTATCTCCAGCCCAATCACCACGTTTTCCAGCACGGTTAAATGTGGAAAAACCGAATAGCGCTGAAACACCACGCCGCGGCTGACATCCGGTTCGGCGGGTAGCGGTTTCCCTTCGAGCCGCACTTCACCACGACTGGGGGGTTCCTGCCCCAGCAGCAGGCGCAAAAAGGTGGATTTACCACAGCCGGATGCCCCGACCATCGTGCAGAATTCCCCCTCCTCAACGTTCAGGTTGAGCCGTTCCAGCACCACATGGTCGCCGTATTCTTGCCAGATGTTATCGATCTCGATAAAACTCATGTTTTACTTTCCTCTGACCACGGGAACCAGCGGCGATGCAGCCAACGCAGTGCCATATCCATCAGCCATGCCAGCAGCGTGATCCACACCACGTAAGGCAGAATCACGTCCATCGCCAGATAGCGACGTACCAGAAAGATGCGGTAGCCAAGCCCCGCCGTTGCTGAAATCGCTTCGGCGGAAATCAGGAACAGCCACGCCGCCCCCAGCAGAAGCCGCAGGGAAATCAGCAGCCGCGACAGTAACTGCGGCAGGATGACGCGCAACACCACGATCCAACTGTTCGCGCCCAGCGTTTGTGCTTTGATCAGCATTTCCTGTGGGATATTACGGGCGCGCTGTTCGAGATCGCGCGCCAGCATCGGCGTGACGCCAATGACGATCAGCATCACTTTCGAGAGTTCATCCAGCCCGAAGACGATGAAAAGAATGGGTAAAATCGCCAGCGGTGGGATCATCGACAGCACGGTCATCAACGGCGAGAGCGAGGCACGGAACAGCGGAAAAGCCCCCGCCGCAATCCCAAACAGCAGACTCAACAGGCTGGCGATCCCCAGTCCCAGCGCAAGACGAACCAGACTGGCCTGCGTATCCAGCCAGAACAGGTAGTCACCGCTACGTTTGTCTTCGGTAAATGCCATGCGCTGAATTGCCTCGGCCATTTGCCCAAGACTTGGCAGCAGTTTGTCATTGGGATTGGCTTCCAGCCGCAGTGCCGACCCCACGAGGTACAGCACCAGCAGCACGGTAAACGGCAGCAGGACAAGCAGCAGCCGTCCGCCTCGGCTGGGGGAGCGATTGATCAAGCGCACGATAGTCTCTCCAGTCTGCGAGGTCAGAGTTTGTTCTCTGCGGCCAGACGCACAAAGGTGTCGTCAAAGCGCAGTTTTACATTGGCGCTGTCGCCTTGTGTAACCTGACCAGGGAACGTTATGCCGATAAAATCCGCACTCTGTGCACCAGTGCCGAGCAACCCTTTATCAAAGGAGAAATCTGCGACGCGTTTCATGGTGTTCGGGAGATCGGCGCTGGTCAGAAACGCCAGGTTGTCCTGCGCGGAATAAAACAGATGGGTGGTTTTTAGCTGTGCCTGATAGCCTGCTAAATCGGTGCCGGAGGCCGCAGCCATCGATTCCAGCGCCGGCTTGTCGCCCGCCTTCATTAGCGCCATCATTTCAAACCAGGCTCCGGCCAGCGCTTTACCCAGCGCCGGATTCTCTTGCAGCGTCTGCGTGTTCACGACCATCATGTCGATCAGTTCACCGGGGATCTGTCCGGACTGAAAGACTTCCGAGATATCCGGCTGGCTTTTAATCGCGGAAAGCTGCGGGTTCCAGGCGACAGCCGCCTGTACGCTGCGGGTAGCGAAAGCAGCAACAATATCGGCATCTGACGTATTGACGACCGTGACATCCCGCTCCCGTAGCCCGGCCGTTTCCAGACCGCGCACTAGCAGGTAATGGGAAACAGAGAGTTCAGGCAGGTTGACCTTCATTCCGCGCAAGTCGCCCAGCGTTTTCCCTTTGCCTTTGAGCACGATACCGTCATTGCCTGCGGAGAAACTGCCAAGCAGCAGCGCCGTGGTATCCACACCGCCCGCCGCCGGAATGGTCAACGCATCCATGTTGGTCATCGTGCAGCCGTCAAACTGTCCGGCGGTGTATTGATTGATCGACTCGACGTAGTCGTTAAGCTGGGTAACCTTAATTTTGATGCCGTACTTGTCGGCCCATTTATCGATAATGCCCTGCGTGCCGATGACGCCCCACGGCATCCACCCGGCATAGATAGTCCAGCACACGTTGAATTGCGTTTTAGGCGCTGCCTGTGAAGGGAAACTCAGCAGCGCTGAGAGACTGAGGACGCAAACGCCCAGTAAACGAGATAGGTTCATGCCAGACCTCCGGTTGAGTAGGAAAAAAGCGGGAACAGCGCGACACCATGGGTGTTGCTGTCTCCCGGGCTTTTGTCCCGCCGTGTAACCTCAACTGGAGGTCGCCAGCTCTCGGACCAGACATCCATATTGCATGGATCGGAACCCTAGCCAGCTATTCAGGTTGTTCAGCGCCCTATGTGGTGCCGTCCCGAATAGATAAAAGCAAAATGCGTGCCAGCACTAGAAATACCGCTACGGCTGGCTGTGTGCAGGGAAGAATGCCGTTCTCGCGTCATCACGGTGCAGTAGCACAATGAACGCGCCTCACGGCAGTGCAGAGAGGGTTAGCCGATACGGGGTTTATGTGCAGAATCGCTCGCCGCTATTTTTTCCAGCAGCGCACTAAACATGGCTTGTTCATCAGAGGACAGCGCTTGCAGCATCTGCGCTTCAATGTGCTTTTCCTGATGCAGAAAAACTTGCGTAAACGCGATGCCTTTATCAGACAAACTGAGCCACACGCTGCGGCCATCATCTGGGTTATCGATCTTGCGGACATAATCGCGTTTAACCAGTTCCGCCACCATACGGGTGATTTGCGCCTTATCCCGACCCACCGTTTTCGCCAGCAATTGGGGCGTAATCCGCCCTGCCGCCGCGATGATCTTACATAAACGAATGTGCACGACATCCAGATTGATGTCGTGCGCTTTCATCTGTTCCTGCATCTGTGCCTTATAGCTTTCTAATAGGGTAAAAAGGGCTTTCATCATAGTTTATTGACTCAGTCAATCAATGATCATATAGTTGATTTTATCAACTATCTATCACGAGTTCAATTTAGCGAGGCTACGATGGGAAACATCTATCAGATTACGGTGGAAGAAAAAGGCGAGCAGCAACGCACGCTGTCGTTTGAATTCTCGCTTCACGACGACCTGTTCAAGTTACTGGAAAAAGTCGATGGCAAGATGGACATGACGCCGGAACAAACTCAGGCCTTTATGGTGGGGTTGAAACTATTTGGCGAAGTGATGATGCAACAAAGAAAACACCCGCTGTTTAAGGAATTTTCCACTCCGTTCAGGGAGTTCATGATGAACCTGAAGAAACAGTGATCGGCACAGATACACAGAAAATGCACCACAGTAGAAAATGATACTCCCTGCGCGGCCTGAACGCCCGCGCAGGGAGTGGTTACGTATTAGTCTGCCAGATCGAAGCGATCCGCATTCATCACTTTCACCCAGGCAGCAACAAAGTCATTCACAAATTTCTCTTTGCTGTCGTCCTGTGCGTAAACTTCGGCGTAGGCGCGCAGAATGGAGTTGGAACCAAAGACCAGATCCAGACGCGTCGCCGTCCATTTGACTTCACCCGTTTTACGATCGCGAATTTCATACAGGTCTTTCCGGTATGGCTTCCACGTGTATTGCATGTCGGTCAGGTTGACGAAGAAATCATTCGTCAGCGCCCCTTCACGATGGGTAAATACGCCGTGTTTTGTACCGCCGTAGTTGGTTCCCAACACGCGCAGGCCGCCAACCAGCACTGTCATTTCCTTCGCTGTCAGCCCCATCAACTGCGTGCGATCGAGCATCAACTCTTCCACGCTAACGGCATAATCTTTCTTCAGCCAGTTACGATAGCCGTCATGGATCGGTTCGAGGACATCGAAAGACTCCACATCGGTCAGCGCATCGGTAGTATCGCCCCGTCCCGGTGCAAAAGGCACGGTCACCTGCACGCCAGCCGCTTTCGCCGCTTTCTCAATCCCCACATTACCCGCCAGCACAATGGTATCCGCCACGCTGGCTCCCGTTGCAGCCGCAATACTTTCCAGTACGACTAACACGCGCGCCAGACGATCAGGCTCGTTGCCTACCCAGTCTTTCTGCGGGGCAAGACGAATACGCGCACCGTTGGCACCGCCGCGCATATCGGAACCACGGAACGTACGGGCACTGTCCCAGGCGGTTGCTACCAACTCGCTAATGGAAAGGCTACTTTCCGCAATGCGCGCTTTGACAACATCAACATCATAATCGGTACGACCCGCCGGAATTGGATCCTGCCACAGTAAATCTTCCTGCGGCACATCTGGGCCGACGTAGCGCGCTTTCGGTCCCATATCACGGTGCGTCAGTTTGAACCACGCCCGGGCAAACATTTCGGAGAAGTAAGCCTGATCCTGAGAGAAGCGCTCGGAAATCTTACGGTATTCCGGGTCAACTTTCAGCGCCATATCGGCATCAGTCATCATCGGGTTGTAGCGGATCGACGGATCTTCAACGTCAACTGGCTTATCTTCTTCTTTAATGCTGACAGGCTCCCACTGTGACGCGCCCGCTGGGCTCTTTCTTAGTTCCCATTCGTGATTCAACAGCATGTGGAAGAAGCCGTTGTCCCATTTTGTCGGATGCGTCGTCCAAGCACCTTCCAGCCCGCTGGTGACGGTATGGCGACCTTTACCCGACCCCGTCGGGTTATGCCAGCCAAGACCTTGCTCTTCAACATCCGCACTTTCGGGCGCCGCGCCCAGCAGGCTGGCATCACCGTTACCGTGGGTTTTACCTACCGTGTGTCCGCCCGCCGTCAGAGCGACGGTTTCTTCATCATTCATTGCCATACGAGAGAACGTAACGCGCATGTCTTGTGCGGTACGCAGTGGATCGGACTTGCCGTCGACGCCTTCCGGGTTAACGTAAATCAGCCCCATCTGTACGGCAGCCAGTGGATTCTCCAGCGAGGTACGATCGTCGCTGCCATAGCGACCCGTGCTCTTTGCCAGCCACTCTTTTTCCGAACCCCAGTAGGTATCTTTTTCCGGATGCCAGATGTCTTCACGACCAAAAGCGAAACCGAAAGTTTTCAGCCCCATGGATTCGTAAGCGATATTGCCCGCCAGAATAATCAGGTCCGCCCAACTGAGTTTATTGCCGTACTTTCTTTTGATGGGCCACAGTAAACGGCGCGCTTTATCGAGACTGACGTTATCCGGCCAGGAGTTGAGCGGTGCGAAACGCTGGTTACCCGTTCCGCCGCCGCCGCGACCGTCAGTTGTGCGGTAGGAGCCTGCCGAGTGCCAGGCCATACGAATCATCAGGCCGCCGTAATGACCCCAGTCTGCCGGCCACCACTCCTGACTGTCCGTCATCAGCGCATGCAGGTCTTTTTTGAGGGCATCGACATCGAGGGTTTTCAGGGCTTCACGGTAGCTAAAATCGCCGCCTAACGGGTTAGTTTTGGTGTCGTGCTGATGAAGAATGTCGAGATTGAGGGCATTTGGCCACCAGTCAGTGTTTGATGTGCCAGTAGACGTATTTCCGCCGTGCATAACCGGACATTTACCGGTTGGTTTCGTTTTATTCTCGTCCATCATTATCTCCCAGTATGTTGCATTGCCTTAATCGCTGCGCCAGAAGGTAGGTCGTTCCCCGATAGCCTTGTCATGTGACAACGGAGCCTTCCCCTATTCCCTCTTCTTGATGCAAGACAGTGCCAGAGTCTCCCTATAATTTATAATTGTATATGCTAACTTCTGCGATAGCTTAACCTGATGAAAAGCGGCTCAATCGCACATTTTTCCTATCTGCATCAATAATCTCGCGGATAGAACCGTTTGCGATAATGAGCCTGCTTGTGATCGCGGCCTCTTTCCAGAAGCCGCTGACTCAGCTAGCGCAAAAAACTACAGCGCAGGCGAACGGAGTATGAACTGGGTAATTTCAGCTCGTTTCCCTAAGCGGATCGGAAAGCCGTTCCAGAGACCCGCGCCATTGCTCACGTACAGATGCATGCCATCTACGTCATAGCTGCCAGAGACATAGCCTTCATTCGCCAACTGCGTCACCCAGTGCATGCCCAGCACCTGTCCGCCGTGTGTATGGCCAGAAAGCTGTAAATCGGCTCCGGCACGCGCATTCTCTTTCGCCCCAGTGGGTCGATGGCTCAGCAGAACGACAGCGCTATTCGGCGATATTCCCTCAAGCGCAGCACGCGTATCCGGCAGTTGTTGTTTAAAATCAGCAGCGGTGCGATCGGTAATGCCCGCCAGTACAAACGCGGCATTATCACGGCTAATCAACACATGCTCATTGAGCAACATGCGCAAACCCAACGCATTCAGCCGCTGCACCCATTGCGAATATTCCACGTAATATTCATGGTTGCCGACGATGGCAAACACGCCTTGTGGGGCTGTCAGGTTACGCAGCGGCTCCATATCGTCGTGACGGGCACTGACGGTGCCATCGGCCAAATCACCCGTAATCACCGTCAGATCGGGCTTAAGCGCGTTAGTTTTTGCCACTACCGCTTCGATCCAAGGGCGCTGCAACAGACGGCTGGCGTGTAAATCCGTTAGCTGTACCAGTCGGAAACCGTCCAGCGCTGGCGGTAGCTGCTTCAGTTCAACCTCTACCGTACGGACGTCAGGAACACGTACTGCGGCTTCCCACACGCCAATAGCAGCCAGTCCCATCGCCACAGCGGCAATGCCGCCACGCAGCACCATATTGTTCAGCAGAACATTTCCGACTGACTGGGATAAAAAACGGCCTAGGACGCCGAGAAGATCGACAGCCAACAGCAAGAATGCAGATATCAACAGCGCACCGAAAGCCCATCCCAGCAGCATCAGGACGAATGCAGGCACTTCAGGCGATGCCATCGTGCCAAAAAAGGTGCGCGTAATCAGATGATGCTGCGAAACCAGCAGCAGTGACACCGCCAGCATGCGCTTTACAGGCGCCCCGACACGTAAGCGCCAGACCAGACGCCAGATAACATAGAGGGCGATGAGCCCGGTAATGGCATGAAACACGGATGTTTTCTCTCTTTATCGGTGATATCGGTATATTGATGCGGACATTATTTCCCAGGGAAATGTTTATAGTGTCCGCTAAGATCGTGTCAAGACGTTTACATCGCCGCTCACACATTGCGAATCAACGTGGTAGAGAGGTTGTGTTGCCAGAAGGGGCAGATTAACATGGCGCGATTCCCTGCTGTACACGTCACTGACCAGAGTGAAGTCTGCTCGCTGACGGCAGATTGTGCATGATTTTGATTAACCAAGGACATTTATGTTCGATTACACCGACTTTCCCGAACAACGGCAATCCAAAATCAGGCAGATCCTCAGCGAGGAAGGCAAAGTCGTCTGTACGCAGCTCTCGCGTGAATTGAACGTATCAGAGCACACCATACGGCGCGATCTAAAGGAACTGGCACAATCCGGTGCCTGTAAGCGCGTCTACGGCGGCGCAGTCAGCATGCCGCCAGAAGCCATCGATTTTTCCAGTCGGGCAACCATCGACGCAGCACAAAAAGATCGCATTGCTCAGGCCGTCATCCCGCTGATAAAACCTAACGGCTGCGTCTTCTTTGACACTGGCACCACCAATCTAGCGGTGGCGAAACAGATCCCAGCGGGTCTGAAGTTTACCGCCGTGTGTAATTCGCCCATTATCGCGGCGGAATTGATGCAACATCACGATGTAGAAGTGATTTTTCTTGGTGGAAGGATCCAGAAGGAAGTCGGCGGCGCGATTGGTATCGACACACTCAGGCAGCTAGAGAAGATGTATTTCGATCAATGCCTGCTGGGAGGCTGTGCCTTTGATGCTAATGAGGGGTTGACCGTTTTTGAATATGACGATGCGGAATTCAAGAAGTGTCTCGTAACCCGCAGCAGCGAAGTGATCGTGGCCCTGACTGCCAATAAAATCTCCGCTCTGGCGCGCTATCGCGTTGCCGCCTGTGATGAGATCACCTCGCTGGTAACCGATGACGAAATCCCCCCTGCCTGCCAGAGCGTGTTAAGCGAAAAAAATCTGGATCTGATTATTGCCCGATAATATAACGGTAGCCCCAGCGGCTGCCGGTTCCACTCATGAAAGCAGCAGCTTTATCGTTTTTAGCACCCCATCATCGTCATTACTGCGGGTAATAAAATTCGCCGCTGCTTTGGTTTCCTCAAACGCATTGCGCATCGCAAAGCTGTAAGCGGCACGGCTCATCAGTTCAATATCATTGTAACCATCACCGAACACCATCGTTTCATCAAAAGTAACCGCTAATTTATTCTGAAGGATTTCTACGGTATGTCCTTTATGTACGCCAACATTAGCAATGTCGATCCAAGCCGCTTCGGAAACCACGATATAAACATGGTCGTGGAACGCATCGAGATACTTCGCCGTTTCGTGACAGTGTCCTGCTGGGTCATAAACTGTGATTTTCACAAAGTCATCGGTAACGGCAGCAAAACTGGGTATCAACGTGACATTAGCGTACGATTTCTTCACCTTTTCCAGTAAGGCTGGGCTGATCGTTTCCTTTACCATCGCCCCATTTGGGGTACAGCCGATGATCACATGCTGGTCGTCTACGCTTTCCAGCACGCCAATCAGGCTCAACGCAAGACGGTTTTTGATGAGCGATTGGTAAACATAATCGCCCTGATGTTTGATGCGCGTCGCGCTATCCCCCAAAATCCAGATATCTTTCGCCTCATCGCCAAAAAGCGCTTCCACCCGTTCGCACTGCTTACCCGTGCAGGTGGCAAACTGCACGCCCTTTTCTTTCATTAACGCATAAACCTCGGCAAATAAGGCTCTGTTGTAATCGCCATCGCTGTGAAGAAACGTGCCGTCCAGATCGGTAATTACCAACTTGATCATTCCACTCCCCTTTCAGATTGTACGTACACAGACAGCCGCATTTCAGGCTGGGAACAGCCCGCCTGAACAAGGAAAAATAGCACTTTTGCGCGGTGAGTTAGACGACTGGCGTGATGATTACACACAAATGCTCGCTTTAGCTCGATGATGTATTTTTCCGCAAAAAAGAGTAAACCGCATACGATAAAAATCATTTTCACTAGATACATTGAGATATTACGCGAAAGCCAGCATAGCACCCATTGACAATACGCAACAAGAAGCAAGATCAATCAATAGTGAGCGTGCAAGGTAATAACGTAGTGGCAGAACTGCCATGCGGTTAGCAACACTTAAATATCCAACCGAGATCATGTTATTCACATTTCATTAAACCCCACCGTTGACAACGTCACTGCGACGCCACATTAATATGTACGGACAAGTTAAAATGTCCGTACATATTAAAATATAACATTGGCTACAAAACATGACTTCTGACGCAGGTTGTATCGCTAAAAATCAAAAAAATCTTGTTAGTTCATGTCGTTAGAGACATTCACTGCATGATGCCGAGTTTTGCGGGTTCAGCCTTTATCCGTACTGTTTCACCTACAAGAGATCAACACTATGTCGACAAAAACACCTGTCTGGAAAGGTCTGACATTTCAGGTTCTGGCGGCGATGGCACTGGGTATCGCCCTCGGTTTTGCCGCGCCGGAATTGGCAGCAAAGTTTAAAATACTCGGTGATATCTTTCTGAAGCTCATCAAGACCGCCGTCGCGCCGCTCATCTTTTTCACGGTAGTGCATGGCATCGCCTCCGCTGGGGATATCAAGAAAGTGGGCA
Source organism: Pectobacterium wasabiae CFBP 3304 (assembly GCF_001742185.1). Classification (NCBI taxonomy): domain Bacteria; kingdom Pseudomonadati; phylum Pseudomonadota; class Gammaproteobacteria; order Enterobacterales; family Pectobacteriaceae; genus Pectobacterium; species Pectobacterium wasabiae. The sequence goes on from NZ_CP015750.1 coordinate 4,589,044, forward strand.
AAATCGGCGTGCGCGCGCTGATCTATTTTGAACTGGTTTCTACCTTCGCCCTCGCTCTCGGCCTCGGCTGGGCAAATCTTATTGATATTGGTTCAGGCATTCATGCTGGGAGTATCAGCCAGACGGCGACCGCCGCCGTTGACTCTGTAATAGCAAAAGGCCACATGCCTACCACCACGATGGATTTTATCTACGGTATTTTCCCCGATAACTTCATTGGTGCCTTCGCTGGTGGGCAGCTCTTACAAGTACTGGTGGTCTCACTGATTTTTGGGTTTGCTTTACTTGCACTCCCCCACGAAAAACGCATCGTGATTGAAAATGGCATGAACCGCATCTCGGAATGCTTCTTCGAGTTCATCAACTTAATCATGAAATTAGCCCCGATTGGCGCATTCGGCTCCGTAGCTTATGCGGTGGGAAGTAACGGCAGCAGCGTGCTGCTATCTCTGCTGAATCTGGTATTAATGTTTTATGCCGCTGTCGCCTTTTTCATCGTCGTCATTCTGGGCAGCATCTGCCGATTTGCAGGATTCAGCCTCACCCGCTTTCTTAAATACATCCGTGATGAGATCGTGATTGTGCTGGGAACAGCCTCGTCCGAAAGTGCGCTACCTCGGCTGTTGCAGAAATTAGAGCGTTTCGGTTGTTCGCGGCAGAGCGTAGGGCTGATTCTCCCAACCGGCTACGCATTCAATCTCGACGGAACCAGCATTTACATGTCGATGTGTACGTTGTTTATCGCCAATGCCTACGGCGTCGATCTGAGCTGGCAACAACAAATGGGCATTCTTCTTATCATGCTGGTGACGTCAAAAGGTGCCGCGGCCGTCTCTGGCGGCAGCTTCGTGGTGTTCGCGGCAACGGTGGCAACAGTGGGTAATCTGCCGATAGAAGGGCTGGCGTTAATTTTCGGTGTCTATCGCTTTATGTCTATGGCGATTGCGTTGTGCAACACCATCGGAAACAGCGTGGCCACTATCGTCGTTGCAAAATGGTGCGGGGAATATTCACCTCAGCCTGACGATGCACTGGACAGCACACTCCTCGCTCAGGAAAGCCGCCCTGCTAGCTAATCTTCAGCCAGAAGCAAGCAAAAAACAGAGAATTACAGCTATCAGCCATGGCGATCCAGTAGCGCCCTGGCTGAATAACTTAACTTCAACACACGAATACGGCTAAACATTCGGCACTTGAAAGAAGATGATAAACAAAGCGCTTGCCACGAACGCCGGAGCCGTCCATAATAGCGCCCATTCCAAACGCTGGAATGAAGAAAAGCATTCTAATCAAAACGTTACTGATTAAAATGTTATCTCCTGTACGACCGTAGCTCAGTTGGTTAGAGCACCACCTTGACATGGTGGGGGTCGGTGGTTCGAGTCCACTCGGTCGTACCAATTCATGTTCTATAGATGTATGCTAATGTCTATAACATATTGAAAAGAAGAAAATTTCCATCTTCTCTTGTTCCAGTAAAATCTATCAAAATCTACTCATATCTAATGGTTTTAAGTACATTTTTAAGTCCATGTGAATACGGGTAACCTCACTTCCAGATTGTTACTGTTAAACAACACTACCGAGAACCAAAATCCAGCTCTGATCTTAATCAGGAGCGACGATCATGGTACTTTCTGCTATAGCGGTTCGCCATGCAAAAGCAATTGGCAAAGCCTATACACTCCCAGATGATAATGGCCTTTCTCTTTCCGTCTCACCAAACGGTGGGAAATCTTGGCATTTCCGCTATTACTGGCTAGGTAAACAAAAACGCCTATCTCTTGGCACCTACCCCAAAGTGTCACTGCAAGAAGCCAGAAACCTGCGAGATGAAACGAAAGCTTTGTTAGATGCGGGAATAAACCCTCAGTCTGCTCGTAAGCAAAAACGCTATGCTATACAGCTAGCTGTCGAAAATGATTTTGAATCCGTGTTCAAAAAATGGGCTGAATATAGATCTTTAGAACTCAAAGAGGATAAAAAAGGAACCCTTTCCCAAATTCAGCGCACATTTAATAACGACATCTTACCCCAAATTGGCAAGATGCCTATTTATGACATCCGTCGTATAGATCTATTAAAAATCTTATCCAAGATTGAACAGCGAAGAGCATTTACAACAGCAGAAAAAGCACGCAGTTGGCTTGGGCAATTATTTCGCTATGCTGTGGTAAAAATAGATGGTCTTGATGTTAACCCTGCTATGGATCTGAAAGAAGTTGCGCTACCAAAACCGCCAGAAATTCACAATCCATTCTTACACATGTCAGAGTTACCGTCATTTTTAAGTAAATTGCGTAAATACTCAGGTAATGAAACTACACAACTTGGTATTCGCTTACTTTTTCTTACCGGGGTTCGCACTGGCGAATTACGTCTCGCTACACCAGAACAGTTCGATTTAGAGCGTGGTCTTTGGCTTATTCCTCCCGAAGAGGTGAAGCAACTACAAAAAAGCATGCGAAAAAATAGAAAACGACCACAGGATATCCCTCCTTATATTGTTCCTTTATCTGCACAGGCAATTGAAATAATCAGGTATTTGATAGATAAAGTTAAACCAGCCCAGCACTATTTATTGCCACATTACTATAACTTACAAGAGCGTATGAGTGAAAACACTCTCAATAATGCTCTGAAACGTATGGGTTATAAAGATAAACTCACAGGCCATGGTATACGTGGCACAATTTCAACAGCACTGAACGAAATTGGTTACCCTAAAGTTTGGGTAGATGCCCAGCTTTCTCATGCTGATCCAAATAAAGTTAGCTCTGCATATAACCATGCTAGCTATGTAGAGCCACGTAGACGTATGATGCAAGATTGGGCTGACAGGCTCGATTTATTAGAGCAAGGATTTGTTGAATCAGCAATGAAGCATTTGACTATCTATATCGCTGGAATTCCCACTATGCTGGATACAGATAGTAATTTACCTATACCACCAGTAACAACAACTCCTCCAGCAGCCACTTCGACTTCTATAGTTGCAACAAATGATGAAAATAACAACAACCAAACATTCCAACGACTTTCACCTCTACCACCAAAATATAGTGGGAAAGATGCATCCGAAAAAATCATCACAGAAATACAAAAAAAACGCATAGACATGCTTAACATATATGAAAAACCGCACAATCTATCAGTATCCCAATTCGCTAAACTGGCTGGTAAATCTCGAGACCAAATTAACCGGGAGATAAAAGCGAATAAATTACTAACAATAAACATCGGCAATCGTGGGCAACGTATTCCAGATTGGCAACTCGATCCTATAAAGAAAAAATTGATTCAGGCGGTACTTAAATCATCAGATAAAGCAGACTCATGGACAGTTTATCAAGTTTTATCTAATAGAAATAAAATATTAGATAACCAATCTCCTATTGATGTAGTTAATTCCAAAAACCTAGACATGATAGTTACAATAATCAATAAAGTTACAAGCACTCACCTCTTTTAGCGGTGATATATCATAGAGTTAACTGAGTTAAAAATTTCATTAAAACCCGCAATGCCATGCGGGTTTTAATAGTTCTGAAGAGATTCATCAGCGTAATTCCTCATAAATCTATATTGCACGGCACTCGCACTATTGAAATTAACATCAGCAGTTCCGCAGGTGATTTATTAGAAAAAAGATCAACATCACACCCCCTATAATTGACGGTATCTTTACTTTTTCCTTCGCGTAATATTCACCTGAAATCTCATTGAGTTGCATCAGTGAAACCATCACAGAACAGGGAATGGATCATTAACATCAGATAACCAAAACAAGTTAGTCCTTCTGTTGTTTCAGAACCCCAAAGTTACTTGTAAAAAGGAGCAATAAAACATGAGGATCCGTCACTTACATTATTTTTTGGTTGTTGCAGAAGAACAGAGCTTCGCAAGAGCCGCCGCCAGAGTCCATATAGAACCATCACCACTATCCCGTGCGATTAAGGAACTGGAACAACAGCTTGGGGTTCAATTGCTGCACCGTAACAAAGGCCGTATTCGACTGACATGGCCTGGGGAGGTATTCCGCGAGGAAGCTCAACGTATTGTTAACTTTATCGAAAACGCCAAAACACGTGTACATGCTGCAGCGAAAGGTTACAGAGGCAGGCTCCGTATAGGCCTATGCGACAGCCTGGCTCAACCTCGGCTGACACAATTACTTGCCCGATGCCGAGAAGAAGAACCACGTACAGAAATACGTATCACCGAGATGTCCGTCAACGAAATGCTTCAGGCTCTGGCTCACGACCAAATAGATGCAGGGTTCACTATTGACGATATCAGCCTCTCTGGCTACACCAAACAACCAGTCTGGAGTGAACGTCCTGCTGTCGCCATTCCACGTAATCATCCCCTCCTTTCTCTAGAGTTTATTTCTGTCGCCGAAGCATTTCGCTATCCTCTAGTCCTCTGCCATCCAGAACGATGCGCAGGGGATATAACGTCATCCGACGCTGGTTTAATGACGCATCATTATCACAACCTAATATTGCCGAGTACATTTCCGGCCACGAATCGATGCTCATGCTGGTAGCTGCAGGATACGGTATCGGCATAGGTCTTGAGTCACAACTCTCATTATATAACCATCCGAATGTAATTATACGGGCAACGTCTTACGATATCCCAGACTCATCGACCAACATCATCACGACGGAAAAATATTATTCACCAGAGCTAGAACGCTTTATCAACCGTGCGCTTGAAATTGGCGAATTGCAGTCTGCTCACATGTCGACAGTCCCTACAGAACTACATTCAGATGGGTAAGTTGCACCAGTTAATGTCTTACTTTATTTGTCTGCCGCATGACAGGCACAGTTAGTGTCTGTTACCTCCATTACCCCCTCAATTTTCTGATGCTCTCCATTCAATATCAACCAATCAAGCGAATAATAAGCAATCATATAATTTACATTGAGCCTGACATTTTCAGTCTGGTGAACGACATAATAGAGCCCATTGAACTGGGTTCTATTTCATGCGTAAAAACACCGACAACAGAAACACTGTACCGCCATTTATTCTTCATAAACATTGCCGGACGAAGAGCCGGATAAGCGCTGACGAATATACCCAGTAGTCTCTGTCTTTCAGTCAGCTAAAAAACCGTAACCAGCACATCCCTATTGTTTGATGAAACGGAATGATGAGGTCTTTTTAATAGTCATCACACCTCATGAACGCTACCAAACACCAAGGAGTGACAGTAATGAACGCTGAGAACACGACACCACTACCAGAGCACCGTATTTTGCGTCGCCCCGAAGTTGAGGCTAAAACCGGGTTCAAACGCGCCCATATCTATAACCTAATGAAAGAAGGTCGCTTTCCTAAGCCAATACGCCTCGGTGTACGAGCAGTAGGCTGGGATTCGGTCGAAATTGATCGGTGGATCACTGACCGTCTCAAAGAACGCATCTGACTGCTCTAGTCATACGATAAGGAGCAACTCATGCAAACATCAACAAAAGGTGGTATCAGCAAAGCCACCGTCCACTGTACCGGTTTAGCGGTCGCACTACCTGCATTTAGACTCATCTGGATGATGACCAGTAATTTATGGCATCCCGAATTCTACTACATTACCGGAAAAAACCATGGAGGGGCCTATCATGTCTCACCTCCATGAATTAGCTCGGGGCCACAAGCAACTACTACCGCTGATCGAATACGCACTGCAAGAAGGCTGGGAGGTTGTGCGTACCTCTGGTGGGCATTTGAAGTTCACCAAGCCCGGTATGCCACCGATCTTCACCAGTTCGACAGCTAGCGACTATCGTGCCGGGCGTAATGCGCGCGCCTTACTACGGCGAACACAACACCAGTTTGCTACTGACGAATCCTCTCCTGACAAGGGGGGCCACCATGCCTGATATTTCCGTACAAGACCTTGCCGGCAAACTTCTGAGCGAAGGCTTCACGAGCAAAGCACCCATTGCAGAGGTGTTGAGCGCACCTATTGCAGAAACGGCAATGGTTATCACGCTTGATGAGCTATCACCGTATGAGCTTGATCCACGACTAACGCGCAACCCGCTCTACGACGAGATCAAAGCCTCAATACGCGAGCGCGGACTCGACTCACCGCCCTCCATCACTCAGCGCCCAGGGGCAAAGGGCTATATCATTCGCAACGGAGGCAATACCAGACTCTCGATCCTGCGCGAACTCTGGACTGAGACCAGAGACGAACGCTTTTTCCGCATTCCATGCCTGTTCCGCCCATGGCCGGAACGCGGTGAAATCATCGCATTAACGGGGCATCTGGCTGAGAACGAGCTGCACGGTGGCCTGTCATTTATTGAACGTGCCCTGGGCGTCAATAAAGCACGGGAGCTTTATGAAGAAGAGACCGGGAAATCACTGTCACAGTCAGAGCTGGCCCGCCGACTCAAGGCCGATGGCTACCCTGTCCCCCAGCCCCATATCAGTCGCATGCAAGAGGCCATTCAATACTTGCTTCCGGCCATCCCTACTGTGCTTTATGCCGGGCTGGGAAGGCATCAGGTAGAGCAGTTGACCAGCCTGCGGCGTGCTGCTGAACGGGCCTGGTCCGCTCGCAGCACCAACACACACCACCACATCGACTTCACCACCTTGTTTCAGGATGTGTTGGTGATGTTCGACAGCACACCGGGCAATTTCAGTGTCCAGCGCGTACAGGATGAGTTGATTGGACAAATGGCCGATCTGCTGGAGATGGAATACGACACGCTGGCATTCGAGATCACCGACACCGATCGGCGTTGGCAGTTACTCAGCAATGAAGCACCATCGGCTGAGCCTGGGGCATCGACGCTGCAAGAGAAGACGCCATTACCCGTCACGCCGCCCGGCGTTACATCGGAATCCACGTCGCCCAGGAACATCGAGCCATCAACGACCAGCAAGGCGTCTACACAACCGGCACAGCCCCCTTCTGAACCTGTTGGCCGCGCCTCACAAGACAAATCTGCGACAGGAAACGACGAGCATGCCACGCTACTGCAACAGCATGTTGTTTCTCCTGCTGGCACAACCGAACGGCTGCAGTCGATTCAGCGGCTGGTCGCTGACCATACTGGCGAGACCCTGCCGGACTTCGAACGCAATATCTTGCAATCCATCCCTATCCAGGCCGATAGCCTGTATCCGATCACTGATATCTGGCACATTGAAGCATCACTGGATGAACCTTCTCGACTACGCACCCATATTGCGCAGTTTGCCGCAGAAATCGCCCATGAAGTCGGTGCACAAGATGCTATTGAGCCCTACGAAAATGGCATCGGATTCAGTTGCAAATGCGCCGATGACCGTGTCAACACAGATACGTCAGCATCCATGGTGCTGGCGCTGCTGCACGCTCTGAGCGCCCCCTATCTGCCCGCCACACATCCGTTTTCAGATACCACGTCTTCGATCCGGTTTGGGCTACTCGGGCATTTGTTGCAGGGGATACTGGACGCGAGCAATGACGCCAACGATGCACCACAGCGGCTCAATGACAGCGCACTGGTGAAGCTGTTCCGATTGCTACGGCTGACCCGCAGGCTGATCGACATTGAGAACGGCACACAGGATGACGGCGACGTCATTCCCGGATCATGAGGAGCACAGCCATGACCGGTCCACACCCTCTCAATCAGGCTGTCATCGCACAGGCACTGCATGATCTGCGCAATGGCCAATTGCGCAGAGCCAAGTCCATGGGATTCGATGACACCGACCTTGACGCACTGAAACATCCTGCCATGGCAAGTGTGCTGGCCAACGCTAACGTGTCCTGGTGCTCCGTCGTGGTCAATCGAGATGTACTGCGTCGCCTCCTGCATCAGGTCGACGATGTAACCGAGGAAGTCGCCAGAATCGACCGGCTTCTGCGCCTGGGTGCCAGTACCGAACTTATCAGCAAGTTCTTCGGGCTCACCCATCAGGAAATCGCGTTGCGCCGCAGCGTGATCGGATTGCCAAAAAGGAAAGGTCGCCATCCGGTTCTGACCGAAGAGCAGGATACCAATCTTTGGCACCGCTGGTCTGCCGCAGCCAAGTCACAAAAAGTGGCACTCAATGACGATATGGCTATGCTGGATATCGCAGCGGAGCTTGCCGAAGCCACGGATCTGCCGCTGTCCGTTATCTGGAGTGCCATACGCGGATGGATTGATGAAGGGCAGACCAGATGACGGGTGGCCAGCCACGCACAAACGGCCCCATCCGGCTGAATGAGTTGTTCGACCAGGCGTTCTCCCGTCTGCAACCGCAATCTGCGAAGCCGGTTCAATCCGCCTCATCGCCTGCGGCAACGGATGGTTTCCTCTTCAGCGGCAATCACCACGACAGTGTGCCACGGGCACTACTGATGGACGGGCGGCTCACACCGCTTGAACGCAACGGCTGGCAAGTTTTCCGGTTGATGCTCGCAGAAGATGGTATCACCGCGATGCCAACGTACGATCAGCTCGCCCCCTGGCTCGCTTCCATGCCGTGCGCGGCCAAAGCGTCTCACGAAACAGTCGCACGCACCCTGACGATGCTGCGCCTGACCCGATGGATCAGCCTGGTCAGGCGCAGACGTGATCCACGCACAGGCCGCATTCTGGGCAACCTCTATGTCCTGCATGATGAGCCACTCACGCCCTATGAGGCAATCCAGCTTGACGCCGACTACCTGGCGCTGGTCAGCCAGTCTCTGGTTCATGCCAGCAAATCTGTCCAGCGTGTCGGCATGTATACGCTACAGGAGATGTCCCAGGACTCGATGCTCAGCGGCCAGGTACTGCCAACCCGATTGCAGGTGCTGACGCAGCGTCTGGCCGCACAGGGCTGGCGCATGGATTCACGTTACCCACAGGATATGAACGATCACAATTCCGAAGAAGGGATAACGCCCCCTCTTCGGAATAATGGCGACCTGACTTCGGATTCCAAATCAGGCCTGAGCGCCAGCAAAATCAACCCACTTCGGAATCCGAAGAGCATAAGTACAGTACATATAAAAGAAAATAATAAAAAAATACTTACAGTACCGCGTGCGCAAGAGCTTGGAATGCTGAGTTTCCCGGAGCGTTTTATGGCACTCAAGGCTGAGCAGCAATCCGGTGCGCTGGCCGCATTACAGTCGGTTGAACCCGGTTTGCACCAATCCGTCCTTGACGAATGGGATGCCCGTTGCACGACAACCACCATTCGCAATCCTGCGGGCTATCTGTTTGGCATCATCCAGAAAGCCCTGCGTGGTGATTTCCGAGCCTGGGCTGGGCAGAAGGACAACACACAAATAACGCCTGCCACCAAACCACGTGAAGCGCCTCCTCCACCGCAGCCGCCTGCGGCAAACAGAGATGTCGCACTGGCCCATCTGGCACGGTTGCGCAAATTGCTGGATGCCCCCTGAATTCGACATGTCCACAATCATCCATAGTCGTCTATACCCTGGGTATAGCTGCATACATAGCCTTCCAGACGAGATGCACAGACTCACGCAGAAATAGCCATGCATCGTCCACTGACGTCCACAGTCGCCTATACCCTGGGTATAGCTGCACACAGCCTTCCCTCGTAGGCCGTCCGGCGCTTCGCAAAACAGGCTGACCAGCAGTGCGGTTTCATGACTGACGGCCTTCCCGTTGCAGCCGAAGCTGACGACTCGTTTCACTACAGAGAGTCATCACTATGGCCCACGAAAACAATGCCACTGAATCCTTGCAATTGAACCTGGGGTCATTGCGCAGTGCGATGTCACTGACCCTGCATACTCACCACGCATCGCGTATTTGGCACGGACGCGCAGCCGCAGAAGGCAAACCCAGCATCGTCGGCTTGAACGGATTTGTCTCCATCATGAACAAGCTCAAGCGCGGGGCCGAGCAGGACGATCCCTACTCCGACTGGTGGATGTTGCGCATCGAAGACAAGCTGGCGCTCACCAAAGAACAGCTCCAGAGCTTGCGCCAACAAGTGGATCAGGCACTGGCAGACGTACCGTCCGCGCTAAGCCTTGGAGAAAACATGAATGTGCAACCCGTCAAGCTGCCACTGTTCGTCTCCTCGCAACTGGGCTTTATGGCGGTCTATTTACTGGCAGACTACGACGATCTTGCCCGCCGCCTGATCCTGGCCCACCACACCGCATTGATCGACCGATCAACTCTCGAACGTTGGCTTAACGACGGTGCCCATGCCCTGCGCAGTCTCTTCAGTCTGGCACAGCAATACCGCTACTCCGGTACCCAGCGTGACGACTTTGCCGCCAACAATGCCGCAGCCCGTGCCGCAGTGGAAAAGTTCGGAGAACTGCCGCAGGACGTACTCGAAGGCGCGCGCCGTTCACGCTTCGCACCACCTTTGATCCGTCGTGGACAAACGCATATGGCGCACTCAGGCACCACGAATCAAACACCCTCACACGAGGACGAGCCTGCGGATGCCCCTGCCAGCGCCAGCGAAAAGCCAACCGAAGGTGCACAAAATAGCGAGGATGACCACGCATGAGCACATCGACACGTTTCACCATGCTGGAACAGACCGCCTTCCAGCAGTTGGAACATGCAGGCTACCTAAAAGGCCTTTTAAAACCTTTTAAAGGTAAAGGGGCACTCGAAGTCTGGGCCAGCCAATGCGAGGCACTGCGCGACGGCCTGATCGTGCTGGCGCAGCGGCAGGTTCTGGCGCAGGCACGCAGCCATCCCTTCAACCTGCTACCGACGCAACTGGCCCAGCAAACCACTGGCGCAGGCACCACTTTTCTGCGCTGGCGCAACCTCGACCGCAGCAGCATGGGCGTGGCCCTGTGGCAAGAAGTGATGGTCAACCCAGCCACGCCACCCGGACTCATCAGCGATTTACATGCAATGGAAGTCCAGCGAGCCGTGCTGAACATGCAGGTTAGCCTGTTGCACACACTCACACGCCAGGCCAGGGACTGCGCCAGCAAACTGGTTCATGCCGACGAAGTTTATCTGCGCCGGACAGGCCATCAGGCAGATCTGAGCCAGCCACATCCAGGTGAAGACCGCATGATATATCCGGCATCGGTACAACGCCGTTGACGGTTTCCGCCTGCATTGTCTTTCCAGTGCGGGCCTTTCACATCAAGCAGGAGTCATCAATATGAGTACACATTTCAGCGGCGAGGGAAATATCGGCTCTGCGCCAGAATTCCACGAATATCCCAACGGTAACGAAGAACCACGTCGGGTGCTGCGCCTGAACGTCTACTTCGACAACCCCGTCCCCGGCAAGAGCAGTGCCTTTGAAGATCGCGGCGGCTTCTGGCGGCCGGTTGACTGGTGGCATCGTGACGCGGAACAATTCGCCGAGCTGTTCCAGAAAGGCATGCGAGTCGTGGTCAGCGGACGTGTAGAGCGAGATGACTGGACCGATGAGAACAACAATCCGCGTACGACTTATCGAGTCAATGCACGCAGTGTTGGTATCCTCCCTTACCGGATCGAGGCTATCATCCTGAGCCCCAAGCCGGGGGCCGCAGATCCGGTGTCTCAGGCCGAGTAACACATTGCACTTCAGGACGATCACCGACAGCGGTCGTCCCCTATTCCACTGATGTCTATTGCGTTTCGCGCGCTCCAGCACAAGAAGTTGGCTGCGTAAACGAGCCGTGCCCAGTGTAGGCCTTTCTCGACACCTAAGCCGCCGCAGGCGCACTCTTGATACACCTTCAGCCTGGATGCGAATGGTGTGCCATTCACCGATGATTGGCATCAAACTCGAAAATCAAATACGTTGGCTCGCAATCCGCATTCTTTATCATTTTAAACGCTCCAACCGGGAATACTCGACGGCATGATTCACGTGCCGAGAGAATTCTATGAGGCTATTTCTGTGCGAGAAGCCCTCTCAGGGCAAAGATATCGGACGTGTACTGGGGGCCACCCAAAGAGGTAATGGCTGCCTCGCAGGTTCAGGTATCACCGTAACCTGGTGCATTGGTCATCTCGTTGAGGCCGCCCCCCCAGAAACCTATGGCGAACAGTACAAACGCTGGTCTATCGAGCAGTTGCCCATTATCCCTGAGCGCTGGCGTGTCGAAGTCAAATCAAAGACCGCTTCGCAATTCAACGTCGTCAAAGATCTGCTGAGCAAGGCAACCGAGCTGGTCATCGCGACGGATGCTGACCGGGAAGGCGAGTTGATCGCACGCGAGATCATCGAACTGTGCGGTTATCGCGGCCCTATCCAGAGGCTCTGGTTATCGGCACTCAATGACGCGTCGATCCGCAAAGCACTGGCAACGCTCAGGCCATCAAGCGAAACCCTGCCGATGTACTTCTCGGCCCTGGCCCGTTCCCGCGCAGACTGGCTGATCGGCATGAACCTCAGTCGCCTGTTCACCGTCATGGGGCGGCAGGCCGGTTACGACGGCGTACTCTCCGTTGGCCGGGTACAAACCCCAACGCTGAAACTGGTTGTCGATCGCGACCGCGAGATCGCTCGCTTTGTCTCAGTGCCGTTCTGGACAGTCGAGACCGTGCTATCAAGCGCAGGTCAATCTTTCACTGCAGGCTGGCTGGCACCAGATACAGCAACAGACGATGCGGGCCGTTGTCTGCAGGAGCCCATAGCCCGACAAGCGGCCGAACGCATGCGTATTGCTGGCAGCGCACAGGTCACGTCTGTCGAGACGGAACGCCTGCGTGAAGGCCCACCGTTACCCTTCGATCTGGGCACTCTGCAGGAAATCTGTTCCAAACAACTAGGCCTGGATGTGCAGGAAACCCTGGAAATCGCCCAGGCACTGTACGAGACTCACAAAGCCACGACGTACCCGCGCTCAGACTCCGGCTACCTGCCTGAAAGCATGTTCGCCGAAGTGCCTACAGTACTCGACAGTCTTCTCAAGACCGATCCAGGCCTGAGGCCGATCGTTGACCAGCTAGACCGCAATCAGCGATCACGTGCCTGGAACGACAGCAAAGTCACAGCGCACCACGGCATCATCCCCACACTCGAACCCGCTAATCTCACGGCGATGAGCGACAAAGAGCAGGCAGTCTATAAACTGATCCGTGCCCACTATCTGGCGCAGTTTCTGCCGCAACATGAATTCGACCGTACCACCGCGCGCCTGTCATGCACGGGCGAAACACTGCAAGCGGTCGGCAAGCAGATCGTCGTCATCGGGTGGCGACAGGTGCTCACTGAACCCAGGCCAGATGAGGATGGCGAGACCACACTACGCAGCCAGGTTCTGCCAGCGCTGCATGAAGGATTGTCCTGCCAGATAACTGGCATCGACTGTAAAGCACTCAAGACATCGCCGCCACGTCCTTATACCCAGGGCGAACTGGTCAAGGCGATGAAGGGGGTAGCCAAACTGGTCTCAGATCCGCGCCTCAAACAAAAGCTGAAGGACACCACGGGTATCGGTACTGAGGCGACTCGCGCCAATATCATCAAAGGGTTACTTGACCGTGGCTACCTGCTGAAGAAAAGCCGTTCAGTACGCGCCTCCGATGCGGCCTTTACACTCATCGACGCCGTTCCCGGTGCCATTGCCGACCCAGGCATGACTGCTATCTGGGAACAGGCGCTGGACATGATCGAAGCCGGTCAGCTCACACTCGATGTCTTTATCGACAAGCAGTCAGCCTGGATCACGCAATTGGTGCAGCAGTATCGAGGGGCATCTCTGTCTATCAAGGTGCCACAGGGACCCGCATGCCCCGAATGCGGCACCGCTATGCGTCAACGCACCGGCAAGAGCGGGCCATTCTGGTCTTGTCCTCGTTACCCCGACTGTAAAGGCTCTCAGCCTATCGACAGTGGTAAACACACACGCGCCATGCCGCGCAAGCGTAGCCGCAGCTCCCGGGAGCCCTGAGTCGCTCTGAACCCAAAGAGCCATGTCACGTCTTCTGTGATGACATGGCCTCTCCCCCCGCGCCCGTGCGGGAATCCCGGCGCGCCAGTCTTCTGCTAAACCGTGCGCACCTCGCCATGCTCCGGCAGCGAGGCAAGAAGGCAACTCATCCATGGACGCACCAGACGCGTTCCCCCTTCTCCGGTTCTTCCGCCCTCCATGAAGGGTTTCCTGATGCTTTGCTTGAGAGGCCAGGCATCAGGAAACCCTTCGGGGATGACGGTATTCATTGCCGCGCCCAACGGCGAAAAACTGGGTTCCCTTTGTGTGTGGATACATGCCAGAGGATTCCGGCCACAACCACGATAACGGCCGGGTGCGATTGCTGCGACAGCGAACGGTTTTGACGACGACTGCATCCTGAAACAGCCCACAGGTGGTTTCTTCCTACCGAGTCGGAGGCCAGCAGGTCCCCGACACTTTTTCTCCTGATTTACGGCATATCCGGTTGGGCCTGTGGCCTTGAACCAAACAAACAGGAGACACAATGAGCACACAACCCCTACCCCATGCACTGCAGTTCGGCAGTGTTTGCAGCGGTATTGAAGCCGTCAGCCTGGCCTGGGAACCACTCGGTATGAAAGCCGCCTGGTTCTCGGAAATCGATCCCTTTCCGTGTGCCCTACTCGCACACCGCTACCCCCATGTCCCCAATCTCGGCGACATGACGCGCATCGCCAACCAGGTACGCGTTGGTGAGGTCACCGCCCCGGACATTCTTGTTGGCGGAACGCCTTGCCAGGCATTCAGCATCGCCGGTGCGCGGCGGGGGCTGAAAGATCCTCGTGGTGCCTTAACCCTCAGCTACGTGGAGCTTGCCAATGTCATCGACCAAATCCGTCTCAAAAATCATCAGTCCCCCACCACGATCGTCTGGGAAAACGTCCCTGGCGTGCTCAGTGACCGCTCCAACGCCTTTGGCTGCCTGCTGGGCGCACTGGCCGGAGAAAGCCATGCGCTCAACCCGCCAGGGGAAAAATGGGCGCACGCAGGTCACGTGTCTGGACCCCGCCGTCGCCTCGCGTGGCGAGTACTCGACGCCCAACACTTCGGTGTCGCCCAGCGCCGCAAGCGTGTGTTTCTTGTGGCAAGTGGTCGAGACGACCTCGATCCCTGCGAAGTACTTTTTGAGCGCGACAGCGTGCGCGGGCATTCTTATGCGAGCAGCTCGCCGTGGCAAAAAGCTGCCCGCGCTGCTGGAGCAGGCCCTGCGACAGCAAGCGACTATGCCGGACTGAGCCCCTATGACAAGGTGGTCACGACATTCAGTTTCGCTGGCGGTACAGGGCCAGTCAACGTGGCGGCCTGCCTGATGGCAGCCGGTTCCAAACATGACATCTGCACCGAGAACTTCCTGGTGCAGTCGATGGCAGGCCCCCTCAGCCATACACTGAACCCGGCAACGCATGGCAAAGACTACAGGGAAGATGGTGCCAACAAAGGTATCCCGATGATGGCCTTTACCGCTCAGGACTATGGCGCGGATGCCGTAAAAGACGTCACCCCGACATTGCGGACCAGGGCCTGGCCTGCCATCGCCTTTGCACAGAACGGGCGTGGCGAACTGCGCTTGGAATCGGGTCACGGCCAGATCGCTGGCACGCTGCTCGCCAGCGGCGGAAAGCCCGGTCAGGGCATGCCAACCGTGTTCAGCGTCACCCCGCCTGACGCGCACTTCCATTACACGTCGCTTGAGCATGATGGAGAAAACTGGCAGCAATGGAGGGTCAGGCGGCTAATGCCCGTCGAATGCGAACGCTTGCAGGGCATGCCGGATGGCTGGACGCTGGTGCCATATCGCGGCGGCAAACCTGCTGCTGATACCCCCCGCTACAAAGCGATCGGCAATTCTATGGCCGTACCATGCGTAGCCTGGCTGGGTCAGCGTCTGCTCCAGGCATTGCAGACACCCGGGTGACATCGCGCTAACCAATACGGGCACTTCCTGATGCGTGTTGTTCCACACACACGCACCGTTGCCACGTCATGCTGAATACATGTTCGCCGGTGTAGCTGGCAACATCCCAGGCAGTCAAGGCCATCAAGACTGCGACACGCTGACGGTGTGTTGGCTTTCGTTATTTTCTCATTCCACCCATAGGGGCTTTCCTCCCTTGTGGCTGGGGAGCTCCTTTTTTTGGAGACTTTCCCATGGATCATCAAACCATTCGCAATCAGATGCAGTCATTGGTGCGTGACCACGTTCCTTCCAATGCCCGCAGTTTCAGGTTCAACATTTTTGACGGCCAGCCCAAGGTTTCGACACTGGGCTTTCACATTGATCCCAAGCCTTTTGAAGGAAAGATCATCGCCAGGACGGAGGATGCCATTGTCGTCAAGACGGGTCGAATCGAGTTCGCCGTGCTTGACCGGACGCTCGTGACCGACGATCCAGACGAAGGAGCCAAGGTGCAGGTCGAACCCTACGCACGGCATCGCTTCGACGGTCTTCGCGCAGACACCCCCGAAGAGCGCACCGAATACACCGCTGATGGCAAGCCCTACAAGCTCCAGACGTATGTCCTCGGCTCCGCCCCCGCCAAGCTTCCGATCCCGCAACCCCGCTGTCCGGAGTTACAGGAACTGATAAGGCAACTGGAGGAGCTGCCGGCACCGGATGGTTTTCGTCGGATTACGCACCTGCTGGTTGATGCGGGTGCGCGGGATTTCACCTGGATTGATCCACTGCCCAAGGACATCATCGCTACACCACCGGCTATCAGCTTCAACACAAGCACGGCGAAATTCAATGGCCGCGTCACTGTGCAATACGAACGCGCCGACGACCTCTATGCCGTAGTGCTGAGCCACGATGGAGAGTTGGTTGAACGGGTTGACGGTGTGTTCTTCGATACCCTCGGAGACGTACTGTTCAGGCTGATCGACGATGGCAGTTGGCGTCGCATACGTGTGCGCACCATTCAAAAGCCGCTGCGACGCAAGTCATGACGCTACAGACAACCCGTCTATACGGTGGGTTATCTGACCAGCATCGTTTACTTATCGCACCTCGACTGGGATACGCACCAATCCCCCGCCCCGGACAACACTTCTTCACTGTGTTGCCCGGCATACCATCCTCTCAGGAGTAACGTGTATGACTTTACGCTTCAAAGGAGCCGAATTGCGGCCCGTCATCGCAGAAGCTGTTGCCAATCAGTGCCGCATCATCCTGGTCAAGGATCAGGGTGTTTACTGGCTCGCCGAGCATGGTGAGCGCCATCCCGATGGGCGTCAAAAGCTGATCGCCTACGCAATTGGCTGCAACCCTGACGTTGCGCCCTTCGACGACTGGTGGGAGCGTTCACGCGCCGAGTTCGGTGGCGATGATTTTGGTGAGTTTTTCGAGCCTGGCGACAGGGTGTTTACCGGCATCCTGGATGGTGCTGGTGATCTCGAAGTGTCCGCTACCGCAACACAGATTTTCCTGCAAGTTGTCGCGACAAGCCCCGATAGCAACTGAGCCTCGTCCTCCATAGCCCCCTCATGGGGGCTTCTTTCCTCTCGCGCCAGCACCTCCACCGCTGACACGCATTCGTCTCAGCCCACTACAGGCCATTCCACCAGCGATACTCTGGAGACGCCCACATGCGCGACCCGTTCAAGATTGACTCCCCGACCTGCATCAGTTTTTCCGGTGGCCGCACCAGTGCCTATATGCTGTGGCGCGTTTTACAGGCCAACGGCGGCCTGCCTGCCGATACCGTAGTCTGCTTCGCCAACACGGGCAAAGAAGTAGAAGCTACCCTGCGCTTCGTGCGTGACTGCGCCACACATTGGAAAACCCCTATCCACTGGCTCGAATATCAGGACGCTGCACCAGGGTTCAAGCGGGCCGATTTCACGACTGGCAGCCGTCAGGGTGAGCCTTTCGAGGCGTTGATCCGTAAACGCCAATACCTGCCCAACCCTGTTGCTCGCGGCTGCACCACCAGCCTGAAAATTCGGCCGATGCATAAATACCTGCGCAGTCTCGGTTGGACAGAATGGGATCAATTCATTGGCATCAGCGCCGACGAGCAACGGCGTGTCGCCAAAATTCGGGCGCGCGGTCACTCTACGGAATCAAGCCATGAAATGATGTGCATGCCATTGGCCGATGCAAACATCAGCGTATACGAGGTCAGTGCGTTCTGGCAGGTGCAGCCTTTCGATCTGGAACTGTTGACCGTGAAAGGCCGCACACTCGAAGGCAACTGTGATTTGTGCTTCCTCAAGCCACAAGGACAGCGCCTGGCCCTCATCAAGGCCAGACCGGAAGCCGCCATATGGTGGATTCGTATGGAATCACTGAACCTGGCCAACAAGCCCAGTGGCACACGGTTTCGTGTTGATGGCCCCAGCTATGCCGATCTGGCACGATTTGCCGCAAACCAGGGTGATCTGTTCGACCCAACCGAAGAAGCGGTCGCCTGCTTTTGTGGCGATTAAACCGCGTCGCAGGAGAGATTTCACCTGATTGATTGCAGTCTGTTCTGATCAGGTGCCGCTTTGGATAACGGTCAAGACAGCAGTAACTGCTCCTGAGTTTTGCCCGCTGCAAGCGCCTCCTTGAACCAATTCGGCTGCTTGCCTCGACCACTCCAAGTCAGACTTGGGTTGTCGGGATGTGCATATTTGGGAGCCACAGGATTTTTTACCCGAGGACTCGGCTTTGAGTTCGGGAAGACCTGCTCCAGCTCCAGATTTTCACCTTCCAGCAACTGCAGAATTTTCTCGCGAACGGCCTTGACTCGTTCACGTTCTCCCTTGACCAGTTGATCCTGTGCGGATGCGATCAGGTCCTTCAATTCGGCTGCGGACAGCGCCTGCAAATCAATCGACATTATTTCTCCCTCCGTGGGTGATGCAGAAAGTCGTTAAGTACGCGTTTGTACCACGACAGCCATTTCCAGAGGAATGGCATCTCGAAAATAGGGAACGACTCCGGTTCATATTTCTCGTCGCGCCAGCATTGAGGCACGGGCAGTCTGTCGGCATGTTTTGCTGACGTTGTCAGCGACATGCCACGCAACCACGGTCTCCAAGGTTGCGGTGCGGCAAAAACCGCATGACCGAGCCAGTTCGCCCAGCATCCTCACGCGAACGACCACCGGTTTATACCGGTAGTGGATGCATCCGCCTTATCAACCCATCGCGGGGTGACACACCCTCGCCATCGGGCCTGGTGTGTCTCCGCTTCATTTTCAATGGAGATTTCACCATGAGCCATTCTACCTCAGGCGAAAAAGCCTATTTCGATCTGCACACCGAAGGTTACGGTCGTCTGCAGCGTGTGCGGGAAGTTCCCGTACGCGGTGGCCGACGTGCTCAGCCCTTTCTGGCTTGCACCATCGCCGCGTTGGTCGGCTCTGTCAAAGAACCGGTCACCCGCTATTTTGACGTCAAGGTCTCAGGTGCCGAGGCTAAAAAACTGGTCGAACACTACGTCGGCATGGATGATCCAAAGCAGCGCCCGATGGTCAAGTTCCGGCTGGGGGATCTGTGGAGTGATGCATTCATCCGCCCCAGCGGTGAACGCAAGGGTGAGCCAGCAGCCAGCCTCAAGGGGCGACTCCTGAAGGCTGAACTGATCGACCCTGCCACACTGGCGGCTATCGAACAGTACGAACTGATCACTCGGGGCATTGGCTACCTCAATCGGCCCAAAGACGTTACACCGAAGGAGGGTGACCCATTCCTCGCGTGCACCATTGGTGCTCTGGCCGGGCCTGTTGAAGAGCCGGAATACCGGTACATCAACACCATCGTGACCGCGCCGGAGGCTCAACATCTGGTACGCCGTTGCGTGCAGGCCATCGAGGCTGAGCGCAAGGTATTGGTGGCCTTTCGTCTCAACGACATGAAAGCCGATCCGTACCTTCGCACGAAGGGCGAGCATGCCGGCGAGCCGGCTGCGAGTCTGGAGTCCAGATTGATCCATATTGGTCTGATCAAGATCGATGGCCAATTGGTCTATCCCACTGCCAACCAGCCCCCCTCTTCTGGGCACGCTACGGTGGCATCCACTGCGTCAGAAAGTCCTGATAACAGCGCGGATATGCCTTCTACGACGTCTGGTACAGCCGGGCCTGAAGCGCAATCCTCGGTAGAAGAAGAGCCCGCTCTCGTCACTTCACTCTAAGCCGATCGGCAAGACCTCACATTGGGGTCTTGTCTCTTTTTCCAAGGTTATCGGTAGTACAACGCATCCCAGGAGATTATCCATGGCTACAGCAGCCGTTCAATCCGCTCCCCCTATCATCGTTCGCGGTCAACTCGCAATCCGCACAATATCCGG
Source organism: Pectobacterium wasabiae CFBP 3304 (assembly GCF_001742185.1). Taxonomy (NCBI): domain Bacteria; kingdom Pseudomonadati; phylum Pseudomonadota; class Gammaproteobacteria; order Enterobacterales; family Pectobacteriaceae; genus Pectobacterium; species Pectobacterium wasabiae. The sequence goes on from NZ_CP015750.1 coordinate 4,609,203, forward strand.
TCGTAACGGCCGGTTCACAGTCGGTCGTCTCACCACACACCTTGGGTTGTTCCATGTCAAAGATCCCGAACTGGAGCAGTATCCCGAGGGGAAGTATGAGGGTGAATTTGCGATTCGATATATTTATCCGAAAGCCTATCCTGTCGGCGACGGCATGCGATTCGAGATCCGGGCCAACCTGGATGGCATGACCTTGTCTGGTATCGACAAACTCAGCAAAGCAGAGGCTCGCGCCTTCGCCACGCAGGATGTCGATCCGCTTGATGAGGAATCGGGTACACAACCGGTGCCTACGCCAACCGCAATGCCCAAATCCAAGGCCAGGTCGGCCCCTGTGCAAGCTTCCAAGGACCCACTGGTCGACACCACGCCATTCGGCGTCGATGCGCCTTCCGCTACTGTGGCGGCCTCGGGCAATCTCGATAGTGACGACACCTTATTGTTCGGCATCCTCTGGCCGCTGGGTGAGTCGGTAAAGCTGGACTCGACCATTGACCGCCGTACCTTGCGCCTGCAAATCGGGCGGTTGAACCAGTTGGGCTATGCGTTCGACGCTACGGCCCAGCAGTGGAACCGCCAGTCTGAATCTCTGGCGACCTGATTCATACAGCTACCACTGCACGCTTTTCCAATCCTTCGGGGCAACTCTGCCCTTCGGGTGATGTTGCCCCTCAATCTCATAGAGGACACCACCATGCCCGAATCTTCATTACCGCAACCGTTGTTCCGTATCGACGAATGCACTGACCTGATGGTCGATGCCTGCGTCTGCCGCGAGAATGGCGATCTGGTCTTTGTCTCAATCTGGGCGCGGGATACTGCCGTCCAGCAATTTATCGCCCGTCTCACACTGGGTCGCGATGAGGATGGATTGAACCAGTTTCACCTCATCACAGAACACGGCGGCTCCGTGCCTGTGTTCATCCCCTCGGTCGAGCGCCTTGAAAAACGCCTGACCCGCAACTATCGCCGCACGCTGTTTGGATCGCTCACCAATCTGTGGCTGTTCGACCAACGCTGCATCTGCCCTGACAAGAGCACAGCCAGCGCACTGGCGCTACTACCGCGATCTGCCGCTGAACCCACTGTTCGCTTGTGGCAACTCGTCAAAGACACATGTCCGCTGCCACTGCTCGACCACTGGCAAATGCCGGTGCTGGAGTTGCTGCGCAGCCGCGACATGCTCCATGAGCTACCGGTCGCCCTCGGGCCGCTGCGGGGCTTTCGCCTTGGACTGGACGTGCCAGCACTCACCGACGCGCTGGGCGGGCTTATTCGTAACGGCGCTCTCACAGCCTATCCCTATCCGTCACAGATCTGCACCTCGCAAGCGGCGGTCTGACCATTCCACAGCAGGCGCACCTTACCAGGCACCTGCACTTTCTTTCATCACCGCCAGACAGGAGATTCCTATGGCACTCATGTTTCCCCGGCTCGCCAGAAATTTTGCCAAAAATGGCTATTACCCTACCGATGAGTCCACGCTTGAACGGACACTCGCCGCACTGGCACCCAGCGATGAGCCCATGTGCATTATTGATCCTTGTGCCGGCGAAGGCGTTGCGATTGCCGAAGCCGCCCATGCCCTCGGGCTTGCTCACACCCGGTCGTACGCTATCGAATACGATCAGGTGCGCGCCAGTCATGCACGGTTGTTGGTCGAACACTGTATCCATGCCGATTTGATGGACACCATCATTTCGCGTCAGGCATTCGGCTTGCTTTGGCTCAACCCACCGTACGGCGACTTATCCAGAGATGCCAACGGCAATATCGGCTACGACGGTAAAGGCCTGCCCCGACTGGAAAAGTTGTTCTACCAGCGGACGCTGCCCCTGCTGCAGTACCACGGCATTCTCGTTTTCATCATTCCGTCCTATGTACTCGACCAGGAAATGGTGGGCTGGCTCACGCGCCACTTCGCCGACCTGCGTGTCTTCCGTGCGGTAGATACACAGTTCAAACAAGTGGTGCTATTTGGTCGTCGCGCTCGCCAGCGCGATCTGGCGAGTGAAGACGTGAAGTCCACCCGCGCCCGATTGTTGCAAATCGGGCAGGGAGAACAGGAAGCAGCGGAATTGCCGTCCAAGTGGACATCGTTGCCGTATGTCGTTCCAAGCGCCCAGGCTGAACCCGAACATTTTTATCGCATCAGCATGGAGCCGATGCAGTTCGCCGAAGAGGTACAACGCCTGCGAGGTTTGTGGCCAGCGCTCGAGACTCACCTCGGTGCCGCGCAGCAGTCGCTGCGTGCGCCTGCGCGTGCGTTATCTGAATGGCACCTGGCATTAGCCCTGGCGGCGGGTGCTATCTCCGGTGTCGTGCAGTCCCCAAGCGGTCGCACGCTTGCAGTCAAGGGGGATACCTACAAGCAAAAAGCGACGAGCACCGAGTATTGCGAACGCGATGACGGCTCCATCGCCGAAACGCGCATCCTCACCGATAAGTTCGTGCCCGTCATCAGAGCATGGGACCTGTCTCCTGACTCAGCCACGCTGGGACAGATCCTTACCATCCATTAATCCCCGCAGGGGGAAGCAGCATCACCCACACACCGCTGGCCACTGAACCCGAGTTCAACGCCAGTCCATTTCACTCACCCACCGGGGTCATGACACCCCACTGGGCATGCCATGACCCCTTGTTTATTCAAGGAGCTATCTCATGGCAATCGAGGCACTTTTCTCAGCACTGTGACCAAACTGCGCTTTTCACCAGGGGCAATCATCATGACCTCCGGCATCACCAATCTGGTCGAACAAGGGCATCTCAATCCAGCCGCTTATCTGAACCGCCATCTCTGCGGCGACTGGGGAGAACTGGAGGAGAATGACCGACGGCAGAATGACCACGCGCTCGCGTCAGGCGAAGACCGTTTATTTTCCTCGTATCAGGTCAACCCTAATCTGAAAATCTGGATCATTACTGAGTGGGATCGCAGCGTTACTACGCTGTTGTTACCCAGCGAATACTGACCTTCCAAAAGGCGGCGCTACGGCGTCCACTTTTCTTCCCCCAGGGGCATACATCGCCCCTGGGGTGGTGCATGCCCCATTTTTTGGAGCATCTCCATGACCATGCAAATCGAAGCGGCATCTGCCGTCACTCACTCATCTGCAACAGACGATCTGTTCGACCCTGCGAACGACGAACTCTCCATCAGCATGCAGGATTTTGTCAGCGAGTTCGGGGATGAATTGCTCGATTCTCTCAATCGGGCTAATCCACCGGTCTACAACGGCGTGCCACGTGTAAACCGACAACGTATTCTGGCCAATCTCAAGCGACAGTTGTTCCCCGCCCAGGCTGAGGTCGTGCATGCAGCGGCCGAGTTGCTCGTCAATCAGGGCGAGCGTGCGGCTATCGTCAATGGTGATATGGGGACGGGAAAAACCACCGTCGGCATCGCGCTGGCGGCGGTGCTCAATGCGGAGGGCTATCGCCGCACTCTCGTCCTCAGCCCGCCACACCTGGTCTACAAATGGCGCAGGGAAATTCTCGAAACCGTCACAGGGGCCAAAGTCTGGGTGCTCAACGGCCCGGACACGCTGCTCAAACTGATCAAGCTGCGCGAGCAACTGAATGTGCCAGCCGATGGACAGGAATTTTTCATCATTGGCCGTGTGCGCATGCGCATGGGATTCCACTGGAAGCCCGCGTTCGTTCGCAAGCGCACCCGTCACGGCACAGTTGGGCTTTGTCCACACTGCGGCACCATGGTTCGCAATCTTGATGGCGAACCGGTCAACGCACTGGAACTCGACGCGGAGGAAGTACGTCGCAAGTGTAGTTTTTGCGAGAGTGCCCTCTGGACACTGATGCGACCACGTAGTTTGTCAGGCAGCGATCAATCCGCAGCGGTACTGCGGGCGCTGAAACGTATTCCAACCATAGGTGAAGCCACTGCGGCCAAACTGATGAAGACCTTCGGCGATTCATTCCTGGCATCGATGCTGGGGGATAACTTCCACCAGTTCATCAACCTGATGGACAACCGAGGGGAATTGGTCTTTTCAGACAGGCAGGCTCAGCGCATGGAACGCGCCATGTCGAGTATGGAGTTCGGCTTCGGTGAAGGCGGTTATCAACCCAGCGAATTTGTGAAGCGGTATCTGCCGCAAAGCACGTTCGATTTGCTCATCGCCGACGAAGCCCACGAGTACAAGACAGGCGGTTCCGCGCAAGGTCAGGCCATGGGTGTTATTGCGGCCAAAACCCGCAAAACGCTGCTGCTCACCGGCACGCTGATGGGAGGCTACGCTTCCGATTTGTTCTATCTGCTGTTCCGGGCGCTGCCCGGACGTATGATCGAAGACGGCTACCGACCAAGTGCCAGCGGCAGTATGAACGCTGCAGCCATGGCATTCATGCGGGAGCACGGCGTCCTCAAGGATATCTATTCCGAGAGCGATGGTCCGTCCCACAAGACCGCCAAAGGCTCGAAGGTTACCGTCAGGACAGTCAAAGCGCCGGGGTTCGGCCCCAAAGGTGTGCTTCGCTGCGTTCTGCCCTTCACGATTTTCCTCAAGCTCCGGGATATTGGTGGCGTACTGCCCCCGTATGACGAAGAGTTCAGGGAAGTCGAGATGGACGCTGAGCAAAGTGATACCTACAGCAAGCTCGCTGCCAGCCTGACGACTCAGCTCAAGGAAGCCCTGCGAAAGCGGGACACTACCTTGCTGGGCGTGGTGCTCAATGTGCTGCTGGCCTGGTCTGACTGCTGCTTTCGTACTGAAACCGTGCGCCATCCACGTACGCGAGAAGTACTGGCTTTCACCCCGGCCCAGTTCAATGAGCTGCAGGTGATGCCCAAGGAGCGGGAACTGATCAATATCTGCAAACAGGAGAAAGCAAAAGGTCGCAAGACTCTGATCTATTCCGTTTACACCGGTACGCGAGACACCACCAGCAGGCTGAAGATGTTGCTGGAGCAAGAGGGCTTCAAGGTGGCGGTACTGCGTGCGAGCGTAGATGCCAGCCGACGCGAAGACTGGATTGCCGAACAACTCGACAGAGGAATTGATGTCCTCATCACCAATCCCGAGCTGGTCAAGACGGGGCTGGATCTTCTGGAATTCCCAACGATTGTGTTCATGCAATCTGGGTACAACGTGTACACGCTGCAGCAGGCCGCACGTCGTTCCTGGCGTATCGGACAAAAGCAGCCTGTGAAGGTGATCTACCTGGGGTATACGGCCACGTCGCAGATGACCTGCCTGGCTCTGATGGCGAAGAAAATTCTGGTCTCTCAGAGCACGTCGGGAGACGTGCCTGAATCAGGACTGGATGTGCTTAATCAAGATGGTGACTCTATTGAAGTCGCTCTGGCCCGACAGCTTGTCGCGGCGTAGTTCACACGATAACGCCAGCATCCTCTTTGGATGTTGGCGTTTTTTTAACTGGTAGTAAACCATATTCGACATCTGTTCAATACCTACTGCCGTAAACCAGCCTCACGCATCCGCCCCTCCAGCTCATCCAGAAATGGGGAACGCCCCTGACGCATCGAGCCGTAGCGACCATCAACAAAACCAGAATACAGCATATGAACCTCATCCCGTGCTCGAGTTAGCCCCACATAGAAAAGGCGACGGCTCTCACGCAGCTTTTCTGGCGTCTCACCACGCCACGGCAGATTGCCCAGATCCAAGCCGACCATAATGACCACGTCGTATTCGCAGCCTTTGGCAGAGTGGAGCGTCAGCAGATTAAGGTGATCAGGTGAGCCATCACGCCCACCCAAACTCACAATATCCAACGCCGCCAACGCACCACCTTCGGCAAGCGCTGCAGACATGCGATTCAATTGCTCAGCCTGATCTGCAAGCACCAGCTCAGTGCCCAGCAACGAATCAACGATACCATTGCGCAGCGACGTGACAAAATCACGCGCAGGCTGTTGGTCGGCGCGTAGAGCCCAAAGCAGCGCGGTTAGCCTCTGCCCCTCACGTCGAGCTTGCGCATCATCCAATCTCGTCCGATGAAACGCGAGGTAGCGGTCTATTAGCCCACGCAATTGCGGACGACCAACACGCCAGCCACCGGCGCACCATGCGGCGCAATCTTCCACCCAGCTGGTCAAGGCAACCTTGCGATAAGGTGCTGCGTTATCCACACGGATATAATCAAAACCACCAGCGGTCACCGCATCAGCCACAATATCTCCGGCACGATAGTCTCTGTACAGAATGGCAATATCACCAAGCGTCCGTCCTGGTTTAGCAGCCAAAGCAGCAGGGATGATCTGTGCAATGGCATGAGTCGCTTGATCCGCCATCCCCTCAGGACACAACACAAACTCAATAGTCGTCTGACGGTTTGGATCATTCGCGCGATAACCACGAGCCTCACCCAGCGCCATCTCAGAAGCACTGACGATACCCGCACCTGAACGATAGTTTAATTGGAGCCTAACTGTTTCAACGCCTTCACTGCCTGCCAGCTCCATGAGCAACGCACCATTGGCCCCAGTAAAACCGTATATCGACTGGTCTGAATCACCCACAGCGAACAAGCGCACGCCCCCCTCAAAAACCAGACGCTTGACCATACGATGGAGCGCCACCCCCAAATCCTGATATTCATCCACCGCGAGGACCGGAAATTTCGCCTGAACTAAGGGCAAAACCCAATCATGCTCGACGATCAGACGCTGGCCGAATACCACCATGTCGTCGTAGTCGATTAGCCCATCCTGCCGTAATGCCGATTCGTAAGCCTCGGTCCAGGCAGCGAGTTCCTCCTCTGAACGCCAAGCAGTGCTGTTGCGGTCCAGCACTGAACGGCGATGCCGCCCGAGATCAATGGCCTTATGGGGATGACCTGAGCCAAAGAGCTGATCACCAGATTGTCGCAGTAACCGATCACTCACACGCTGAGAAGCCACCGACAGCGGAAATGAGATCGGCAGATCGGCCAATCGCCCATAAGGCATCAACAGATGACGCAAACAGAACCCATGAACGGTTCCGACAAAGAGATTCGGTGCCTCTCTGAGCCCCAGCGCTTCAAGACGACGTGTCAACTCACGCGCGCATTCCTGGCTATATGTGATGCATGCAGCACCACGCGGTGCCTGAACATCCTCGGCCAAGATACGGGCCAGTTTCAGTACAAGTGTCTTGGTCTTGCCACTTCCAGGCCCGGCAAGCACAACGCAATGCCCCAGGGAGTTATACGCGGCTAACTGACCAGGATTTCCAGCCAACTCGGAAGCCTGGGCTAGGTAGGCTGCACTTACACTACGCGACGGCATCGCGGATATGCTCCAGTGCTTCACGAATGTAATCCGGGCAAACATCCTCCGACACCGAGGAGGCCAGCGCATGAGCGAACCGCCCTTTGCCAATTCGCTCAATTAGCTTCAACAACCGACCTTGATCGACTTCACCATCGTCCAGCCATTGCTGCAATGTATTTAGAGTCTCTTGCTTCAGTTGTGGAAGTTCCTGTCGGATTACATCTATCATCTCCTCAGCCAGTCCGCTTTCGAACAGTTCAGTTTCAAGGGTATTCTCATTAACGAAATACCCGTAATCGTTGGCAAGTCCGATCACATCTTCAGCATCCATATTTTCGTAGTCGCGGTAGTGCTCATATTCAACCAATTCAAGGAGACTGATGAACCGTCTGCGAACACGTGGATGCCTGCCGTTCACTGGATCACGGTCTGTCAGAATCACATGAGGAATATCAAGCCCTTGTGGCCCTAGGAGTTTCACATACGGGGTGAAATTAGTTCCACCGACCGAACACACAGTGATCCCAAGCATGTCGAGCGGGATACCCAGTGCATCAGCGAAAGCTGGGACAAGGAAACGCTCAGCATCGCCCTCAACAAGGACAACACCTCGCGAAAAAAATATTTCGCCACGAGTGACATCAATATAGCGCTGTAGATCATCCTCATCCCGCTGCGTGAATGGTGCATTTACCGTTGAAAGAGCAATTGTCTCCTCTTCCTCCGGGTCATGACGCAGCAGAACGATGGATCTGATTGGCGTAACGCTGGCGATATGTGGGGAATGGGTGGTCAGAATCGTTGTCAGCGGAGTACTTTCATCACGATTATCTCCATCAGTGCCCAAGAAGTAACGATAGACAAGGCGCTGCACATGCGGATGTAGGTGTGCTTCTGGCTCCTCGACGACGAAAAACGTATGGTCTCGTTCTCCGTCATCAACAAGACGATCAAGCTCGAGGCTTTTCAGGGCAAGGAAAATCAGATTGGCCGTCCCAAGGCTGGCATCACCAATGCCACGGATACCATTGTCGAGCAACAAGCGTAAGCTGCGTAGCAGAGCATCAACGCGAGCCGGAGCAAGCCCCAGCGATACTGGAACGGCATGTTGATCACCCGCGATAGCTACCAACCGTTCGCTAATTCGTTCAGCTGTCGCCACTACGTCATCATGACCAGCCAGCTCCCGTTGAGCCTCGTCGATCTGAGTCTGAATTTCCTCACGAGCATCATCATCTAGCGACGCGGTGAGCTCCTCAATAAGTGGTCTCAATGGTGAATTGCGCCAGCTTGAAAGATCCTTCTCAGCATCACGCAACGCGCCCTGAACATCTATGGGTAACATACGGCGAAGCGCTCCGCCAATATGCATATCGGGATCAGTACCACCGAAGATCACATACTCATAGTCTTTTAGCGATTCAGGGGCACGATTTAACTCGGTTTTTGGCTGAAAGCGATAGGTAAGACGAGCCACCATGGGTGGTCCTGGATTAACAACACAATCATTCAGATGAGCCATCAATCGGGGATCGTCAGTAAAATCAGTAAGATCCACTGAAATTTCAATCGTCTCCCCCAATTTTTCTTCGCCTAATCCATCCCAAAAATGTTCAAAGCCCAGTTGCCGATCGCGCTCGGACAACCCAGGGTCAAGAATCAACTGCAAGCCGCGAATAAAATTGCTCTTACCTACTTTGTTCTCACCGACAATAACAATGCTTTCACCCGTTTCAACATCAACGTTGGAGAAGTTGGCGAAATTAATTAACCGGACTCGAGAAATCCGCATTGCTACCTCCCTATCTTTTTATTTATCTTCCAAAAAATAATAGTAGCACTCAAACTGTAAGATACTGCCTGGCGCTACCAAATCTGCGAAGTAGATACGGTTGAGATCAAAACGGCTCATGCTCATTGCGCATTCTTTGCTGATCAACCCCACGCCTCAGACGAAGGTAACAGCTCATCGCTATAGAGAGCTGAACCATGTCACCAACACATTCAATCCGGCGGCTGTTTGTCAGTCACCTGCTGATCATTGCAGCCTTGAGCAGCGGATGCACAACAACCACTGCCCAGCTCCCCTCTCCGCCCATCAAAGCGGTCACCTCGGTTCCCGACGCTACGCCGGACTTCATTCCCGTTGTACGTTACGGACGCTATACCCTGGTTGAACTGGCTCCCGATGCGGCGCAGCGTAATCTGTTGTTGCAGGTGATTGACGTATCAATACCCGAGCATTCCCGCGCTACCGTGGGTGACGGCCTGCGGCATGCGCTCAAGCGAAGTGGCTACCAGCTCTGCGAAACAGCCCAGTCTGTTATTGAACTCTATTCACTGCCACTGCCCGTTGCGCATCTGCACCTCGGCCCGATGACCTTGCAGGAGGCATTGCTTACCTTGGCCGGGCCGTTCTGGGCGCTGTATGTCGATAACCGTACGCGACAAGTGTGCTTCAAACGCTCCGATATCGACGCTGGCACTGACACAGCAAATGACGACACCCGAGTCGCCGGGGCGGTTAAGCCCCTCCCTCCTGCTGGAGGGCAACCATGAACAACACCGCCATCACGTTGAGGCACACCTCAACCATGATCATCCGACTCCTGGTCTGGGTGTGGCTGGGTGTACTGACTGCTCTTGCCGTCCTGAACTATCGCGCAACAGCCGATCTGGTCAAACGCGAACAGGCGGATGCCAGCCTGCAACAGATTCAGGTACTGGAAGGTCTGCTGACAGAGCTGGCCGACAGCATACAGGCCCTTGAAGCACGCCCGGACCCAGCCAGTGCAACAGCCTTACGAAGCATGCAACACAGTCTGGAAACGCGTATCGCTCAGATGGAGCAAACGCAGGAAAACTACGCCTCCACACAAGTCGTGCAAACGCTTCGTGATGAGCTGGCGCAACTCAAGTCTCAACAGAAAGCAGCCATTCAAAGCGCCCCAACCACCAGCCGCACCACCAATCCTGCTGTTACCACGCCCAAGAAAATGCCATTCCCGTTTCGCATCCTGGGTCTGGAGCTGCGCGCTGGACAACGCATGGTATCGATTGCGCCGGCCAGTGGAGAACCCGCACCTGAGCAAATCCAGCTTGTATTACCTGGTGAAGCCGTGAGCCAGTGGCGACTGGAAACCATCGATGGCGACACCGCAATTTTCAGCCGTGCCGGGCAGACACGACGCCTGACGATCCCCTGATGGAGAAGACAATGAAACGTCTGATGACGATCCTCCTCACTACCACACTGACCACTCTGACAATGTCCGCGATGGCACAGCCCTCCACCACGATGCAATCCCGTATCGTACCGACCCAGGTCGAACAGCTCCGGGACGAACGCCTGGCGCAGGACTGGGGCTTGAACGCTGACGAATGGTTACGCTATCGCGAACTCATGGAAGGGCCCCTTGGCACTTACTCACCCAACCTCGACCCACTATCCGCACTGGGTATTGAGGCCCGCAGTGACGACGAGCGACAACGCTATGCCGAACTACAAGTACAGGCAGAAGCACGTCGTGTTGAAAAACTTCTGGCCTATCAGCGAGCGTACGACGAAGCCTGGCAAAGACAGAATCCCGACCTGTTGCGGGTAAATTTGCCTGATGCCGGACTCAACAGAAACACAGTAACTGGAAACGGACGCACGGCGGTGTTCGTCAAGGAGAATTGCCAGCCATGCACCCAACTTGTGCAGCGCTTACAGGCCTCCAGCACGCCCTTCGACCTGTATATGGTCGGTTCACATCAGGACGACGTGCGCATCCGGAATTGGGCCAGACACGCACAGATTGACCCAGAGCTGGTACGCAATAGCACCATCACACTGAACCACGACGCAGGTCGCTGGTTGTCTCTTGGGCTGTCCGGAGACCTGCCCGCCAGTATCAGACAGGTAAATGGTCAATGGCAGCGTCAGCCCTGACATCCATGCAACGAAGTTGGACACTGCTGGTAAGCATACTGATGGCCAGTCTGGCTCAAGCCCAGGAGATCCCCCCACCGGCCTACCAGTTGGCGGCTCAACGCGCGGGTATTCCCTCTGTCGTCCTTTATGCGGTGGCGCTGCAGGAAAGTGGTGTGCGCCGTGCAGAACGTATCGTGCCGTGGCCGTGGTCGCTGAATGTGGCAGGCCAGTCTCGCCGATACACCAGCCAGGCGCAGGCCTGTGCAGGAATACACCAGGCTCTGCAAGACATACCACTTACCCGCATTGACGTAGGCCTGGGGCAGATCAATCTCGGTTGGCAAAAGCACCGCTACCGCCAGCCCTGCGACTTACTCGATCCGTACAACAACCTGACGATCGCGGCACAGATCCTCAAGGAGCAGCATATTCCCGGCGAGGACTGGCTGCTGGCAATGGGTCGCTACCACCGGCCTGCTGGCGGTGCGCCTGCGGCACGCTACCGGCGCAGTGTGTCGCAACACCTTCAACGCGTATTGGGGCCGCAGCAAACTGTCCCCACCATTCTCAGCAAGGAAACCACCCCATGATGATCCATATTAAGACGTCATACAGCCTGTTCCTGACACTGGCCACCGTATCGCCGTTGATTCACGCAGCACAGCCGCCGATCGTGGTGGAAGACCACGGCGGGGCATCTGCGCTGCCGTACTACGAGGCGCTCAACCTTCAGGTACGCTCACCCGATACCCCACGCCCTCCCATTGCCATGCCACCGATGCAGGTAAATCCAGCAACCGAAGCAGACATGCTGCCAGTACGCAGCCCGAAGCTCTCCCCTGGCACCGTAACACGCAGGGTCATCGATGCACCGGGCCTGCAACCGTTCTTTCTGGTCGGCGACGATGAGGCATCCTATGCATGGCTGCAGCGCCAAAGCGTATTACTTCACGAACGAGGTGCCATCGGCCTGGTGGTCAACGTCGAGACCAAAGACGGCCTGGCACGCCTGCGTGCTATCGCACCAAATTTGCAGTTCGCGCCAGTGGCGGCCGATGACCTGACTGAGCGACTTGGCCTGCGGCATTACCCCGTGCTCATCACCAGCACGGGAATTGAGCAATAACACAATGGCACAGTCTCAGCCAGTCGAGGTACTGCTGCGTCCACCCGTAGAACTCTATACCGTTGCGGTTTGTGCCGGAGCCGCATTGCTGTGCCTGACGGCACCATGGTCTCTCGCGTTGAGTCCGGACATAGGCATCGGCAGCGCACTGGCCTTCGGGATTTTTGGCACACTGCGCTGGCGCGATGCGCAGGTGATCCTGCGCTACCGACGCAATATCCGTCGCCTGCCACGTTACGTGATGACCAGCCGCGACATGCCAGTCAGCCAACAACGCTTGTTCATTGGCAAAGGATTCCGTTGGGAGCAGAAACACACTCACCGGTTGATGCAAACCTACCGACCTGAGTTCAGGCGTTATGTCGAGCCGACATCCGCCTACCAGTTGGCCCGACGTCTGGAGGAGCGGCTGGAGTTCGCACCATTCCTATTATCGCAACTACCCCGTCTTACGACCTGGAATATGCCGCTCAATCCGGTACGGCCATTACCGCCCGTTGGCGGCTTACCGCGTCTGCATGGCATTGAGCCTGACGAGGTGGACGTCAGCCTGCCCCTAGGTGAGCGTGTCGGCCACTCCCTGGTACTGGGCACCACGCGCGTAGGCAAAACGCGGCTGGCTGAATTATTCATCACCCAGGATATTCGTCGAAAGAATCACCTGGGCGAGCACGAAGTGGTCATTGTTTTCGACCCTAAAGGCGACGCGGATCTACTCAAGAGAATGTTCGTCGAGGCCAGACGTGCAGGCAGAGAGAATGCGTTCTACGTGTTTCATCTGGGGTGGCCGGAGATCAGCGCTCGTTACAACGCGGTGGGACGTTTTGGTCGCATCAGCGAAGTCGCGACCCGCATCGCAGGGCAGCTTTCCGGAGAGGGTAACTCTGCTGCATTCAGAGAATTTGCCTGGAGATTCGTCAATGTGATTGCACGCGCATTGATCGAGCTGGGGCAACGACCGGACTACCTGCTGATCCAGCGCCATGTCATCAATATCGACGCGTTGTTCATCGAGTACGCCCAACACTACTTCGCCCGCACAGAACCGAAAGCCTGGGAGGTCATCGTCCAGATTGAAGCCAAGCTCAACGAGAAGAACATTCCCAGGAACATGATCGGTCGCGAAAAGCGCGTGGTCGCCCTTGAACAATACCTCAGTCAGGCCCGCAACTACGATCCCGTACTGGACGGACTGAGATCAGCGGTTCGCTACGACAAAACGTACTTTGACAAGATCGTCGCCAGCCTGCTGCCTCTGCTTGAAAAACTCACCAGCGGCAAAATCGCCCAGTTGCTGGCACCGAACTACTCGGATCTGAGCGATCCCAGGCCGATTTTCGACTGGATGCAGATCATCAGGAAACGCGCGGTCGTCTACGTCGGACTCGATGCGCTCTCCGATGCCGAAGTCGCCGCTGCGGTGGGCAACTCGATGTTCAGCGATATGGTCTCGATGGCCGGACACATCTATAAATTCGGCATCGACGATGGCCTGCCCGGTGCATCGGCTGACACCAAAGTACCAATCAATGTTCATGCCGATGAATTCAATGAACTGATGGGCGACGAATTCATCCCGATGATCAACAAAGGCGGCGGTGCCGGCATCCAGGTCACCGCTTACACTCAGACACTGAGCGATATTGAAGCCCGCATCGGCAATCGCGCCAAAGCCGGTCAAGTCGTCGGCAATTTCAACAACCTGTTCATGCTGCGCGTGCGCGAGACAGCCACCGCCGAACTGCTCACAAAACAGTTGCCCAAGGTGGAGGTCTACACGACGACAGTGGTCAGCGGCGCGACAGACAGCTCCGACATCCACGCCAAAACCGACTTCACCAGCAACACACAGGATCGCATCAGCATGTCGAGCGTGCCGATGATTGAGCCGTCCCATGTGGTTCAACTTCCGAAAGGGCAATGCTTTGCTCTGCTTCAAGGCGGCAACCTGTGGAAAGTCCGCATGCCCCTGCCCGCCCCCGATCCAGATGAAATCATGCCGACGGATCTTCAGCAATTGGCAGGTTACATGCGTCAAAGCTACACCGATACCGGTCAATGGTGGCAGAACCAAGGCTCGCCTACGCTACAGGAGCAAGCGCTACCGCCTGAACTGCTTGATGAGGATGCCGACCATATTATCGACGAGAGTAAAGCGCCATGAGCGATCCAGCGGCCACGGCACAACATCAGCAGACACGCCGGAAAAGCCTGCTGGCCAGTTTCATCACCTTGCCATTCAGGTTAGTGGGTGTGCTGATTGGCTCATTGCTGATTTCAATCATCGTGGAATGCGCTGGAATGCATCTTTTCTGGAAAGACCAGGGCTGGCAACACTCGCAGGCGATGCTGCAGTACGAATTGGGACACCTGTCGAATAACTTTATCCGCAGCGTCATCGTGCAGGAGCCGGGCCGCACGGCACACCAGATTGTCGATACCGGATATGAATGGATGTTCGTCAAAACCGGACTGCTTGAGCGCATGAAGCAGACCGCCGAGCGTGCGCGTGTTCCCAGCCAGATACCCAGACGCGACTTCCGCTACTTTGTGAGCCAAGTCTATGTATGGTCGGAAAACTATTTGATCGCCGCAGCCTTCACCACGCTGACGTTCATGGTGCGCTTGCTGGTGCTGGTACTGACATTGCCGCTCATTGTCATGGCTGTGTTTGTGGGCCTGGTTGATGGCCTGGTACGGCGTGATGTGCGCAGGTTTGGCGCGGGCCGGGAATCAGGCTTTGTTTACCACAGGGCAAAGGCCGCGTTACTGCCGCTGGCTGTGCTGCCCTGGGTAACCTATCTGGCACTGCCGGTATCGGTTCATCCGCTGATGATTCTGCTGCCCGGCGCTGCATTGCTGGGCGTTGCTGTGGCGCTGACAGCGAGTAGTTTCAAGAAATATTTGTGAGGACGGCAAAAGAACCAGTGCAGGTGCTATCGCAACGAAAAATACCTTATTCGTCTTAAATTAAGACTGCTCGATCAACCCTCGTTGCGAACGTGTAATAGGTCCTGCCCCTCAATAGACAAGCCCCTACGTCCAACCGGACAAACACGACACAGCAAACGGCAGAGCCAAGCCAGCCAAAAGGGTTTGGCTGGCAATTATTCCGGCCATAAGTGGGGCATCCCCTCCAAGTTGGCGCGCCATGATGTATGACGAAGAGGCAGTGGGTAGCGTCTGAAAGAGCAAGGCAGCCACAGCGGCCGGTCCTTGCAGGTCCAAGGCATAGCAAGCACCCAGAGTTGCCAATGGCATGAGAACAAACTTTGCCAGGGATGAAAGCAACACTGGACACACCCATTTTCGAACCGAGGAGAAGTCCAAGGCTGCCCCGACGCATAGCAAGCCCAGAGGCAGGGAAGCCTGCCCCAATGCTTTAAGAGCAGGTTCAATGCCACCCGGCAGCCCCCAGCCTGTTACCTGCAGGATGATACCAATGAGGCACGCTGCCACTAGGGGATTGCTCATGAGTTGCTGTATTATGCTTTTCACAGAAAAGAAACCACGATTGCAGTAGCGCGCAAAAACGAGCACACACAGAATATTGACCGTTGGCACAATCGCCGCATTGGCGACCGCTGCCAGCGCGATCCCCTGGGCTCCGAACAGCCCTGCTGCGACCGATACGCCCACATAGTTATTGAATCGCACTCCTCCTTGGAACACGGAAGTGAAAGCGGGGTCAGTCACTGGCAGCCACCGGCGAAAAATCACTATAAGACTTGCCACAGCCACGGTCGACAGCACCAGGGAGCTCACCATTGTCAGCACAGGCAATCCAGACAGGTCCGCCGTCGCCAATCCATGAAGAAAGAGTGAGGGTAATAAGATGTAGTAACCCAGTCGCTCTGCCTGCGGCCAAAACGTTTCCGCGATGAATTCATACCGCCGAACTCCTGCCCCAAGCGTAATCAGTAGGGCAATCGGTACCAAAGCCAGCAACATGGAGGCAATCATTTCATTTCCGATTCGTCAAGGAAACGCCCACTGCGGACAATGCGCCGCCGATCAGCATGGAAATGAGAATTGGCTCCTGAAGCAATCCAGCCGATAACAACACGCCGAAGGCAGGAACGAGATTGGTGAATACCGCAGCCCTTGATGGGCCTACCGCCTTGATTCCCTGGTAATACCAAATAAACGCGACCACCGTTCCCACTGCACCGAGGTAAAAAATAGAGGCCCAAACAGACCAACCTAGGGAAAGCCATTGAATCGAGCTCATTTCTTTTACTGAGGCCATAAGAAGGAAAAATAACCCCCACAAGGTGGCATAGGTTGTTGCGGCAACGGGCGAAAGAGACTCCATCGCCTTTCGTGAAATTAATGTATAGGCAGCCCAGCTTAGTACGGCACACGACATGAGCATTTCCCCGATCCCAAATGACCGACTGATGTCGTGTAAAGCGCCTAGAAAGTCGCCCCGCGTAATCACTATCATTGCCCCAGCCAAAGCTATACCGATACCAAGCCATCTCTTCGCACCAAGACGCTCTCTGAATATAAAACTGGCAGCAATAGCAGTCACAATTGGATTTAGGCTAACAAACAATGCGGTTCGCCCAGCGGGAATCTGTGCCAAGGCACCAAAGAAAAAAACGCTGTATAGAAATATTCCTGTCAACCCCAGCATCGCTGTCGTAAGCATTTGGGAACGATTCAGGCGGGGTAATCCACCTTCTAACTTTAATGACAGCAGAAGCAGCAGCACAGCGGCAACAAGGAAACGACAGAAAGCCGCAGTCATAAGAGGCATAGACAGGGCCAGCACCCGACCCGCTATGAAGGTCCCCCCCCAGAAAAATGCAACCAAGGTCAACTTGGCCCCCAACATGGGACTTAAGGAGGGCCGCTCTGCAGTCGGCGAAGTAGTGGCTGTTGAAGTAGTCATGGGAGAATCCGTAGTTTATTGTTTTGTCACTGGTCTCAAATGCTATTACTCATTTAATATAATAGTAAAATGAGCAATAACTCATGACAAAATAGGATTATTAATGACCTTCACTCAACTGGAAATATTTGCCCTTGTGGCGAAACTTGGCAGTTTCACGGCAGCCGCAGGGGAACTGGGTATAAGTCAGTCGGCGGTTTCCCATGCTGTCAAAAATTTGGAGAAAGAATGGGGTCTGACATTGCTTACACGAGGACAGGCAACTATCGAAGTCACCACCGTAGGCCAAGGTATTCTAGTCAGAGCACGGGAGATTCTTAGTATTTCAGAAGCCATGCACCAAGAGATATCCGCTATTCGAGGAGTCAATCAGGGCATACTAAGAATCGGCTCACTTGGCATATCATCATCATTGCAGTTACTTCCTAAAATTCTCCAAAAATTCAATGAAATTTACCCAGGAATTGACGTTCTGGTAGAAGAAGGAACAGATAGCGAAGTTAATCAATGGATAACCGAACGGCATGTGGACATAGGTTTTGTTGTTCTGCCCAGTGACCACTTTGATACTATTTCACTGGTGGAGGATCAGTTTGTGGCGTTGGTGCCTACTGATCATACGCTGGCTAAGCGCCAGGCCATTCACTTATCAGACCTGTGCAAAATACCATTTATCATGACCCTTGCCGGTAGTGGGAGATATGTCGAGGAAATTTTCTCCGCAGGAAACTTTCACCCAATGATCAAGCACAAATACTCCCAAATAATCACTATTGTAAAAATGGTGGAAAGTGGCGCGGGTGTTTCAATCGTTGCAGACCTTGCCGTTCCAGCTCAGATTATGGCCTTATGCCCTGGAGTAGTAAAACGGCCGCTAACCCCCAAAGCAAGAAGGTTTATTGGCTTGGCTGTTCCCAACAAAAATCAGGCCAGCCCAGCAGCAAATGCCTTTTTGAAAGTAGCAAAATCTATTTTGAGATAATAAAAAAGAAAACCAGCACTTCTACCTCCTATTTACTAAGGCAATTAATGCTGGTGCAGGAGCTACTCGATTGAGACGCTACACTACATTTATGTTTATAAAGATAACACTACCACCGCATTACTTAGCGCCCACTAGTGAGCATGGCAGAAATCTGTAGGGCCAGCCATGCGATCCACAATTGCAGTCCCACACAGAAGGTCGGATCATCATACGTGAGCCTCCTGCTGGTTGCTTCCTGACTTGCCCATCCCCTATTAAATCGCTAGTGATGACCGACACGGTACAGACGACGGGTTACCCGCACAGCGATGTTCTTGTCGATCATGTGCTTTAGAATAGCTCAGCCATCGTCTCTGACATGGCATTCCCTCCAGTTATGATCATGCCAAAAGATACGTGCATGTTACAGACAGAAATGTCTACATGAGATGGAAGAAATATCTACCTGCAGGTGAAAACTTGTGTGATCTGGAGTGTTACTGCTTTTTCCACCAATATGGACACTATTCAGTTCTCATTGTTTGCAGACCTGCCCCCCCTACATCGTCACGATCACTCCATTGTTGATCTAACGAGGATATAGCGCGATGGCACTGTCAATCCATCCCTGCTCTTTGCGCTGCGGCGCACCGTTGCTACTCGCTGCCCTACTAGTGAGTATCCCGCTGACAACTCAGGCCGACACACCAGCACAACGTCAGGAACTGGCTACTGCGCTAAGGCAACTCGACGCACTGGAACGCCTCGTCGTGCAGAGCGCATCCAGAACACCCGCAGAGCCAAGCGAACGCTATCACTTCGACTACCCAAGGCTACGCGATGACCTTGCTCGCATACGCATCGGTATCCAGGCTCATCTCACACCATCCCGCGCCCAGCCGCGCGACCCTACCGAGCTGAATGGTAACTACCGCCAGGAATCGACAGCAAAACACGGTGGCACCTTCCTGAAGGACCAGCCATGACTGCCGCACAAATCAACGCCTTCCAAGCCAATAGCGGTATTACACCTGCGGCAATGTCCGCCGTTTTCATCGGCGTCGTATTCGCAGTACTGCTGCTTTGGGGCGCGTGGGCCATCCGAACCGCCTACGTCGGCTGGGCAGAAAACCAGCTCAACCAGCGTCAGTTCCTTGGTGTCATCGTACGCTTTCTCGCGATGTACCTAGTGCTGACGTTTTTCCTGCTCTCGTAACCAGAAAGGGGCAACCCCATATGAAACACCTCCTCTCTCCCGCTCGTCTCGCACAACATGCAGTACTGGCCATGGATCTTGCTACCTTACCTGCGCTGTCTTTCGCCCAGGGGTTGCCGCAACTGGAAAACCCGTCTCGGGGCACAGGTGGCGGCATTATGGAAACCATTCGCAATTACGGCTACGACATCGTTCTGCTGGTGGCGTTGCTGGTGGTCGCAAGCATGTTCATCGGCGTGTGCTATCACGCCTACGGCACCTACGCCGAAATCCACAACGGCAAGAAAACCTGGGGCCAATTCGGCCTGACAGTCGCCGTTGGGGCAGTGCTGCTAGTGATCGGCATCTGGCTGCTCACCGAAGCCACCGGCATTTTGTAAGAGGTACTGGGCATGTCAGAGCCTCAACATGTCCGTACGGACGGCACCATCACGTTCCTGCCACATCGGCTTAATCGACATCCGGTGGTGGTACGCGGCCTGACGGCTGATGAGTTGTGGATCTGCTGCGGCCTGTCCGGTTGCACCGGGCTGATTATCGGCGTGCCGCTGTCCTGGTTACTTTCAACCATCGCTCTGGCACCGACCTGCATTGTGCTGGGCATCGCCTGCGGCGTGTTCATCGGTGGCGGCTTCCTGCGACGACAGAAACGCGGCCGGCCTGATACCTGGCTGTACCGTCAGTTGCAATGGCACATAACGACTCGCTACCCGCTGCTCACAGGCTGGGTTGGCGGACACCTGCTGATCACGCGTTCAGGCTCCTGGTCGAATAGAAGGACAACGCGATGAGCCGATTCAAGAACGAAGTCACGCATCTACAAGCGCACATCAAGACCCTTCGCATAGGTGCCAGCGCATTACTGCTGGTGGCACTGGTCATGGGTGCCGGTTGGTGGAACGCACCGCGCGATCTGACGATCCATGTCCCCCCTGATCTGCGTTCGGGGAGTTCCCGGGCCTGGTGGGAAGTGCCCCCCGAATCGGTCTATGCCTTCACCTTCTATGTGTTCCAGCAACTCAACCGCTGGCCGACTAACGGAGAAGAGGACTACACGCGCAACCTCCATGCACTATCACCGTATTTCACCCCGGCATGTCGCGCCTTTCTGCAGGCAGATTACGACTATCGCCGCAGCACGGGCGAACTGCGGCAACGTGTACGCGGCGTCTACGAAATTCCCGGTCGCGGCTATGGCGATAACCCTACAGCACGGGTACGCGTGGTCTCTGACCGCGATTGGGTCGTCACACTCGACCTCAGCGCCGACGAGTACCACGGCCCGGAGCAGGTCAAACGCGCTCTGGTGCGCTATCCAGTGAAAGTCACACGTGCAGATATCGATCCAGCCCGTAACCCGTTCGGTCTCATGCTCGACTGCTATGACGGTGCACCGCAGCGCATCGCAGCCCCGGCACAGGAAGCCCCCAGTCGTGGCGGCCTGGGCACACAAGGAGAAACCCCATGAAACATCGTCGTCTCTGTCTCATCTGGCTGGGGCTGATGGCCTTGGTACAGACTCCTGCGCTCCATGCCGTGGAAATCCTGCGCTGGGAGCGGCTGCCACTTGCCGTGCCACTTTATGTTGGGCAGGAACGCATTGTGTTCGTAGATCGCAATGTCCGTGTCGGCGTCCCGGCCAGCATCGGCGACCGTCTGCGTGTACAGAGCGCGGGTGGAGCCATCTACCTGCGTGCCAGCGAGCCTATCGAACCCACCCGATTGCAGTTGCAGGACGCCGACAGCGGTGCGCTGCTCCTGCTCGACATTGCGGCCACACCAGCCAAAGACGGCGAGCCAGCACTTGAGCCGATACGCATCGTTGAGGGTAATGCCACCCCACCCCACTATGGTCAGCCGCCAGACAACGCAACCCGCGCCCCCACGACAGACCATGCCAGGCCGGCGCAACGTGAAACACCTGTGGCCGTGGTACTCACACGTTACGCCGCACAAAGCCTGTACGCGCCATTACGCACCCTAGAGCCTGTGCCCGGCATAATGCGCATCAGCCTGCACCGCGACCTGCCACTGGATACGCTGCTGCCGACACTGCCTGTAGAGGCAAAAGCGCTGGCCTCATGGCGATTGGAAGATCAGTGGGTCACTGCCGTGCGACTGACACATACAGGCAATGGCTGGATTGAACTCGATCCACGCGCACTACAAGGTGATTTCCTCACCGCCACTTTCCAGCATACGGCGCTCGGCCCACGCGGCTCTCCCGAAGACACCACGGTACTGTATCTGGTTACCCGCAAGCATGGACTGCCGCAGTCGCTACTGCCTACCATCCAGCGCTTTGATCCTGCCATGCACTTGCCTACCACCACGCCCCCGACAACGGAGGTACACCATGCGCAGTAACGGTCTGTTGAAATGGCTGATGATCCCCGTCGCACTGCTGGTACTGTTCGTTGGCATCCGCCTGTTCTCTGGTGGCGGCACACAGTCCCCTGCCACGGCAGAAACGGGCAGCCAGCTCACCCCGGAGGAAATGAAGGCATTGGGCATCGAAGGTGACACCCCACGCGATACTGTCGCGACGCTGGTGGCCCAGGTTCGGCAACTGCGCACTGAGCTACAAACCGCCACCACCGACAACCGGGCACAACGAGAAGAAAACCAGCGTCTGCGTCAACGTGAAAGTGCCATTGACCAGCGTATCAGTACCACACTGGAATCCGAGCGGGCCAGCCTTCGCCGCGACCAGGAGCAACTCAACAACGAGCGCCAACAAACTGAGGGCCTGCTGGCAGATTTGCAACGGCGGCTGGACAGTATCGGCAACGCCGGTCACGGCGACCTGCCAGTCGGCCTTGGCCTGCGAGACGGGGATGTTGAAGGATTCAGCGACGAGACCACGATCCGCTGGGTAGAGCCTGACGATGCCAGACAAACTGATGGCCGTCATGGCAACACTGCGCTGAACTTTCCGACACGTTTCGGGCCCGCCCAGAAGACGCTGGACACCACGGTCGAAAGCGTCACCAGTACCCGTACAAACGCGACCGGAGCCAACCCCGCCAGGGCCGTCTACACCGTACCCACCAATTCAACACTGATGGGTTCAGTCGCGATGACAGCCTTGATTGGCCGCGTACCGATCGATGGCACCGTCAATGACCCCTACCCCTTCAAAGTCTTGGTCGGCCCCGACAATCTGACGGCCAACGGCATCGATATCCCCGATGTGGCTGGCGCTGTGTTCAGTGGCACCGCGTCCGGCGACTGGACGCTCTCATGCGTCAGGGGACAGGTACGCTCAATCACCTTCGTTTTCCACGACGGCACCATCCGCACAATTCCGGAAGACAGCGAACGCAGTAATCAGCAAAGCAATGACCAGAACGGTCTCGGGTGGATCAGTGACCCCTACGGTATCCCGTGCGTGTCCGGCGAGCGCCGCAGCAATGCCCAGCAGTATCTCGGTACACAGGCTTTGATCACCGCAGCAGGCGCAGGCGCGGCATCCCTCATCGATTCGGACAGCGGTCAGATGTCCTACGCCAGTGCCGACGGCTCCATCGGCACCGTGGGCATCAGCAGCAACGAGGCTGTGGGCCGCATTCTCGCCGGCGGCGTACGCGACATGTCGGACTGGGTCAACAAGCTCTATGGACAGGCCTTCGCAGCAGTCTATGTGAAGCCAGGCGCACACGTCGCCGTTCACCTCGAAAAACCGCTCGCCATTGACTACGACACCGAAGGCCGCAAGGTCGACCATCGTACAGGAGAAAGCCATGCGCTCGAACTGGACTAAACCGCTGACAATCATGCTATCCGTGACCGTATTGACCGGCTGCGCCACGAGCAAGGAAGACTTGTTACCCCATGGGGGGCGAACCATGCAGGACATCTGGCAGCAAGAGAGCGGCAATACGGGGCGAGTGGGACAGATGGTCTATCGCCAACTGCTCGATGCCCGTCAGAGCTTGCGCCGTCCACTCAGCCATGCGGATGGGCAAGCTGCTCCTGCAGAACAGGCACACTACACGCGTACCGCCGCCAATGAAGTACGCAGCCAGTTTCAGCGACTGCCCAACCCCGACCTGCTGATGTATGTGTTCCCGCATCTGGCGGGGACGGACCCGGTTCCTGTACCGGGTTACACCACCATCTTCCCCCTCTACCAGCGTGTGCAATACGCGATGCCGGGCGAACGTACGGAGGATTACTGATGGTCTGGTCGCTTCCCTGGCGCAAACCCACTGTGCCGACCAAAGGCGAACAGCCGGACGGCTGGCAGCGCCACATCGATACACTACAGCAGGCAGGCATTCCCGAACCCGGTACCAGCGTAAGGGGGAGCCGCCCCGCCACCCAGGCCGATGAGCAGGCCTTGTACGAGGTTGCCCCGTCGTTTGTCGCGTTGCTGCCCTGGGTCGAATATTTGCCCGAATCACAAAGTATGCTGCTGGAGGATGGTGTCTCAGTCGCCGCCTTCTTTGAACTGACTCCACTGGGTACAGAAGGCCGTGAGCCGGTCTGGCTGGCTCAGGCACGGGATGCGCTGGAAAACGCGCTGCAGGACAGCTTCGACGAGCTCGACGACAATCCCTGGGTACTGCAACTCTACGCTCAGGACGAGACCAACTTTGATCAGTACCTGCAGACCCTCAAGGGCTACATCCAGCCACGTGCGCAGCGCTCACACTTTACCGAATTCTATCTGCATTCGATGGCCCATCACCTGCGCGCAGTAGCAAAGCCGGGAGGCCTGTTCGAGGATACGACGGTCACGCGTCTGCCCTGGCGAGGGCAAACTCGACGGGTACGCATGGTCGTCTATCGCCGCACCGCAGGCAGCACGACGCGACGTGGTCTGATGCCCGAACAGGCTTTGAATGTGGTTTGTGAACGCCTGAGCGGTGGTCTGGCCAACGCAGGTATCCGCGCACAGCGTCTGGACGCACCGCACATCCACAACTGGCTGCTGCGCTGGTTCAACCCACACCCCACGCTGCTGGGCCCCAGCGCCGAAGACCGCGAACGCTTCTACCAGTTGACCGCCTACCCGGACACCCACGACGTCAACGAAATCGAGCTGGCCTCTGGGTGCGATTTCAGCCAGAGACTGTTCTTCGGCCAGCCACGTTCAGATACGGCCCGGGGCGAGTGGTACTTTGACGGCATGCCGCATCGGGTGATGACGACCGACCGCCTGCGCACACCGCCCAGTGTGGGTCATATGACAGGCGAGAATCGTAAAGGCGACGCCATCAACACCTTGTTCGACCAGATGCCGGAAGACACGATGATGTGCCTGACTCTGGTTGCCACACCACAAGACGTACTCGAAGCACACCTGAATCATCTGGCAAAGAAAGCCGTTGGCGAAACGCTGGCCTCCGAACAAACCCTGGCGGATGTGCAAGAGGCGCGCTCACTGATCGGCAGTTCCCACAAACTATACCGTGCCAGCCTGGCCTTTTACCTGCGTGGCCGGCATGAAGAAGAACTCGACAGCCGGGGGCTGCAACTGGCCAACGTGATGCTGGGCGCAGGCCTGCAGCCGGTACGCGAAGAGGACGAGGTCGCGCCGCTCAACACCTATCTGCGCTGGCTGCCGTGTATGTACAACCCGGCGCAGGACCGCAAACAGTGGTACACACAACTGATGTTCGCCCAGCATGTGGCCAACCTCTCACCGACCTGGGGACGTAGCAGGGGTACAGGTCACCCGGGGATCACTGTCTTCAATCGTGGAGGCGGCTTGATCACGTTTGATCCCTTCAACCGCCTGGATCGGCAGATGAACGCGCACCTTTTCCTGTTCGGCCCTACCGGATCGGGCAAGAGCGCCACCCTCAACAACCTGCTCAATCAGGTCACCGCCATCTATCGTCCACGGATCTTCATTGTGGAGGCTGGCAATTCCTTCGGGCTGTTCTGCGAGTTCGCCCGGCGTTTGGGGCTGACTGTCAACCGTGTCAAGCTCGCTCCAGGTGCTGGCGTCAGTCTCGCACCGTTCGCCGATGCCCGCAGACTAATCGAAACACCCAGCGATGTACAAACACTCGATGCTGATGAACTCGATGACGAGCCACAGCGCAAGGAAGCCGAGGCCGACGAACAACGCGATGTGCTGGGCGAACTGGAGATCACGGCACGCCTGATGATCACGGGGGGTGAAGACAAGGAAGAAGCCCGCATGACCCGCGCCGATCGCTCGTTGATCCGCCAATGCATTCTGGACGCCGCTCAGCGCTGCGTCGCTGCCAACCGTACCGTGCTGACCCGCGATGTGCGCGATGCGCTACGTGAACGGGGTCATGACACCACGTTGCCAGAAATCCGGCGTGCCCGTTTGCTGGAGATGGCCGACGCAATGGATATGTTCTGCCAGGGCAGCGATGGTGAAATGTTCGACCGCGACGGCACCCCCTGGCCCGAGGCCGACATCACCCTGGTCGACCTGGCAACCTATGCACGCGAAGGCTACAACGCACAACTGTCGATCGCCTATATCTCGCTGATCAATACCGTCAACAACATCGCCGAGCGCGACCAGTTCCTGGGCCGCCCTATCCTCAACGTGACGGACGAAGGTCATATCATCACCAAAAACCCCTTGCTCTCGCCCTACGTCGTGAAGGTCACGAAAATGTGGCGCAAACTTGGGGCATGGTTCTGGCTCGCAACGCAGAACATCGACGATCTGCCAAAGGCCGCAGAACCGATGCTCAACATGATCGAGTGGTGGATTTGCCTGTCGATGCCGCCCGACGAAGTCGAGAAAATCGCACGATTCAGGGAGCTGACACCCGCGCAGAAAGCGTTGATGCTGTCCGCACGCAAAGAATCCGGAAAATTCACCGAAGGCGTCATCCTCTCCAAGAGCCTGGAAGTGCTCTTCCGTGCCGTACCGCCCAGCCTCTATCTCGCCTTGGCGCAGACCGAGCCCGAGGAAAAAGCCGAACGCTACCAACTAATGCAGCAGTTCGGGATTGGCGAGCTGGATGCCGCGTTCAAAGTGGCCGAAATGATTGATCATGCGCGTGGTATCACGCCCCTTGTGCAGAGGTGATCAGCGGAGCACTCAGCATCGCCTGATAAAGGATTTCAACGGTTTCGGATTGTTGCTCTACTCAGCTACCTGTTCATGTTCAACTCAAGCATCAATATGCACAACATTCAGCCGGGAACTTCAATGAAAACAACATCTGCTATCCACACCACGAATACTTAACGCCCCCTGAATTGTCTGCTGGTGTCGCCAGCAACAAGCCCAGGTAGCCAACAGTCTTCGAGGCTACGGCACGACACCCGCCGTGCTGACTGTATCCCGTTCCGCTTCGCATCAATTACGCGGATATCCGCCAGCTTCAGGCGGAGGATGCACTTTCCATCACATTGGGGGAACCGTCCTCCAGGAACGGCACCTCCATTTGTTCAAGGAGGCAAATAATGTCTACATCTGTTGTTCTCAAAAACAGCGCCAGATTATTCAACATACTGGACGCTCAGCACGAAGACTGGATTATCGCCCGCGCTATGGAAATCGTGGAACGTAGGATGTTCCGTGGCGGCCAGACACTACAAAACTCGGCTGCCACTATGGATTTTCTTCGTACCAGACTGGCACAGGAGCCTAACGAGGTCTTCTCCGCACTGTTTATGGATAACCAAAACAGAGTCATCGCCTATGAAGAGTTGTTCAAGGGTACGGTAAACAGCACGTCAGTGTATCCCCGTGTCGTGTTATCCAGAGCACTGGCGCACAATGCCGCAGCTATCATCTTCGCACATAATCATCCATCAGGACTCACTGAACCCAGTAATGCAGACAAGTTCATTACTTCCCGCCTGAAAGGAGTACTGGACGCTGTTGACGTGCGCATGTTGGATCATGTCATTGTCGGTCAGGGGCGGCCCTTTTCCTTTGCTGAAATGGGGCTACTTTGACCATCCTGTTCTTCATGGCATCGAATGGTCCCTTTAGGACAACTCGATGCCTTTTTGCTTATTCTTCCCTAAAACCGGAGATCAGCTCTTCCCGATTGTTTGTCGTTTCCTGACGCAGATTGGAGTGGACTACCGCCATGATCAATTTCGTGGTGCTCCGATATGCTGTCTCCCGCTCTCACCTCTTCCCTCTGGCGGCATACGATTGCCGCTGGCTTTCTCATTGTGTTGCTGGCTTCACCAGCACAGGCCACAGAGGTTCTGGCCGTCACTGACACTCGACACCCGATGCAAAACCTGGGCAATACCCAGCTCATCGAGCTGGACCGCCCCTCCCGCATCGAAGCTGAGCTAGCAGCCAACCTCCCCCAAGACCCCGTCCGCGCTGCCATCATCGTGCAACAACGCCTGAAAGAAGGCGGCACAGCTCTGCAGCAACGCATCAACGAAGCCTATCAGGATGTTGTCAATGCCTGGAGCTTGGGCATTACCACCCTTCCGGCCGTCATTGTCGCTCAACGCTATGTGGTTTATGGCGAACCTGACGTCGCCAAAGCAGTGGCGCGTATCAACACATACAGGAAGGCTCAGCCATGAGACTCCCCCACCGTCTGCGCGTCAGCCTTGCCACCGTTTTGCTCACGGCAGCCAGTTCCTCGTTTTCCCTCAACACCGCTGCCATCATCTCCTCATCATTATCCCCTGATTGCCTGGAATACCGGGTCACCGGGATCTGCTACTGGCTGCTTTGTACCAAATTCGGATGTACGGTTCGTACCTCCGTCAAAGTCAGGCACTACGTCCCCGACGCCGTGGTGTCGAGCTACGGCAACACTGGCGAGAATCCATGGCTTGAAGTACGCGCCATGAGCCAAACCAACACCACGGCCCGGAGCGGTGGTGACGGCACCAGCAACCATGGCAGCGAGAACAACCTATCCAGGTTCCGTAACGCAGACGTGATCGGCCATCCCGGCGGCCAGGTGTTCAGTCAGTTTGCATCATCATCAGGCACCATCTGCGACGGTGCTGGCACCGCCTTCATGCCGTACCTGTTGAGCACACTCGATACCATCGCATGGCGCTACAACATCCCTGAATCGGTGTACCCCGAGGCACTGATCCCCGGTATGCGCGAGATCGGCGCACGCACCGCACTGAACCTGTGGGGCAACGTCTATCCGCGCGGCGGTTTCCTGCACCAGGTGGACAGCTACAAGGCCAGCGCCGTGGTCGCCCAGCGGGTAGGCGATATCGTGACCCGCCGAGGGCAACTGCACGTATACCAACCCCTGCTCGCCAATGCACGCGACGGTTACTGGCCGGCAGGCGCACTGATGGAAAGCGATGCTGCAACCGGCAAATGGCAAGAATTGGCTCCTCGCCCCTCCTATTCCTGCACGGTCTTCCCACACAACGGAACACGCACTCAGGCACAGCAAGACAACTATGCCTGGGCACTCTGGCGACCCTATAGCTGCTGCCAGCGACGCGGCCAGACCTTTCTCGGCAGCGTGGATTTCAACTGAGGACATGATGATGAAACGTCTCGACCCGAAAGCATTTTCAATTCTTGCACCGCGCCAGTGGCAACACACGCTATGGGTTGCTGCACTGACGCTGAGCAGTGGCCTGGCTCTGGCACAGGACGGAGGCTTCCAGAACAGCGGAGCCGTCATTGGTGATGAAGTGATGTACTCCATCGGCGGCGGTAACGCCGTATCAATGAGCGGTGCGGCCGGCATGCGCTCGATTGGTGTCGGTGTAGGCTGGAACAGCAACCTGATCTGCGGTGACATGAACATCAGTACCACCATCCAGAATCAGCTCAATGGGCTGACCAACGGCTTTCAGAACATCATGGGTAACGTGATCCAGAGCGCCACCAGCGCCGTCGCCTCGTTGCCCGCACTGATCATCCAGCGGGCCGATCCGGGCCTCTATAACCTGCTGACCAATGGCGTTCTGCAAGCCCGACTCGACTTTGATCGCTCCAAACTCACCTGCCGAGCGATGGCTGAAAAAATGGCAGACACCGCAGGCGGCCAGCTCGGCTGGAGCCAGATCGCCGAAGGCATGGCGCTGCGCCAGGCCGTCGCCAGCAGCGACGCTGTTTCAGCCATTGAACTGGCCGAAAAAAACCGGGGTAACGACGGCGTACCGTGGGTGGGTGGCAGCAATGCCGGCGGTACAGGTCAGCGCTCAATCAAGGTCGTCGGGGACGTAACCCGTGCAGGCTACAACCTGGTCAATGGCCGTGGGGTAACCGACACCGCCCCCATCGACCCGGCAAATTGCCAAAGCCTGTCCTGCCAGACGTGGGCATCCCCCCAGCAAGCCATCGACTTTGCCACGCGTGTGCTGGGCGAACAGGAACAACGCACCTGCGAAGGCTGCACCAAGACCGAGACCTTGCCTGGCGTCGGATTGACCCCGGTCATCCAGGACGAATACGACACCAAACTGGAAGCGCTGCAAGAGCTGGTCAGCGGAGCACGCAACACCACGTTCGAGAACCTTCGCAAGGCTGGCAGCACTTCACTGCCCATCACCCGTGGCGTGATCGAGGCACTGCGTGACGAACCTGATCAAGACATCCTGGCCCGACGTCTGGCCTCCGAAGTCGCGCTGGCATCGGTACTGGAAAAAGCCCTGCTGCTGCAACGTACGCTACTGACCGGCAGGAAAGAGCCAAACGTCGCCGCCAACCAATTGGCAGTCGCCGCCGTCGATCAGGAAAGCAACACGCTTGACCGCGAGATCCTCAATCTCAAAACCGAGCTTGAACTACGCCGCGAACTCGCCAACAACTCGCCGATGGCCATCATCCAGCGCCACAGCGCACGCGCGGCAGGCTCACGCGGCATTTATGAAGGTGATCCCGTACCTAACCGTCTTGACCAGTTGCAACGCCCCAACCCCGGAGGCACGCCATGAGTCTTGCCTGGTTGCGATCACACCGTCTGTTCCGTTGGCGTACCGTCAGAGTCCTCCTGTGGACGGTGGCGTTGCTGATCATCACCGTCACAGCCAACGTCCTGGGCATCTACTTCGCTGGCAGCATCGCTGGCTGGGAACACTGGCTGGCCGATGCAGCCAGCTATTTTCTGTTGTGGCGTCTGTGCCTGTACGGGGCCACCGTTTATGGCTGGCTGTGGATGCGCCGCCGCCTGCTCCTGCGCGATACCCGCTCCGACGCCCGGCGCAGGCTCATTCGTGCCGAGATTTCCGGTATCGCCGCACTGCTGGTACTGGAATTCAGCCTGTTGGTACAGGACGTATAGGGGATATAACCATGACGCTTTTCACCACCGATTATCTGGAGTATTACCTGACCCTAGTGAGCTGGGTCGTCCACAACGGTATTTGGGCAGTATTGGTTTCCAGCGGTGTGTTCGTCCTCCCCTTCGTGGCCATCATCATCGACGAGTGGCTGAGATCCCGTACCGAGGGTGCCGACGAAGGCAACAAGGGCATTCTGTCTTCAATGCGCATTGAAAACCGGGTATGGGTGGCGATCGTGGTGGTGATGTTCGCCGGTATTCCGTTCATTGATGTTGACCTCAACACGATCAGGTACGATCAGGCGCGTTCGGCACAGTGCCAGATCAGCGTGCCACAGCCCGAAGACACGGGCTGGTCGCAATCCTTCAGCACCCTCAACAACCAGAGTGCAAAAGTGCCAGTATGGTGGGCCTTCATGCATGCGCTCTCACGCGCGATCACGGGTGCCTCGGTGTCGGCTATCCCATGCGGCACCGACCTGCGACAAATGCGGATGGAGATCAATGCCACCCGTATTGATGATCCCCTACTGGCTCAGGAAGTCGCAGACTTTACCCACGACTGCTACGGCCCTGCACGCGCCAAACTGTTCATGAGCCGTCCTGATCTTGATGAAGCACAAATGCACGACGTGACCTGGATCGGCTCGACCTATTTTGTCAGCACCGGCGGCTTCTATGACACCTACCGCGCCAAGACACCACGTGAGGGCTGGGCTTACGACAGCAATCGTGACGCTGGACTGGCTCAGGTGCCAAGCGGTGCGGGCTACCCAAGTTGCCGACAGTGGTGGAGTGATGGTGGCAACGGTTTACGCGCGCGCCTGCTGGCACAGGTCGATCCCAGTCTACTCAGTCGCATCGCCAACTGGGTGGGATTCATCAGCCGAGCAGAGGTAGATGACTCCGTCATCAGGGCGCTTGCTTCTCCCCGCCAGCAAAAACTCAACCAAGGCAATGTCTACACAGACTATGGCGGTCAAATCGACAAAACCTTACCGAATATCGTCACACGTGCTGCAGGAGACATCGGCATGACCATTGGAGGGATCGCCGCATTCCCGGCATTGGACGTCGTACGCCAGGCACTGCCGATGGTGCTTGCACTACTGAAGATGGCGCTGGTGATCTGTATCCCTCTGGTGCTCCTGGTCGGCACCTACGACCTGAAGACCGTTGTCACGCTCAGCATCGTGCAATTTGCGCTGTTCTTTGTGGATTTCTGGTTCCAGCTTGCACGCTGGCTCGACAGTACGATCCTCGATGCGCTTTACGGATGGGGATGGGGCTGGAATCGGCCGCATAACAATGTTGATCCGCTTGTAGGCATGCACAATACCTTCGGCGACATGTTGCTGAACTTCGTTATGGGCTCGATGTTCATTGTACTACCCACATTCTGGATCATGGCGTTGGCTTGGGCAGGCATCCGCGCCGGCAATGTTCTTCAAGGGCTTGCGGGAGCGACCAGTGATGTCAAAACAGCAGGAGGCAAAGGGGGTGGCATGGCACTTAAATCCGTATCGAAAAAATAAGCTCTTTTAATCGTCGTCAATATGCGGATCAATACGAAAGCCATCGTAGGTATACAGCCCGAATCCTGCAGGGCCGTTACGCCACTCTGGCTTTGGAGGCTCATCGCCGAACCCAGCAGCATTAGCCATCAGGGCAGCAGCGACAACAAAAATAAGCAAGAGAGCCAACCAGAATGCCACATAAAGCAATAGTCCCAGAAGAGCCAGTTTGATAATCCACAGCAGAGTAAACACACCCTTCGCAGACATTCCCTGATCGACAAGCCAGCATGATATCTGTTGCTCACAACGCACATAGCCACGCCAGCCTTTGCCAAGCCAACGGCCAAAGCGTTCTGCAATACTGTTATGGCTCGTGCTATTCATGGTCATCATTTGCCTGCATCACCTGTTTGTACCGAAAGCCCACCTTACAGCGATTGATACGCGATGTGGTTATAGAAATCGCCTTGTCTACTTAGCTTAGAGCAGAAATACCATACATCAAATATCTAGTTTTTCGGGGGGGAGAAAAACACTCGGCAGCGGGCAGTTTCAAGAATGGCTTTTGAATGGAATTACTCTGTCCAAGGAATACGCCAGGTACTGCCATCTCGTTCGTTTGTGTAGAGCTTCCCACCATGCCCACGCTCATCAGTCCGGAAACATTTTTTGTCGCCGTCGCACGTGGTCCATGTTAGACGGGAATTTTTGATCTGCTCATTAAGAGATGACAGTTCTGTTCGGCGTTGCTGAATCTCGTCTAACGAAGGCACCAAAAATAAAATAGATGCGATAAAAATCAGCATCATTACAATCTGTGGACCCAGAATATAAAGCCAGTTCTTAAATTTGAGATTTTCTGCCGCTTCCTGGTACTGCTCTGTTGCTATTTTAGCTGCATCATTTGCCTGCCGAAACTTGGCACTCAGTAGCTCCGCAGCCCGGTTGGCAGTTGTTTCCGCTGAATCAGCTATCTTGTGGGAAACACCTTTTTCCAAAGTTTGAAGGTGGATGCTCATACTTTTAACAAAAGATTCCAAAGTCGCCGTTGCTTCCCTGGCTTTCTCACCATCGCACTCCGCTGCCTCCCTCAACTTTTTAGCCGCGTCAAAGAACAACTGGACATCATGATCTGTCAGGCGTCTATCCATGTTATCTCCCATAGCTCCGTCCTAGCTCCTTTTGCAGCTCTTTTTTCTTAAGCCCCGTTTCCAATGCTTTTTCCATCTTCAATTCCTGATATTGCCTATACGCCATCCATTTTTGATAGGACATGTTCAGCGCCATCAAATCCTCCAGCGCAACAAATTCTATGCCACCACCAGAACCCACAATCACAATCAGCGCACCCGCACCGGTTTCCCCCGCGCCCTGAAACCAGCGCACAAGCTTCAGATAGTCTTTCTCCAATGCATCCCGCTCATCGTTCTTCGACGAAACCGCGTCATCCGCCACGGATTCAATGAACCTCTCCAGAGCAAATGGCTGTTTCGCAGGTTTTTCTGTCTCGAATACATCAAGATAAGGAGAAAAGAATGCTTCAACACCTTTCAGAGCAGAGGGTGCCGTTTCCACATACCAGTGAACTCTGCGAGAGATACTCAGCATTTCCGGCGAACCTTCTATAGCCGGTAACAGATTCTTGTACCGAGAGAGTTCTTTTTTAGAGTAGTTCCCCTGTGCTTTGAACTCGATAAGACGTAACGTGCCTGGAAAATCGAGCAGAACATCACCTAGCGCCTTATCTTCCGGAGTCTGCTGCAACAAACTGACAGCACTCGGAAGGTATCCGGATTTAAGACGTCCTCCTATGGAAACACCCAATCCATAAAGAAAATTACCAATCACCACGTTTTCATAAAGTTTCACGTTCGTCCTTCCACTGCTCAATAACCATGTAACATCCATTTCCCATACATCTTATCTGAAAATATCTTTTACCATGAAGCACTCTGCCTCATTACCCCATACATTATTTATTTTTATCAGAAGCATGATCGTTAGAGCCACGCGAAGCCCCATTGACACCTCTGAGACACAAGACCTTCATATAACCATCCATTTCCCAACACAAAAAGAATTCCCCCCTACCGCATTGATACTCGATGGCACAGACAAACAGCGCTATATCAAAAGGCTCCAACAAGGGCAAAACAGGTAATGGAATGGGTTAAGGGGAAAGGCTCTACCCAGAAAAGGAAAAGGCCCGTGACCCCGCACCTGAGGCACCACAATGTTTACTCTGTTCCAGCGAAAAAAGCCCACGCCAGCCCAGCCAGATCTTGTCATGCCAGAAAAAGGGCTACTCCAGCCAGAACCCGCTGCGTCCTTGCTGGACACGCCTCGTCGGCAAAAGCTGCTGGAACATATCTGGCAACGCACCTCACTCTCTCGCAAGCAATTCATCACACTTTACCGCAGACCTCTGGAGCGCTACGCAGAGTTGGTACAGTTGTTTCCCGCCTCGGAAACGCATCATCATGCTTACCATGGCGGCATGCTCGATCACGGACTTGAGATCGTCGCCTTTGCATTGAAACTGCGACAATCCCACCTGCTGCCGGCAGGCACACCTCCGGAAGATCAAGCCACGCAATCAGAAGCCTGGACAGCAGCCATCGCTTATGCAGCCCTGCTCCACGACATCGGCAAGATCGCCGTTGATCTGCACATTGAGCACGAGGATGGCAGCCTCTGGCACCCCTGGCATGGACCGCTGAAACAGCCCTACCGCTTTCGCTACCGGGATGACCGTGAATACCGCCTGCACGGAGCCGCCACTGGCTTGCTCTACCGGCAAATACTCGATGGCCACATCCTCGACTGGCTTAGCAGCTACCCTGTCCTCTGGACTTCGCTGCTGTATGTGCTCGCTGGCCAATACGAACACGCCGGCATGCTGGGCGAACTCGTCATCCAGGCCGATCGCGCTTCAGTGGCTCAGGAACTGGGCGGAAATCCCAACCGCGTCATCCTGGCGGCTCCCAAGCAGGCGCTACAGCGCAAGTTACTCGACGGGTTGCGTTACCTGCTCAAGGAAGAATTGAAAATCAACCAGCCCCAGGCTTCGGATGGCTGGCTGACAGAGGACACGCTTTGGCTGGTCAGCAAGACCGTCTCTGACAAATTGCGAGCTCATCTGCTGGCACAGGGGATCGAAGGCATTCCATCCAATAACACGGCTGTGTTCAACGTGTTGCAGGAGCATGGCGTACTGCAGCCAACCCTAGATGGCAAGGCAATCTGGAAAGCCACCATCAGCAGCGCATCCGGTTGGTCACACAGTTTCACTCTGTTGAAACTCTCTCCGGCATTGATCTGGGAAACATCCGAGCGCCCGGCCCCCTTCACAGGAACGGTGACGGTAGACATCAGCCCCGCCGATAGCAACGACTTAATACCTGACGTCACTGAACCAGCAGTATCTGCCTCGTCCACCACACTTGGCATTGCAGCAGCGCAGGCAGCAACAGCGCAACACGCTGTCATGGAAGACATGCTTGCCATGCTGATCCCAACCGAAGCACCTCACACCGCACCTCCAGACAGCAACGCATCAGATGCTGATGAGCTAGCCTCGACACAGCCCTTGAATACACAATTCAATCCTGAGCCTACCAAACAACCTTCCGCCGATCATTTCATGATCTGGCTGCGAGAAGGGGTTCAATCCCGTAAGATCATCATCAATGATGCAAAGGCCCTGATACATAGCGTGGACGATACGGCTTTTCTAGTCAGCCCTGGCGTTTTCCAGCGCTATGCGCAAGAACACCTGCAAGTCGGGGCGTTTGCAAAACAGGAGAAAATTCAGGACTGGCAGTGGATACAGAAACGCTTTGAACATCTGCAAATCCATCGTAAACAAACCAACGGCCTGAACATCTGGGCCTGCACAATCAGTGGACTACGCAAATCACACCGACTGAACGGCTACCTGTTATCCGATCCCGAGTTGATTTTTGACGAAGCGCTGCCAAACAACCCGTATCTCTCACTTATATCATCTGCATCAGGATCGTGATTTGATCGCGATATATTCCCTTTTTTCAGTCCTGGCGTAAAATAGAGCTTCGCCTTTCTTCTCTGTCAAAAAGGTTCGTGCACTTGAAAGTGGTGATATGAAAATGAGGAAATTAGCACCCAAAGATGAATGCAATGACTTTGCAACTGATTTATATTAACTGCAATTTAACATCTACTAAAAAGCAGAGACAGACAAGATATTTCCGTCCCTGCTTTGGAATAAAAACCAAAAAATATTACTAAAATAATCCTAGAGCATATCAACTATTTTTTATTTGCTTGACTGCATCCAGAACTTTAGTCGAATAAGTTAAAGCGGCACCAGCATTCATATTGATCGCCACGCCTAAAGCCTCAGCTATTTCTCCTTCAGACGCGCCTGCTTTAACCGCACTTTCTGAATGAACAGCGATACATCCTTCGCAGCGGGTGGTCACCGCACAAGCGATCGCAATAAGTTCTCGCGTCTTCTCATCAAGGTGCCCTGTTTTTGCACCAGCGCCAGCCAAAGTCATTACTCCTTTTAGCGTATCTGGTGAGAGTTTCCCAAGGTCTCCAACTCGCTCAAGTAACCCAGCGCGCATATCTTTCCAATCAGTTACAGCCATATTTAACTCCTAATTGTCGTCAGTGGATTTATTAGTTTCAAGAGAATATGATCATATCTTCTTGAGATTATCCTGATATATAGAGGTGCTTCTTAGTACTCGCGACACAATACTTGCGCCTTCAAATGTACCAATTATTAGCCAAGCAGCTTTAAGTGGTAAAATATTTGGTGCAAGCTCGCCAGTTCGCTTTGCTGCAAGTAAAATTTTATTCAACCAATTGAGTTGAATATTAAAATAATCTGCGGTTAACCCCACAAATCTATCTACTAGTAGGTAGATATTACAGCCTTAAAAAATTAATCGCAATGCCTTTTTAAAGCATTACCGCAGGCTATCAAATCTTGATTTCATGAAGCCATTGTTCAACAGTTCTTGGTGAAAGACCAAGAAGGGACTGAGCGCTTGTGTGCGTGTCGATGGCTGAACCACGAGTTTTGGCTTTGGCTTCATAAGCATCAGCAACTTCATTTGCAGCGGCTTCACCGAAGAGCACTGCCAATTTTTTACCAAATTCTTGTGGGGTAATACTTTCGTATCTTATTGTATGCCCAAAATAACTAGAAAAGGCCTCAGCCAGTTCGCTGCCAGTAACAGCAGGCAGTAATCCTACACTCACAACACCAGTGACTGAACTGTCGGACAGCAGTAAGGAGGCCACATCAGCGATGTCCAGATGAGATGACCAAGACACTGGGAAATCAGCCCTAAGAGGATAAGGTAGTTTGAACTCCTGTTTAACCGCTTCAATGATGATGGGAAGCAACAGATTTTCCAGATACTGAACAGGGGCAACAGTAGCAACGGAAACGCCCGTGTTTTCGACCTCTCTCACTAAAGTCGGCAAAGCGTGCTTTTCATTACTACCAACAAGCTTCCAGCCACTAGTGGAAATAACCACTCGTTTTGGTCGCGCTTTATTAATCGCCTCAGCAATGTTGTGTGCATAGCTTAAACGTGTTTCCTCTGAGCCAAGAGGTAAGTGCACAAAAACGCCTTCGGCATCAGTATAGGCTTTCACAAGAGATTCTACTGATGAGAGATCAACACCAATCCCTCTCCCATTACCAACATTTGCGGGATCGCGAATGGCGGCAAAAACATTTTTTCCTTCAGCAAGTAACTTTTTGAACAAAGGTGCCCCTTGGGCTCCTGTTGCGCCATGAATAATATATTTCATAAAATTTCCTTGTCAGGATATTAAAAGGAATGATAATGCAAGTTGTGCATCAGTTACGTCAAATGCACTAATAGAAATTTATGCTTCTGAATCACAATAACTCTTGTTATGGGAATACTGGACTGACCCCACAACTGTAGACATTTCCTGTTCATACATAGAGTTCCCACGGTGCCAGTGTTAGCTATACCCGCTCTCGAACGTTACACGCAGGGCATCGGAACAAGGAATGCGTTGTAATGATTAATCAGAGTACGGTATTTCCCCTGGGATAAGGGTTATCGGGGTACTTACGAGTCGCGCGGCTAGATCGTGAATATATTCATCGGCAATCCCATAGTGGCGAAGTGAGTTATCCAGGCGCAAGACATAATCACGGTTACGCCCAAGGTTTCCAGATGCGACAGAGATATAAGAAATGACAGTATCGGGAGACGAATCCCTTTCGTAAAGCGGGTGTCCCGTGCTGGCAGCAAAGATAATCGCCTTGACAGTCTGTCCATTGGCAAGTGTGACGTCAGCCCATTCAGGTTCATACAACCCCCCTACCATTTCACGCATCCATACCAGCCTGAGCTCATTTTCCAGGTTATCCTGATGGAAACGGTAAGCCAGTCCTGAAGTACTTCCTCCTCGCTCCAGTGCAAGCATCCTGCCAGGCTGCTCAATATTCCCTCTCCCGAGAATCAGGCGAATACAGAAGCTGCGATGCCAGCCATCAAGAACAGCCCGTTGCTGTTCTACGAAATGAAAGAGCGGGTTGTAGATAAGAGATCCATAAGCAAAAATCCACAACGGATTACCCCACGAATGAATTTCCAGCATGTCTTTCATTGATTTCTCTATACGAGTTTCTGACCACCATTCCAGGCCGGGTACATCCCGAAATGCATTCAGGAATGTTCCGTTATTCAGCGTCTCTCTGTTCAGAACCACAGTTATTCTCTTTTGATTGGTTGACTGTTATTTTCCTTTGGGAAAACTGGAGCAATATAAAAACCTCTGATAATTTGTTTTTCAGAATGTAATTCCAGCCCTTATGCTCGGCTATCCGGTGCAAGTATGTAGTCCCCCTTCAGAGTGACGTTCCTGAGTAGCGAATAACAGTTGCATCTTCATTGACGACGTCGTCCACCCTGTGCCTTCACGGTCACAAGCTTATAAACCGCCCAAAAAACAGGGTCACTTTAGGAAGTCATCAGCCGTTCACCAACAGCAAACCTATCGATCCGGTCGGATCGAGCAGGACATATACTTGCTTAGACCGATATCTTCATGCAATCAGTGCCTGTTGCGACTGAAGTTCCTTACTCTTCAGAAGCAGATAACGAGAAAATTGAACCAGCCCTCTTGATTCATTGGTTCGCAACATTGAGACATCCAACGCATCGGGCCCAAGACGAAATCGGTCGAGGGCGTCCGCATCCTTAAAAATCTGATAGAGTCTGAGATACCGTTCACACCCTGAATGCCTTTTGGCAATTTCCGACAGACCGATGGCATCTTCCAGATCGTGAAAATACATGACGAAGCGAGCATGCTGATTCACGGGATTTTGCCTTTCCCGACAAAAATCACGATAGTACTCGGCCGCACGTTTTCCATGCCCTCTGTCGGTATAATCATCCTGACGGCGGGAGTCATGGAAAACTGCCGCCAAGCAAAGGACCTCCATATCCTCATCGCCGAGTTTTTTCAGGTGAGCCAGGATGAGCACCAGCAACAACACACGGGCGCAATGGTCCGGACCATGCCACATGCTGTCAGCCATCCAGAACTCAACGTGTTTTTCCATAAAGGCAAACCAGTGGAGGTAAAGCCGGGATACGGAAGGACACAGTTCCTCATCCAGAACGATACGCAGGATGGTTTCTGGGATCACAGGATCTTCCTTTTCTGGTATTAGCATGATGAGGGGTGAACAAGCGAAACAAGCTGCCTAAGGTGATAGCCAATATCTCCGTCAAGACCAATCGATTTACTGGCAATCGCATCAGGAATGTATAACTCAGCCCCTACATTGAAGGTGATATAGCGCGCATGAGGTTCCTGATGCACTCGGGACATGAAAGGCGCTTTGATTAACTGGTTACGCGCGCCCACGCCGAGTTCAAGAAAAACGATTTTTTTCTCCTCTGCCTCTGTCAGAAAATCACTGAACGCTTTCTGGTGTTCCTGCCACTGTGCACCTTTCAGAAAAAGGCGGCTGGTTTCAATATGTACCTGCATATGCCCACCACACTTCGGACACTCGGGGATAAGTTCCACGGGTACCTGCCCGTCGTATTGTTCCCGAGCCATTGCGATGAGGAGCTCATCCCCTGGATACAACTGGTCATGACAGGCTGCTGCACATTGCAGGTTTCGGCAGTTTCCCTCAAATTCGAACACACGTTCAGGAGCAAATCCCCCGACGGGGAAATGCGCATCAATATTCGATGTAACAACGAAATAGTTTTTATCCTTTACCAGATTATACAAATCCGCGATGACCGGATCCGGCATTCTGTCATGAAGGAAATAATCAAACACTCTGCTGAAAAAAGCCCACTTTTCACTTTCCCTCGGGAATGAATGAAAACATCCGCGAATGATATTGCGAAAACCGTGTTGCAAGCGAAAGTCACCAAATTTATCCATAAAAGCGGCATCCTCTGCAAAAAGATGAATACCTGCAGCAATAGACAGTCCATTACTGGCACCGATAATAATGGCATCCGCTTCCTGAATAGAGTGCGCGGCACTTGTTAATTCTCTGGTCATGCGATTTCCCCTGATTCTGTGGTCTCAGAAGACACTGGACTCTCTGCATATGTAACCAGATCATGCAGGACATGAGCTATATCAGCATCAAACGTTATCGTCTTGTTTCGCAGTAAATCATGCGTGGGCGGTTCACCTTTATTGATTCGCACCAGAAAGGCATTCGGCCAGTGATAAGCCGCCACCGAGAACGGGTTCTTGATGATATTAGGAGTCATCCGCCCAACGCCGAGCTCCAGTAGCACAATTTTCTTTTCCGAGTACTGTTCAATAAAATCCTGGTATTTGCGCATGTAGTTTTCCCAATGCGCGCCCTCCAGGAAAACAGGAGAACGGAACCAAGGTTCCATCTCAGCGCCGCAGCGGGGACAACACGGGATCAGTTCCGAAGGAATGCGGGTATCAATAATCTGTGCTGCGATTTCTCTGACAATATCCTCAGACGGATACACGGCGTCATGACAGGGCCTGCCGCACTGAAGCCAATGGGAAGTTCCCTGTGGATAGCAGAGCTTTTCATCAGGAAAGAGTTTGGAAAACTGCAGGTCTTGGTTTGTGGTAATGATAAAGTAATTTTTATCACTAATAAGTTTATGCAGATCCACATACGTTTTCCCAGCGGGCTGATCGAACATCAGCTTGCCGTGTTTGGCAAGATATGACCAGCGCTCCTCGCTGCTTGGATACCGATGATAAAGTGCATCACAGAGATTGCGAATACCATAATTCCTCTGGAATTCACTGAAGTTGTCCCGAAAATATTTACTGTAACCGTAAAAATCGTGCTGGTTTGCCGCTGACATACCGGCGGCTCCGCCGATCAGAATTGCATCAGCATCCTGGATTTTCTGGTAAATGGTTGCAATGTGATCTCGGTACTGCTGTTGCTGATTAGACATAGCCTGTCTCTTTTCTAATTCTGTTGTCGAATCGGCTGCACCACGACAGCCGGAAGTAGGCACGGTAAATCCATTTCCCGATAACTCAGGGAAGCAGACTAATAAGCCGGTATGTTGTGAGAAAGAAGGTTAGCGTTCGGTGAGACGGGGCATACCCCAAGCATCAGCAATGAGTTCTGTCGAACGGTAAATGGCTTTTTGCGAATAGCCCAGATTCAGAATCATTATTTCATCCGCATTGACACGCTTATGCCATTCCCCTATCTGTCCGACAACCTGTTGACCTGTTCCACTCATGATCTTGGCATTCCACATGTTCATCAGGCGCAGCTCAACCGTAGAGTAATCATAATCACGGGCTTCTTCTGGTGTCGGAACCACAAAAGAACGTCCAGTGCTCATCCGCATCATGGCATGAGAATAGGCCCACGCCTGCTGCCGAGCTTCGTGTTCATCATCTGCGGCCATCACACCAAAACTTGCGATCACATAAGGACGGTCGAGCACAGTTGACGGGCGAAAATCTTTACGGTAAAGCTCCACGGCCATTTCAACATTCTGATCGGCGAGGTGTGCGGCGAAGGCAAACGGAAACCCTCTCTGTGCAGCAGCGCGTGCCGAATAATCAGACGAACCCAGCAACCAGACCGGAGGACGCTCAAACGAGCGGGGGATACCATTCTCTCGGTCCTGTATCGGACCGGGTACGGCGTAAACGCCAGCTTTTGAGTAATGATGTCCATCCGGGAATGAGCCATCAAGGAAGTGGAGCAGTTCATCCAGTTGCTTTGGAAAACTGTCTCCTCTTGTATCCCCACGGCGCAAAGCCGAGGCTGTGGCCATGTCCGTTCCCGGTGCACGGCCAACACCCAAATCGATACGTCCAGGAGCCAGCGATGCCAGCAGGCCGAACTGTTCAGCCACAACCAGCGGTGGGAAATTGGGTAACATCATACCGCCCGCACCAAGGCGAATATGCTGGGTCTCTCCCGTCAGTCTAGCCAGGAGCAGCGGAGGGGAGGATGTTGTTACACCAGGCATAGCATGATGCTCAGCGATCCAGTAACGGGTAAAACCGCGCTGATCGGCAAGACGTGCCAACCTGACGCTATCTGCCAACGCTTCCTGAGCACTGACCCCTTTCCCTGCCATTGCGAAATCCAGGAGCGAAAGAGGAACCGGTGCAGAGCCCTGTTTTGTTCCAAAAATAGAATGATTCAAGAGTAACAACTCCTCAAAATTAAGTCGGGGCCACATCAATGTCGCAGTAATGGTGACCGTTTCA
The DNA here is from genome assembly GCF_001742185.1 of Pectobacterium wasabiae CFBP 3304. NCBI lineage: Bacteria > Pseudomonadati > Pseudomonadota > Gammaproteobacteria > Enterobacterales > Pectobacteriaceae > Pectobacterium > Pectobacterium wasabiae. Next base: position 4,652,032 of record NZ_CP015750.1, read on the forward strand.
TTGATTAATTTTGAAGCTATTACTCACATTCCACAATTGGCTTAAATGACAATATGCGTTAAAAATGGGTCATTTAATTCAGCGCTGCAGTTTACTAGCCTTTATGCAGCCACATATTGCTGTATCTACAGAGAATGGGGGTAAATGCGGCATAAGATATTCAATGCTGAATTTTCATACTACGCATTGTGAGCGGTTAAACAGTTGAGACTCCATTAATTTTTCTTCGAATCACGCATCCTGCAAAAAGTCCGCCGATATTCCGAGGGTGAAGTCTGCAGATAAGCTGAAAACTGTAAACGCAGCGATAGCGGAGTCCCAAACCCTACCTCTGTGGCTATACATTCCACTGGCAGTTCTGTCGTCTCAAGCAACTGCTGTGCGAGGAAAACGCGCTCCGCATTAAGCCATTTCGTAACGGTTGTCCCTGTCGTTTCGCGAAAACGGCGCGTAAATGTTCGCCTGCTCATTTTTGCAATCGTAGCAAGAGTATCCACATTGATTGGTTCAGATAGATGTTCACGAGTCCATTCGATCACTTCAGCCATGCGTCCGATGCAAGCCATCTGCGGGACAGGCCGCTCAATGTACTGAGTCTGTCCCCCTGGCCGATGAGGCGGGGTAACCAGTTGCCTTGCCATACGGTTGGCCATATCAGAACCATGCTGAATGCGGATTATTTCAAGACAACAGTCAAATGCCGCAACGGTACCTGCGGAAGTAACTATATTCCCATCAGTGACATACAACACATCAGGACGAAACTCTACTTTCGGAAAACGTCGGGCAAATAGCTCCCGCGCAATCCAGTGGGTCGTTGCCGCTCTGCCGTCCAGCAGACCAGCTGCAGCGAGAACAAAAGCCCCCAGACAGAAGCCGATAATAAGCGCTCCACGCCGATTTGCTTCCTGAAGCTCACTGATAATATCAGCAGGTACTTCCGCTTCCGGAGTCTCCCATGCCGGAACAACAATAATATCTGCCTGTCGCATCACCTCCAACCCATCAGGAACGTCGATAACAATCCCCTGATCGCTCGTGATACGACCCGGTATATGGGCACAAATCCGTACCGCATAGTCTGGAAAACCTAGCGGTTTGTTCACCACTCCGAATGCGACGGCAGGCACAGAAAGCTGAAACAGACTCACACCTTGAAAAGCAAGTACGGCGACATGAATAGTGGACACCTTATCCCCCAGCTTATTCAACTGAATACCCTTAGTGGGAATAGCCATAGCAGGCCCTTATTGCGAACGTCATAATCCATCTTCCTGCCTTTGATTGCTTTCATCACTTGTTCCACGGAATGTTTTTCTCCAGTCACTCGGACTAACTCCTGTCCTCTCTCGGAATATTTGCCGGAAGGTAATAACCGACTGAAAACCAACTTTATCTGATACCTGCTCGACAGATAATCGTGTTATTTCAAGCAATTCCTGACTACGATGTAGACGCTCTGTTGTCAACCAGTCACCAACAGACATCCCCGTCGCCTTCAGGAAATGCCGAGTCAACGTTCTACGACTCATGGAAGCAAACCGCGCCAAAGAATCAATGTTATGCACCTGATGTAGATTTCGCTGTAGATAATCAAGCAGCATATTTATTCGGTTGTCTGTCGTACTTCGGGGAACAACTTGTTCAATAAACTGAGCCTGACCACCATTACGGTGCGGTGGTACGACCATCCGGCGAGCTATCCGGTTCGCCAACTGGTTACCAAAACGTTGGCGGATAAGATAAAGGCAACAATCCAGAGCCGCAGCCGTTCCAGCCGAAGTAACCAGACCATCATCCTCTGTGTAAAGCACATTGACATCGAGCCGCACCTTCGGAAATAGCTGATGGAATATTTTTTCATATTCCCAGTGTGTAGCAGCGCGATGTCCATCCAGGAGACCAGCATAAGCCAGTACAAAACCACCGAGACAAAGCCCGACGATACTCGCGCCCGCGCCTCTAGCGGCTACCAGTGCATCCATTAAGTACTGTGAAGGTTTTTCCTTAACATTATTCCAGAAGGGAATAATGACAATATCGGATTCTGGCAGTACATCCAGATTATACTCTGCCCTGACGGCAGTACCTTCATCTGACCAAATAATTCCGGGCTGTTCCGCACAAATCCGGCAGACAAAAAGTTTCTGTTCCGTTACAGCATCACTGAAAAGAATCAACGGAACTGACAGATGAAAGGTACTGAACCCTTCAGTGATAACAATAGCGACCGTAACCGTGGACATACCAGTTCCTGAACATAGGTAAAGTCAAAGGATGGCAGATTCACCATCCATTGGAGCAATGACAAAATCCTGAATTTTATTTACGGTTGCGTACTCTAGCAGTTCCCTACGGGTCAGCAGACAGTGGTTTACGGCCTCCATATGTGTGGCGATTATCTGAGCTTCAGGCAACAGGAAATGAGCCTTCAGGACATCCTCTTTACCGAAAATAATGGCACCGAATCCCAGAACATGAGCCCACCCGACGTTCATGATAACCACTCCCGGATTGTACTGGCACATATTACTGGCAATATCCCGAGTCCAGATTGAGTCACCGACAAGGTAAAGTGTTTTCTCATCGGGATGCTGAAACACCACACCGGAGGCGTCGCCGCAAAGTGCAGCCATCTGGGGGTCAGCATAAGCTGCGTCAGACCCATGCTGACAAGCAGTCCTGACTAATGAAATTTCGCCAAACTGGCTGTATTCGGAAAGAGTGACCAGGTTGGTGAACCCCTGCGTACACAGGAGCTGTTTGTCACCATCATTCTGGACATAAATAAGTTTATCTTTAGGAATAACGTTAACTGCGGTCTCATCCCAATGATCCGGGTGAGTGTGGGTGACAATAATGGCATCGACATCCAATAGCGTGTCTGTATCAAAAGGTAATGGCACCATTGGGTTACGGATATCTGAATTTACAGTACCTTCAAACCCCGGCCATGCGTCTTTATCAGCCAACATTGGATCGATAAGAAATTTCTTACCCGCATAAGTAATAATCTGGGTGGCATTACGTACTTGTATGATTTTCATAATAATGGCTCTTTTAAGAGGCAAATAAGGAGCGGTAGCCAGAGAGTGTCATGGCCCGTTGCTGTTATTATGGTGGAATCAGGAAATCTCGCCGTAAGGCAAAAGGTCAGTTTTCGATGAAATCGGGTCATTTATCGATAAAATGTAGATAAATTTCATCACTGATAGGACTACGACCTCATTATGAAAATTCACCGGAAGGGGCAGCACTCACCTAAAAGCGGTAAATACAGTTAGCGATCTGACACATGTCGTGAAGAAAACCAGAAATAAGCATAACTAAAACGGCATTGCCTATTCTGACAATGCCGGGAAACAACTGGCGACGCTCCTGTGATAGAGCGAACACCAGCAGGCTGGATGGTATGTAAGGATATAACGCTTGTCAGACGAAAAGGTATGCTTCTGTTGACTTCACGGTACCATATCCAAACTCAAATGCAGCCATCATCGCCGCATGCACATGAGCAGCGGGAACCGTTACGCCGCCGAAGGTGAGGTCAAGCGTGGCACAAGCGTCATGCAATACCGTAACTGGGTAGCCCATATCAGCGGATGCCCGCACACACGCATCTACACACATATGGCTCATCGCACCAACAATGACCACTTCCTCAACCCCATGCGTATCGAGTTGCTGTTTGAGATCTGTTTCACGAAATGCATTAATGTAATTTTTGACAATGACTGGTTCTCCAGCCACCGGAGCCACAGCAGGCTGAATCTCTACCCCTTCAGTGCCCGGCACAAACACAGGGACCTCTCCATTAGCAAATTCATGACGAATATGGAAAACAGGTATCCCCTTCTGTCGTGCATCGGCAATCACTTTTGCTGCATTTTCTGCTGCTGCCTCAATCCCTGAAAGAGGCAGCTTGCCGTCCGGTAGATACTCATTCTGAAGATCAATAACGATTAAACCACGTTGTTTCATGATGTTTTCCTGTTTGCGCTTTTAATGAACACTATTATGGCAGTAGGGTAACAACCAAAACAGTGGCACTATCGACATTAAAAGTGCCAAAAACGACAAAACGAATTTTCTCAAGGCTTTTGTCGAAACAGTAATACAGTAGGTTGCTTATTAATGAGAGTTAGTTACACACCAGTTTCTGTGTAATCCAAATCTGTTGTTCAACAGCACTTAAATAACGACTAGCCCCTTAGAAGGGTGTATATAGAATGGCCCTAGAGGTGACTCGAATGTAAAATTGGAATACCTATCACCATGCCATGTTTAATCTCGTCGGCGAACTCGCAAATCTGAACCCAGATACCATACGCGGAATACTGAAATTTGAGAAAAGCGCCGAAAAACTGCGAAGATTGGCGCAAAGATTTATAAGTTTATTGCATTTGCGGTAGCAGCCATAATACGATGTAGCGAATACATCGCCTGGCACGCAATTACTTTTAACGCATTGAATTACCTTGTTTTTCTCGGAGAGCGTTTTCGATGTATAGGAAGATTTATTTAACAACTGATCTGGAGAAAAGCCGACTTATTGGCTATCGCTCCCCTATATTTAGTCCTCAGTAAACGGTTTTTTGAGGCTTACTCGGAGAGTTCCATGCTGATTCAAAGTATAATGTACCCAGACTTTACGACGTTAGATTTGATCGGTGCGCAGCAAACCCTGTCTATGCTGCCCAATGCACGGATTGAATGTGTCGCAGCCGAAGCAGGACCAGTCATGACTGACGCTGGTGTGGCGTTGATAGCGGATAAGTCGTTCAAAACAGCATCCCGCTCACCTGACATCATTCTCGTGCCTGGCGGTCGAGCCTCCTCCATTGATGTGCTGGAGGACAGCACAATGGTGGATTTTGTCGCCAGACAGGGAGCTGATGCGACCTGGGTGTGCTCCGTCTGCTCGGGAGCGTTGCTGCTCGGTATGGCTGGGTTGCTCGAGGGCTACCGCGCAGCTTCGCACTGGTCAGTAATCGATACATTGGCCGCATTTGGTGCAATCCCGACCCACCAACGTGTTGTGATTGACCGCAACCGGGCGACCGGTGGCGGCGTAACCGCGGGCGTCGATTTTGGCCTGACGCTCGCTGGCGTGATTGCTGGTGAAGACTATGCCAGGATTCTCGAATTAGTCATCGAATATAATCCACAGCCGCCCTTCGGCACGGGGCATCCTACGCTCGCTGACACAAAAACGATGGAAATCGCTCGTCCGATTATCGAAGACGGCGTATCGACGGCACGGATCTGGGAACTGGCGAAGACGCGCAGGGGTGCTGCTTGAAGACGACTCTGGCAAGCGCATTTTGGGATTTGCCTTTATAGAACCCTACTATGCAATGCCCCGAATAGAGAGACCCTGACGTAAAAGAACTGCAATCTCCACACGTAATGCCAATGTCAATATGGGCTGCCTCTTTTACCGTGGGTCTGTTTTACATTGGCATGTGGCCCATTTTTACATCGGTACTACTAAATATAAATTGTGCAAGTGGATGACCACTCATCGCTTAATGAGCAATCCGCTGAGAGATCTTAAGTACCACAACAACGGGCATAAATTCGCTTATTCTTCATCAGAAGGACACATCATCGATGTGGCTTTCCATATTAACAAGAATGCCCCTGACATGGTCGTCATCAATTTCGTAAAAATCAGTTTTGCCTTTCGTTCACTTCTGAGCCGTCTCGACCCTCTTAGCAATCGCAGATGATTGCTGACTAGTGCCAGCGCTGAAACGACGCCGATACTCGCCGGGTGAAAGCCCCACAATCCGAGTAAATACCTTACGGAAAGCCCCAGGGTCGAGATAACCGACGTCCCATGAAACGCGCTCAATGGATGCAGTCTCAAACTGCAACAATTCCCTAGCCCTACCGACCCGAAGGCGCTGACAATATTCAGTACTCGTCATCCCAGTCGCTTTCTGGAAGCGACGCAGAAATGTTCTCTCTTCAAGACCAGCATGCGCAGCGAGTACCGAGAGTCTGATGTCCTTAGCCTGAGTCGCCTGTAACCAATGCTGCACTTTGAGAACAGCAGAATCACCGTGAGTCAGTATTGGAGAAAAAACACTGTAATACCGTTGCTCGCGGCCCGGAGGATCAACTAACAACATCCGTGCGGTTTCGACCATAATGGTTGGCCCAAGAAGACGGTCAACAAGCCTAAGTCCCATGTCTGTCCAGGACATCAGTCCACCCGCAGTGATGATATCCCCATCGTCAATGATCAGTTGATCCGCATCGACAAGCACTGATGGGAAACATTGTTTTAAGAGATCCGCATATACCCAGTGCGTGGTCATTCGGCGGCCGGTCATAAGGCCCGTTGCCGCCAGTAAAAATGCGCCTGCGCACACAGAACCCAGAACCACTCCCTGGGCATGTTGGCTACGAAGCCAATTTGTCATTTCGTCAGCTACATCAACATTTACAGGATTAGTCAATGTTGGGGGAATGACCATTGCAGAAATCACCGAGGCAGCGTCCTCGGTGCCAGTATCAAAAACACGCACCGGCTCAGAGGACATTTCCTTCTGTTGCCAGTGCGATACCCGCAAAATTTTCCCACTATTCTTTTTACCGGTAGACGAAAACTGGTTTGCAACACAAAACAGATCCGTCAGACCAAGTACTGCCGCCTGCTGAACTCCAGGATAAAGCAACAACCCAATCTCTTCAGTGAGCACGTCATCCATTGTCGTTATTACCCCTAATTATGTCGATAATGACACTTGTCACTTTAACATTTCAAGCAGAAGCTAGGTAGTGAAAATTATCACTGTATGAAAGAGGGAATTATGACAACGTTGACACTCGACTGGACTGGTTTAACCCAAGGCTCAGGTATTATCGAATCTGAGGAAATGAAACTTCCTGTCGCTATTCCACAGCACTTTGGCGGCACCGGAAAAGGAGCCAATCCTAAGGATCTGCTCTTGGCCTCCGCTGCATCATGTTATTTAATGACTCTTGCAGCCATGTTACAGGGCCACAACATTCCAGCATCTGGTATCACACTGCGTTCAGAATTAACTGGCACACAAAAAGCGAACATGAAAATCGTACATAATGTGGAAATTGCACTCAATGAAGAAACCACGCAGGCGCAATTAAAAAATGCGCAGGCTCTGGTAGAGGATGCAGACAAATCATGCATGATTGGAAATCTGTTGAAAGATGCTGGGGTACACATTGCAGTATCCGGTGATGCAGTAATCTCTTCGAGTAACATGTAAGTAATACCGCACCATCTGAAATTTTATGATACGGTATTTTTTCTGAAATAAGAGGCGATTTTACAGCAATCGCCCCTTAAAGACTGATTCACAACAATGATAGTTAGAATAGCACCTCGGTCTGAACACCTACAGTGAACTGATCTTTTTTTCTGTCGGGGAAAGTAAAGCGATCAATATCGTTATCAAGAACATGTAACCAGGTACCGTAAAAGCGTATCTCTGGCCTAGAGGTCAGCATACTCGTCCCCACTTTGAAGGCATGAAAGAGCGTGGTTTTTGTGCCCGATTCGGTATAACTATTCTCGTTGAAGTCCGTATTTTTTTGCTTGAACCAACCCAGTTCAACTCCAGTCTGGTTGAAGGTATCCCAGATGTAAGACGGGCGGACCACTGCTCTTATACTTTCGAAATCAGAATGTGCTCCCGTATCTGGGCTGAAAATATCTTTGCCAGCCGAGAGCACCACTGCATTTGCCATAATGACGTTATCGGTAAGATATATTTCACCCTGTGATATCAGTCTGTACGCAATACCATTTGTATGGTCACCGTAATAGAAATTCCCATAACCATAAGATGCCGTTGCATCTGAGTAGTTAGAAAAGTTACTGGCTATGGAGTTATTCGCCGCCTGTAAAGCAAAATCATTAAAGCCGCCACGAGGTAATTTTGCTTTTAACAGAGCGTGTGCAAACCATGTTTCTTTTAAATCATAATATTGCTGTTCATTACTGCCTTTCTTCTGAGTATCGGTTTTATTCGGCGCAAGATACTTACCAGAAAAACTTAATGTTATGTTATCTCCAAGAGGGAGGTTATTGTATCTTAACTCCACCTGATTTGTATTCGTATCGCTTGTATCATTGCATTTCGTACCGATGTCACAGGCAGTACTGTAGACTTTCAAGTCTTCTCTGGTGATAGCGAAATCCATAGTTCCGGGACCCACTGGCAATTTCTCGATACCAAAACCAGTACCTGCGCTCCCGCGAAGAATTTTCCAGTCAAGCATCTGTAGTTCATAGGCTTTTAAAGCACGACGTCCGACCCAGAAATCAGCACCTTCAGCAAAAGGGACATATCCTTTAGTGGTGATATACAGATCCTGGAACTGTAATTTATTTTCATTCGATGAATCATCGCCAAACCAGGCATTAGCTTGCCCCTGCCCGACATTCCCGTCTATTTTTAAAACCGCGCTAATCTCATGCACATCATCACGATAAACGCGTTGTCTCGCGATAAAATCAAACCAGTTCGTGTATTCGTTACCAAAACGTCCCAGAGAACCAATAGCCCAGGATTTCGGCCCTCCATTTGATGACGTCCCCCACCCTGCACGGAAATAACCTATTGCACTGAATCCAATATCGTCCTTAACATACTTACTAATGTCGGCAAGAGATACTGCATCAGTAACATTAGCCTCTTTTATTTCCTTAGGCACAACTGTTGTCGCATCTTTTACCATCATCTTTTTAGTAGAGGTGGGCTTAATTTCTGAAGGGAAATTTTTATTCGCCTTCTTATATTCAGCGAGTTCTTGTTGTGTACTGGCCAGTACTTGTTTGTTCGCCCGAAATTCTTTCTCCAGCATCTCAAGCCGCTGTTCAATGATAAGAGGGGTAGCATAAACAAGGTTGGTAGACACCATTAGTGGAAAAAATAACATAATTAGCTTCAGGTTATATTTATTCATTATCGACCTTCAGAAAAAATAATTAAAAGAAAATAGCAGAAGAAAACACTGACAATAAAGAAATCTCAGTACCCCCATCCTTATCGAAGAGATCTTAAGGAATTTAAAAACACACTCATAACCCTTTTCATATCTGGGGTTAATATTCATTTCAGGTATTTTACAGATAACCTGATTATAATTTTGGATAACAAAGTCGTTCAACCACATGATGTCTGCAGCACGTTTTTTAATCACTAAATTGGTGCCAACATCAAATCTGGCCAGCACAAAATTAAGATTTTTGGTCTAATCGAAGCCCGAAGTGATTCGCAAGCCTCTGGCCTCCATAATGATCATTCCCTTAATTTCTCATTTGTATGAAAAACAAGATAATAGGAAAAAATCAAGCATAAAATCATATATATCAATAAATTAAAACAGAAACTCCACTTTAACTTCTGGAGCTTCATCATATTTAATTACCTTTGCACCTGTGAACACCCTTCGACTGAAAAACATGACCCACCTCTCCTTATGCACTGATTAGTCAAGTGATGAGTTTTTTTTAGGCAAGACATATCTGTCCGACTTATTAGAATATGAACGTATCTTAATACGTGGTTTTTATAGTAACCATGTAGCTTTCAGTACGGTATTGAGAAGTACTCATGTGCAGGTGTGCTTCATGTCTATTTTTGGTTAAAACGGCGATCCAGTGGTTGGTTTAAATTACATAAGATTTTTTTAACAAAAGCGTCATATCACACATATCTGACCCAATAACAATGGAAAATAAGGATTTAGCTATGGCCTTACTCATAACAGCAAAACCTCCCCAAAATGATGAAAAATGGCGAAAAACATCTTTAGCATTAATGCTCAGCGCCCTATTTTCTTATCAGCCGTTTATATCCGCCAGTGCTACCGACACGTCGGAAAGCAGCCAACAGATTGTCGGGCGCACGCTTGATGAATCAAGCGGCCCCATCTGGCCAGCCAGAGAAGATGGGCCTAAAAATGTCCCCAATATTATTGTCATCATGACCGATGATGTCGGATTCGGTTCGGCGAGCACATTCGGTGGCCCGATCCCCACGTCGACTATGGACAAACTAGCGGAAACCGGAGCGAAATATACCAGCTTCAACACAACCTCAATGTGTTCTCCTACTCGTGCGTCATTACTCACGGGTCGTCTCCCCAATGAAGTGGGCATGGGGGTTGTTTCATCATTTTCCAACGGGTACGACGGATACAACTCAGTAATCCCTACATCGGCAGGCACTGTGGCTCAGGTTCTGAAAAATGAAGGGTACAATACCGCCATGTTTGGCAAATGGGATATTACCCCCGTGTGGGAACAGAGTCCGGCTGGGCCATTCACTCGCTGGCCAATAGGGCTTGGTTTCCAATATTTTTATGGTTTCCTTGGGTCAGCATCCAGTGAGTTTGAAGCCAATTTGTTTGAGAACACCACGCCAGTTCCTACATCATCTAACCCGACCACATACAATCTGGACAAAGATTTATCGGATAAAGCAATCAAATGGCTGACAGCACAACATGCGGCAGCCCCGGATAAACCTTTTTTCATGTATTACTCGACTGCCGCTGCGCATACCCCTAACCATGCGCCGGATGCATGGCTGGAAAAATACAAAGGGAAATTTGACCAAGGCTGGGATGCGGTAAGGGAAGAAACTGTCGCACGCCAGAAGAAAATGGGGATTATTCCGCAAAACGCAAAAGATGCACCAAGACCTGATGGGCTGCCAGTCTGGGGTGAATTATCAAAGGATGAGCAACGCCTTTATGCCAGACATATGGAAGCTTATGCCGCACAGTTAGCGAATGCAGATTATCAGGTAGGCCGGGTTATTGATCAGGTGAAAAAAATCGGCGAACAGGATAATACCATGATCATCTATATCCAGGGTGACAATGGTGCACCGGAAGAAGGCGGACCGGAAGGCCACCTGTATGACACATCAAGCCTGAGTGGCGTATCAGAATCGTTAGTAGAACGCGTAAAACGTATTAATGATATTGGCACCATCAAGAGTTATCCCTTGATCCCCGCAGCATGGGGCTGGGCAATGAACGCCCCTTTCCCTTGGGCCAAGCGTTACGCGTCACACTTTGGAGGAACCCGCAACGGTATGGTAATCAACTGGCCGAAACACATCCAGTCACCCAATACCTTCCGCACACAGTTCCACTATGTCACTGATGTTATGCCGACAATATTAGATGCCGCAAAAGTGGAAGCACCAAATGTACTCAATGGAATAGCCCAGAAGCCAATATCGGGTATCAGCATGGCATATACCTTTTCTGAACCTGGAGCCACTTCACATCGTAAACAGCAGGTTTTCGCATTAGGTCAGGATATTGCCTACTACGAAAACGGATGGATTGCCTCAACAACACCTGCGACGACATTCTGGGATAAAGAGGCTAAACCACCGGTCAAAATTGACGATCGTAAGTGGGAACTCTATGACCTGAACAAAGATTTTACTCAATCAACCGATATGGCAAAGCAATACCCTGAAAAACTTGAACAGATGAAGGCGCTCTTCTGGCTTAATGCTGGCAAACATAACGTCTATCCATTACAGGGGCTGAACTTCTTCAATAATGAGGCTCGTCCTGATTATCGCCGTGGTAGAAAAGTGTTTGAATATATCGATCCGGTGGAAAATTTACCCCCAAGTGCGGCCCCTAATCCTTTAGGTTCTTCTTTCAAAATTGAAGCAAAAATCAAGCTCAATGAAGAAAAACAGACGGGAGTATTGGTCGCTCAAGGAGGACGTTATTCCGGTTATTCTTTATTCCTGCATGATGGCTATGTCTGGTTTACTTACAAACTTTCACCATTACATGTTGTGCAAGTTAAAAGTAAAAAGCGTCTGGAGAAAGGTGAACATAATATCGTCCTGCAATTCGCATCCGATGAGGAGAAACGTCGCTCTGGAGGAGAATTTACGCTGAATATCGATGGGGTCCAGAATGACCGTAAGCGGACAGAGACCACCTTCTGGTTACTTGTTGATATGACTGAGGGGTTTGATATTGGTATGGACAGCGTATCGCCAGTGGATGATCTTTACACCCATGAGAGCAGCAAGTTCAGTGGGGAAATAGAGAAAATAATATTCACACTGAAGTAGACACAATCTCGGGGGGAGAAATGCAAAACTCCCCCCTTTCCAGCAGAAGATGTCCCCGGAGTTGAGAATGGATAAAATAACGCATTTTCAGTTAATGTCGAAACCAACAGGTTCGACGTGTAATATTAAATGTGAATACTGTTATTATCTTGAAAAAGAAAAACTACATCCCTCCTCTCAACTTATTATGGATGATAAAACACTTGAGAATTATATCAAGCAGACAATACTTGCTCAGTCTGTTGATATTGTGGATTTTATTTGGCAGGGTGGAGAACCGACACTCGCTGGAATCGATTTTTATAAAAAAGCATTAAAATTACAAAAAAAATATTGTCATGAAAAGAAAATCAATAACTATTTTCAGACTAATGGTGTACTGATCAATGCAGAGTGGGCCGAATTTTTCAAGGAAAATGGTTTTCTGATCGGTATTTCTATTGATGGCGATCGTGAATTTAATGATCGGTATCGTCGTACACGTTCGAATAAAGGAAGTTTTGAAAAAATCATCCAGGCCATTGACCTACTTAAAAAATTTAATGTAGATTTTAATACGCTCACCGTGGTTAACAAGAAAAATATGGATGATCCACTCAGAGTGTATAATTTTCTGAAATCCATTGGGAGCCATTACATCCAATTTATTCCGCTCGTAGAACGCATAAATGAGAGTAATAAGAAAGACGGACTTTGGCTTGTCGATCCCGATTTTACTGGAAATTGTAATGTTAGTGAGTGGTCATTGAAACCTGGCGATTTTGGTCGTTTTCTTAACACTATATTTGATGAGTGGTTTCACAAAGATATCGGTAAAACTTTCATTATGAACTTTGAGGAAACAATGACCAAAAAACACAGTGGAAAAAGTAGCTGTGTAATCAATGAATATTGCGGTGCTAATCTAATTATTGAAAAAAATGGTGATATTTATTCCTGCGATCATTTTGTCTTCCCTGAGCACAAACTCGGTAATATCAACGAAAAAGAGCTTTCTTCTATCGTTAACTCAGAACAACAGATAGAATTCTCAAAACGTAAACTTACTAATATGGATACAGAATGCTATAAATGCGAGTATTTATCAGTATGTAACGGTGGATGCCAGAAGCATCGATTTTTGCCGTCTAAAAATGGATTATTGAACAAAAACTATTTTTGTGAAAGTTACAAATTGTATCATGCACATTGTCTTCCCAGGATGAATTATCTTTTAAGCAAATTATAATGCTTAAACCTTCATATACCCACAATTGACAGAATCATAAAAAGGGTCTAGCTATGAATTACGATAACATTTCAGATAGAATATTTAATAATATTGGTGGAAAAGAAAACATCAAAAGCCTCAATCATTGTGCGACACGCCTTCGTATTATTTTAAATGATATGAGTAAATATGATAAAGATAAGCTAAAAGAAATTGAGGGTGTCATCGCCGTTGTTGAAAGCGGTGGGCAATTGCAAATTGTCATTGGTAATGACGTCAATTACGTGTATGCAGTAATGGTCAGAACCGTTGAAAATTCAGAGTCGCCGCTTGAAAATTCTGATGGAGAAAAAAGTAACAAATTTAATCTGATTGACCTAGTCGCCTCCATTTTCACACCGCTACTGGGTGCGTTAATGGCTTCAGGTATCCTTAAAGGCATACTTGTTCTTTGCACAACATTAGGTTGGATGGACCCTAAATCTGGGACTTATGTACTGCTGAATGCTGCGGGTGATGCCTTCTTTTTCTTCCTGCCGCTGATGCTTGGTTATACGGCAGGGAAGAAATTTGGTGGGAACCCATTCATTTGTATGGCAATCGGTGGTGCACTGGTTCACCCTTCAATACTGGCTCTGTATTCCATTACCGGAGAAAATTCGCTATCGCTTGAATTTACAGGTATTCCTATTGTACTGATCAATTACTCATTTTCAGTCATTCCGATTATTTTTGCGGCATTCCTCTCGTCTCGTCTTGAGCGCCTGATTGACCCAATCATTCCCAGCGCAATACGCCGTTTTATGGTTCCGTTAATTTGCCTAGCTGTCGTTGTTCCCGTGACCTTCCTGTTTATTGGCCCCGCCGCAACATGGTTGAGTCATATACTTTCAGCAGGTTACCAGGCGATCTACGGCTTCAGCTCATTGTTAGCGGGTATGGTCATGGGGGCATTCTGGCAGGTTTTCGTTATTTTCGGCCTGCATTGGGGCATGATCCCGCTGATGTTAAACAATTTCGCAGTGCTGGGACACGACACCATGACCCCGATGATCCTACCCGCTTTTCTGGGACAAGCTGGCGCAGCGCTAGGCGTATTCTTAAAGGTCAAGGATAAAAAACTGAAAAGTATTGCAGGTTCGGCTATCCCAGCAGGGATTATTGGTATCACCGAACCCGTTATTTATGGGGTCAATTTACCCTTACGTACTCCGTTTATTTTTGGATGTGTGGGCGGCGCTATTGGTAGTGGCATCATTGGTTATTTCCATACAACAATGTGGTCATTCGGTATGCCTAGCATTTTTGCTTTTACTCAGTTCATTCCCACAGGTGGCTTTGATGCTTCTTTTTATGCAGGCATTGCAGGGTCCGTCTGTTCTTTTGTCATAGCTGTTGTACTGACTTTGTTTTTTTCAAAGGTCAACGGTAAATAATTTTATACTTGTTAAGGAGTTCTCATGAGCGTTTCTTTCCCTGAACATTTTTTATGGGGTGGTGCCATTGCCGCAAACCAGACTGAGGGGGCATATACTACTGGTGGAAAAGGATTATCAACAGCGGATTATCTTCCTCGGGGATTATTCGGGAAAATTGTCGCCCCAGAGGACGGAAGTCTATTGAACCTAAAAAAAGAGGCCATAGATTTCTATCATCGCTATAAAGAAGACATCAAACTATTTCATGACATGGGCTTTACCTGCCTGCGTTTGTCTATTAGTTGGCCTCGTATCTTCCCGAATGGCGACGACAGTCAGCCAAATGAAGAAGGACTAAAATTCTATGATGATGTCTTCGCTGAGCTCCATAAGTACGGTATTGAACCAATTGTGACATTATCTCATTTTGAGATGCCAATGAATATTGTAGAAAAATATCAAGGGTGGTTAAGCCGAGATACCATTGATATGTTTGAAAAATATTCGAAAGTGGTTTTTGAACGTTACAAAGATAAAGTACGATACTGGCTCACCTTTAACGAAATTAATATTGCGTTGCTGGAACCCTTTACTGGTGTTGGTTTACCGCGTGGTAGCAGTATGCAAGATATTTATCAGGCACTGCATCATCAGCTGGTTGCCAGCGCGAAAGCCGTAAAACTTTGCCACGATATTATTCCAGACTCACAAATCGGTAATATGATAGCTGTTGGTTTGGTTCACCCATACACCTGTAAACCAGATGACATTGAGTGTGCCTACAAGCAAAACCGTGAATGGCAATTTTTCAACGAAGTTCAGGCTAAGGGCTATTATCCTTTTTATACCAGACGGTTGTTTGAAGAAAATAATGTAAAGTTGATAACAATTGACAGCGATTTTGATGTGCTAAAACACACGGTCGACTTTATTTCATTCAGCTACTACATGAGTGGTTGTGCCACTGAAGATGAAGCACACGCTGAGGTTCGTCGGGCTAATGTTCATAATATGATCCCCAACCCTTATCTCGAAGAATCAGAATGGGGCTGGCAGATAGATCCCCAAGGGCTGCGTCACAGTCTGAACCTGATGTATGAGCTTTTTGAAAAACCGCTGTTCATTGTTGAAAATGGACTTGGGGCAAAAGATATCGTTGAAGAAAATGGTTCAATCAATGATGATTATCGAATTGCCTATTTTGAAAAGCACCTTAAGGCAGTAAAAGATGCCATTGATGACGGTGTTGAGGTCATGGGTTACACGTCATGGGGACCGATAGATATCGTCAGTGCTGGGACTGCTCAGATGTCAAAACGATACGGTTTTATTTATGTGGATCGTGATGATGAAGGCCAAGGTAGCTTTGTCCGGAGCAAGAAGAAGAGCTTTAACTGGTATAAGAATGTGATTGAATCCAACGGCGCATCTCTGTATAAGTCATAATAATGATCGCGGCTCCCTTTCGGGAGCAGCAGTCTGTGATTATTAACATGGTGAATTATGATTCCAGGAATTGAAGGCCCTTATCTTAATGTTACCGATCCCTGGAGGAAAACTCGTCTAAATCCTGACAAAAACGATTTATCACATATCACAAGCAGGACCATCTTTCTGGTTGAGTTTATTCTTTCCTTCGTAGAAGGTGCTCCCAGCCATTTTGATTATGAAAAAACAGAACCGAAAAACAATGACTATGAATATACATTAATTCTTCAAAGAAAAGGAGTTTGTATAATTTCTTCAGGAGATTATTGCTCTGAATTAAAAGAAAATGAAATGCTGCTACTCTCGGATCAATCCCCCTGTAATATCACTTTCAATGCACCATGGTCTCAGATTGTTCTTCGTTTCAACAGTGCTTATATCACGCCTTTATTAGCCGCAAAAGATATCCCACTGCTCACCGTATCCAGTAATTCACAAGGAGCCGGGAAGATATTGTTATTGTATATTGAACAATTGAGTAAGGACATAGAAAATGGGCTTATTTTACAGTCAATTGCATTCAGTTTATCCCGAAGCGTTATTAATTTGGTTGTAGCCTGCTTAATCGATTCAAACTACTACAATTCAAAAAAACACTCAAAAATATATACTTTTCATGTTTCACGTATAAAGAATTATATTGCACAGAACCTACGAGATCCCTCGCTGAATGTTGAAAAAGTATCAGAAGCACTGAGGCTATCACTCCCTCATCTCCACAGAATTTTTAAAAATGAACCGTTATCTATTTCACATTATTTATGGTCAAAACGCCTTGACGGTTGTGCAAAAGATCTTTCAGATGAATCAAAGTCACAGGAATCAATATCTTCAGTAGCATTCTCTTGGGGTTTTAATGATGCAGCACATTTCAGCCGAGTTTTTAAGTCACGATACTATATTTCCCCTACAAAATGGCGAATCAAACATTTGGGTAAAATAAGGAAATAAAAATTATCACGATAAAATCTGGTAGTGATCTGTCGTATTAACAGTATAAAAGTACGCGTTGCACAACAAATAAATTGAATTCTAATTTATATAACGTAGCCATCATCCACTTACAGCACAATATAAGCAGATAAAACATAATAGAATTAATAATGACAACAATCAAACTCAAACAGCAATTTATGAAGCTCTGGGATTTTTTCGATGGTAACCCTATTCCCGTAACGCTTGATGAACTATCAGCACAGATAGGGTGTTCCCGAAGGCATATGCGTACGCTTCTGAATAAAATGGAACAATCAGGATGGCTCAAATGGCATGCATCCTCTGGGAGGTCACGACGATCAAATATTGAGTTTCTTATCGAAGCACCGATTCTTTATCAAGATACAATCAAGGAGTTGCTTAATCATAATTGTTTTGAGCAAGCTATCAGATTGACAGGAGAAAATAAAAAACTCAATGAGTTATTCACTGAAATAATAAGAAAAATAAATAACAACACACAGAGTTCTCTGAACATTTTATACTACCGCAGCCTTATACAATTCTTACCGGGATCTTACTTGCGAAGATCGGAAAAAAACTTAATCAGACAAATATTTAATGGCCTTACACGTATTAATGAATTTAGTGGTCATCCAGAGCCCGATATATCGCATCACTGGGAACAACTCACAACTACACATTGGCGCTTTTACATCAGGCCTGGTGTCCGTTTTCACCATGGCCGTGAACTTAATGTTCAGGATATTATTTCCTCTCTAAAACGAGCGTTAGTATCGCCATTGTATTCAAATATTTGTTTCCTCGGAAAATCGGAGCATTTGACTTTGGATATTAAACTAAAAAACGAAGACAAATGGCTGCTATGGCTGTTAGCTGGCGAACAAGCAATGATTATTCCTGAAGAATTCTCGATAATGAAAAACTTTAAAAATTTGCCAGTCGGTACCGGTGCTTATCAAGTGGTAAGAAATTCCGATCACTTATTAAAACTACGTGCTTTTGATTATTACTTTGGTTTCAGAGCGCTGATCGATGAGATTAACATTCTGGTTATGCCTGAAGTTGTCGGGCCTCTGGAACATCATGTACATTTCGGTACAAAAAATGATGAAAAAAAAATAGCGGAGAGCAGACTTGAAGAGGGTTGTTATTTTTTACTTTTCGATCAAAGATCTCCTTTGTGTTCACGTCAAAGAGTAAGAAGTTGGCTATGCGAGGTATTATCTCCTATACCTTTACTTTCATATGCTGATCCTCTGTACTACCAACATTGGAGTCCAGCTACCGGATTATTGCCTTCTTGTCATATTATTAAGAATAATAGACTCTGTGACAAACCATCAGAAATATCATCTGTTCACATAGCTATTTTAAGAAACCATTCTGAACATCATGAGTTGACTGATATTATTAGAAAAACACTATCCCTTCATAATGTAGAGCTCATCATACATGAAATAAGCTATGATGATTGGGCAACAGGTAATTTCGATGCCGATATCTGGTTGGGAAGTGCAAATTTCCCTCACCCCGTTGATTTCTCTGTATTCTCATTTTTTATTGGATATCCCTTATTCAGTAAAGCTTCTGGAGAAGACTGGACAATTGAAAAAGATAATTGGCGAAGAGGTAAATTGTGTGTCAGAAACTGGATTGAATTATTGATTACCCGTAATACACTGTTACCGTTATTTCATAACAGGCTAATCCTACAGGAAAACACGACCCTGCGGGGAGTTCACATGAACTCATTGGGTTGGTTTGATTTCAAATCAGTCTGGAATGAGCCTCCATATTCTTGAAACGAAAAATAGGCATTTACATCTCTGAAAATGCCTATTTAACAAACGAGTATGCTCAACAGCCGCAGAATATCCACATCTTTATATCAACTACTCATAGGACATGGTTTCGCAGATAAATTTCATTAACCTCCACATATACCCTGCTTCATCAGAACGCCAGTACAGCGCCATCCTCAGGAACGTCAACATGAGACTCAATGCCCTTTTCCTTTATAAATTCCCTGAGTTCTTTTCTGTTTTGTCCCATATGATTAATCGCATCCATATGTACTGCAACGATTTTGGCTTTTGGAGCAACATTCACTGCCCGAAGAACATCATCCTTACCCATGATGATCGCACCATCATAGTCATTTACGCGTGCATAACCAGCATTCAGGACAATGACATCAGGCGAAAATTCTTTAATGGCATTATCAACTTCAGGTCTCCAGATAGTATCACCGACAAGATAAACGGTTTTATACCCCGGAGCCTCGAGAACAATTCCCATCGCCTCTCCAAGGAACTCAGCGAGGGGCGGTGAAGAAAACATTTTATCGGTGCCATGCTGCCCACCTGTTTTGCTGAGTTTTACATCACCGAATATAGCCTGCCCATCAAGCACGCGAACATCAGTGAATCCCTGTGAACGGATTGTTTTTTGATCGGCCTTATTTTGTACAAACAGAGGCATATCCTTTGGTAATAATTCCTGAGCAGCAGGATCCCAGTGATCAAGATGAGTATGCGTTACTATTACGGCATCAACTCCCTTCATCACATCCTGCACAGGCAATGGTAACTCTACCAGTGGGTTTCGCAAATGGCTACGATATGTATTTTCGAACCCAGGATACGCTCCTTTTTTTGCGAACATCGGATCAACAAGGAACGTAATATTTGCATAGGTGAATTTAACGGTTGCATTACGAATCTCTTGCATCTGTAACTGTTTCATTGATTTGTTTGTTGATAGATCTTTGTCCGATTCAGCGTTAGCTCCGGATACAATGATACTCAGAGCAAAGGCTATTCCACTAGCCAAGGTCGTTATTTTCATAGATGAGATTCTCAGATGTATTGTTTCTGTTATGTAGAAAATCCATCATAACAATCTCCCAGAGAGCTGAAAGTAACATGAATGACAAACTCCGATAATATCAGGCCAATGGTAAACTTTAATTATCGAAAAAGAATGATAACCCCCCTGGAATTTAGAAAAAAAATATTACCTTTAACATGATAAATTATATAAATTCATTCATTTTAATAAAAATTAAAATGCAAACTGCTTTGTTGAAAAATAGAAATCCTGCTGAATTATAAGTTCGGATCACACATCATTATGCCGATGCAGGCTAAAAAATTAAAAATCACCTAGTGGACAACCAATAACATACCCCTTATCAGCAGAGTTTCTATCGTCTTCTTTCTGGACAGTGATGCCATTCAGGCGTGGTATGGATCTTCAACCCCTAGGTCTATACGGGAAAAGTCAGTTTATTTGTCATACTCAGGCAATAATTTGCTTGCTGCTACAAGTATAACCGCACGATTGATGGAAGCTATTCCGCCGTAGCCAATCTCAACATGATCATAATACCAGTTCATTCAGATTCCTTTACTCTCGGTGCTGGCTGTCCACGATGCTAAAAGCATGTCTAGGCAGAGTAAAACGTGAAAAACGGCGGAAATTCGCCGTTACGTTTACTGTAAGATTTTGCAGTCGCCCATATTACATGATGAGCTTTCATTCAGTTCGGCCACATTTTCCTCCCACACCTGTCGTAGGGCCCTCAGGAAGTGCTCAGTTGGCTGTGCGCCACTGATAGCGTATTTATTGTTGAAAACGTACAATGGTACGCCGCTTGCCCCCATGGCACTTGCAGCTTTCTCATCAGTAGCAATGCTCGCTCGCAGGGTAATATCGCCCAGTGCTGCACTGGCCATCTCTGCAGACATGCCAACTTCAGTCGCGAGCTCAATAAGCGTTTTATGGTCAAAAATAGAACGACCTTCTTCAATACTTGCCTGAAAAAATCGTTCGATCATTTCATCCCCCAGACCGTCGCGGCGTGCGGCGGCAACTAGCGTCAGTGCATCTTCTGTATCACCAAAAAGCATAGAGTCAAAAAGATAGTTCAAGCCTTCCAATTTACCCGCAGCCGCAACCTGAGACATCATAATTTCCGCCTGCTGCAGACCACCCAACTTATGCTTTAGTGCTTCTTTATAAGATAGAGGTGCCTTGTTGTCTGCAATCCGAAAGCTGTGATGCCGGACAATAATCTTGTCCTTGTACTCAAATGCTGCCAGTCCCTTTTCAAAACGTTTTTTAGCGATCCAGCACCATGGACAGACAAGATCGGACCAGACATCAATTTCAATAATAGGGTGCAGCTCTTTCATAAATACCTCTGATTAATTGGTAGTACACTGACTGAAAACTTCCTCTGTATTAACAGGCATAGAAAGTTTTAGAGATCACAAACCAGCTAATGGAATAGCCAACAGCCAGTATTATTTGTTATCTGCGCATGCAGGCCGTATGACCAGCCCTATTCCAGAAAGTACAGCGATCATGGCTATGCTCATTCTCCAAGTAAGTGCCTCTCCCAGAAATAGAACACCTCCGAGCATGGCGATACAGGGCACACTCAGTTGAACTGCACTGGCAGTAACTGACTCTATTCGTGGCAACAGTGCGTACCAGAGGACATAGGCCCCGGCAGATGCGACAGCTCCAGACAAAATAGCCAGACCAGCACCAGTAAAGTCAGCACGGATAGAAACGCCAAAAAAATAGGCAATAAGAAGAGAAAACGGCACTGCAAGCATGAAGTTTTTGGCAGTGGCCTGTGCCGGGAAAACTGTTGAACGGCCCCTGATTGAATAGGCTGCCCAGGCAAGGCCCGATACCCCCATTAAAACGGCGCTGCCAAGTGGCGGAGCGCTGCTTGCTCCAGGGAGTAAAAGCAGAGCCATACCGACAAGCGCCAGTGTCAATCCTGCTGCCCTCGCAATAGTAAATTTCTCTCCCCGCAGGAGACCGTAAATCACCATGGTTAACTGCACCACACCAAAAAGCAGGAGAGCACCGGTTCCTGTATCCAACTGAATATAAGCAACGGAAAAAAAGACGGCATATATCATCAACAGAAAACTGTTAATCACATTCAAACGAGAATGAACATGACCTACTTTGCGCCGCAAGAAAGGAAGCAGCACAAGAGCGCCGCTAATGAGACGAAGATTACTGAAGCTGACAGGATCAATATGGCCTCCTTTCAGGGCAATACGGCATAACACTGAGTTGGCAGCAAACGCTGTCATGACAACTATCACCTGAAAAATCAGCAAACGACTGGGCATTGAGCTCACTCCACATTGAAACACAAACCAAATCTACCTACTAGATGGTAGCATATCAATGCGACAACGAAGATAATTTCCGTGAGATTGACTGGAAAGAAAGTGTAGTCGTCGCTCGTTTTCATGCGCTAAGTACCCACTATTCGGGCCAGCGCGTGCATCTTTAAGGAGTTTAGGCCGGTCTGGATGAGCCTCTTAGCACCACACACATCAATGCTGGTATATATCACCAGCGCTTTCAGTTCGTTATGAAATCGGGGTGCTGCCAACCGTCATCATGAATCCTGGCGGGAAAGTACTTAAACAAATTAATGGTGTGACAAGTCCTTCAGACTATCGTAATGCATTTGAACAGGTCACTACGATACTCATTCCGGTCAAGCAGTGTAGGCTACATTAGCTGTTAGTATAAAAAGGATTTGCTCTAGGCTGTCTTCGAAGATATTCGCCTTGTGCGTAGCTCGAGCCACAACACTGGCCCCTTCACAGATATTCAGTATGATGAGTGCCGTTCTATCGGGATCAAGTGATTGTGATACTTCGCCGGAGGCGATCCCCACGGAAATAATCCGGGTCAGCCAGTTAATCTGGAAATCGAAGTAGGAAGTCGCCTGTAACTTGATATTGTCAGGCAGATTAGCCAGATCGGCCGAAAGTGCACAGCACAGTGGTAGCAGGTACGTGCGATAGCCTTCAGCAAAAATTTCTATATAGTCTGTCAGACGATCACGAACCGACGTAGACTTGCTCTCAATACTCGAAAACACCACGCTACTTTCTTCAATAGCCCTAACTACCACGGCTTCACCAAGGATATCCTTGGTCGCGAAATGATGATGGATACTCGCTTTGGTAATACCGATTTTTTTGGACAAGTCGGCATAGCTAAAAGCCGAATAGCCACGCATACGCATCAGCAGGTTGGCCTCGTTCAGAAGCCTGTCACGAGTCAACAGGGACATTTCAAAACCTCAATATCTATAAGTATGGTAAATTTTACATTCCTACATCTCTCCCTACAAGCATTCTTAAAACATCGTCCAGAACGCATACAACCAGGTAGCAATGTCCTTCAAACTTCAGTACTCATCTTAATAAGACTCGTAACTACCTTTTTACTAATTTTCAGAAATGAAAAATCGGATTCCGATCTTAAATAGAAATGTAATAATCATTATTTAATCAATAACCTTAAATGCTAGGGGTTGTTATTTATTAAGTAAAAACCTTAAATAAAAGTTAAATTTTCTTAATCGAAAAAATGAAGCAATATAGAAAAAAATATCATCATGATTATGGTAGACATAAGATGAATGATATTGATAATATGTAGGCGAACGCCATCCCAGGCTGGCTTATACATAATACTCACAGACTAGAGATAGAACTAAATCAATGAGAAAAAAGCTGGCACAGAATGAACAGCGAAGGTAATTAATGGGCGTTGAGTATATCAGAAAATAAAGCGTTTGCGTTCGCAAGAATAGACAAGTCCATGGGCAGTCTCCTAACAATGATGTTACTGGTCGGCTCAAAAAACCAAATGCATTTGTTCGTTTTTTATACGGGTGAAAATATAAATTCCGCATAACTTTTAAATGTAAATGGTGTGATTAAATCATCTAATCAAGAACTTTCTGTTTTTTAAATGGGCAGACGTCTGTCAATTTTTTCTCCGCTATAGAGCCAGAAATATCGGGAAATTGCGATAAGTTTTCATCAGGAACCGCATCTCCCCACTCTTTCATGGCTTCCAGAACAGTGTTCAGTTTTTTTCCCATGTCAGTAAGCTCGTATATCACTCTTGGTGGCGTTTCAGCAAAAGCAGTGCGCGTAACTAGGCAATGCTTTTCAAATTTTTTTAAGCGATTGGTTAGTGTATGGGCACTGATACCGGGGAGTGCGTCACGTAACTGGGTAAATCTCTTGGGCCCAGTAAGGAGCTCACGAACGATGAGTGTCGCCCAAGGGCCATCCAGCAATTCTAAAAAACGAGCAACACCACAGCATAGTTTTTTTTGATTTCCCACTTAAAAATCTCCATTAGTGCATTTGACGTAACTGATGCAATCATAGCACTATCATAAATCTCAAACACTACTGATAAGGTATAATTTATGAAATTTATCATTCATGGCGCAACAGGTTCTCAAGGTGCTCCATTATATAATATGTTGATTGCAGAAGGGAAAAATGCGGTTGCTGCTGTACGTAACCCTGCAGATATCGCAAACGGACAAGCGGTAGCAGTAGATATGTCCTCTGTAGATTCTCTTGTTAAAGCGTACACAGGTGCTGATGGTGTGTTCGTTCATTTACCATTAGGGTCAGAAGACCAGCGTCTTCATTATGCACACACTATCGCCGAAGCTGTTGGTAAAGCGCGACCAAAACGAGTGGTTATTTCCACAAGTGGCTGGAAACTGGAAAGCAGCAGCGATAATAGGGCTTTGCCTGCATTAGTAAGTGGGATTGAAAATACTGGCATTTCTTTAGCTATCGTTGCCCCCGTTCAATACCTTGAAAACCTATTGCTGCCGATTGTCACTGAAGCAGTAAAACAGGAACATAAACTACCTTATCCACTCAGGGATGACTTTCCTGTTTCATGGTGTTCCCATCTGGATATAGCAGATGTTGCAGCAGCCTTGCTGACTAATTTTTCATTAACAGGTGTTATTAGTGTAGGTATATTGCCAGCCGTCACTGGCACAGAATTAGCTTTGGCTTTTTCCAATCACTATGGTTATGAAGTTAAATATGAAAGCCAGACACCGGAAGAATTCGGTAAAAAGCTATCAGTATTATTTGGAGAAGCAGCTGCTGCTGAAGTCGCCGCTGCTTATGAGGCAAAAGCTAAAACAAAAAATGCTGCAATTGATCAAAAAACAAGTTCACAGGAACGACTAGGCTTACCAATTCGAACTGTTGAAAAATGGTTGAATGATATTGGAGCATAGACTATTAATGATAGTATCCTTATAAAAACCGAATGTATATTTATACTTATATGGCATATTCTTCAGAAAAAATATGTTATATAAAGAGGTATTGATTTAGTAGTGATATTTCTTATGATAGTATCACTACTTATTCATACAATTTCTATTAATAAAATACATCTTATGCATTAACACACCAGAAAATGTGCCTTTCAGGTAGCCAAACAACTCACTCTTGATCAAATTTCGGGGATAGCATCATGTCTGCTGCTGCCTGACGATCGCCACCGAACTGCCGCTGCCATTCATAGACAGTCGCGTTCTGCCTAGGCTTCGAACCTTGCAGGAATCTATTCTACATCAACTGGTGTTGAGCCTAACTGCTATAGCGTTTCGAGCAGCTTGGTCACCAACAGTGCTACATGACGGGAATCATCCAACGCTCTGTGGTACTGACCTTCCCAAGTGATTTCTAATGACTCCACGGCTTTCTTCAAATCCGGCGCCGGTGTATCGAAAACATTACTGTAGAACAAATCAACAGGCAGATGCTTGAGGTCATTGAGAGATGATTTAACACCGAGCCTTACGCAGTCACGTTTAATTTGGTCAGCATCGTAAGTGCCCCAAGAGCACCAAACCACACCCTCTATTAAAAACGGCTGCAGCAAAGTATCCACTATCTGGCTAACCTTCGAAAATGGTTGGGCACTATCTACATCATTCTGTTTGATCCCAGTGAGTGCCTTACAAAACGGTGTCAAATCAGGGTGAATAATTGGCTGGACAAACTGAGAGAAATTGGTCACTACCTGGTAATGCTGTCGTAAGTCCAGTGCAACAATCCCAATCTCAATAATTTCCATTTCCTCGGGAGTGACCAGTAATGAATGGCCTGCTCTATCAGCAACACTCATGCTTTTTGGGTAGTCGTCACAAGTTGCCTCAACGTCGAGACAGATCAGATAGCGCGATCCAGATAACTGATCTCGAAATATCTCAACTGCTTGTCGTTTCTTAAAGTTCATATCTAATCTCCGTTGGCTTGCCGCTGTCCTATCCAGAGTCCCCACACTACTTTGTCGTAGCCAAACAAAGCGTTGTTGAGCCGACTCCTTCCGTGATTTCCAGCGCAGGTTGAAATTTCATCGCTTGAATAGCGGAGATGAGCTGTTTACACTTAACAGTCAAACAGCATGCTCTTACAAGTAAAGTGCTCGATTTTTTATATTTTGGTGCCTATATACCGCCACCTTATTATGGATGCAGAACTTGGGTTGTGGGCATGCCGATCTGCTAACACCCATAATACATAAGGATTTGAAAATTGAGCATCGCTGAAAAATTCCAGACGTTTCTGGAAAATATAAAAATTGATAACGGCGAACAGATAAGCGGAAAATACGGTGACATTACGTCTTGCCTAAATAAACGATTCAGGAACACAGATTCCTCCATTGCCAATAATCTGCAGGTAGGATCCTATGGCCGTTGGTCAGCCATACGCGGTATTTCAGACTTGGACATGATCTATATCATGCCTGCAAGCAAATGGGATGATTACAACATAGACGGTGGTCAATCAAAGCTGCTCACCGCTGTCAAAGACACCTTGAAGGCTAGGTATCCCAGAACAGATATCTATGTGGATAGCCCTGTGGTAAGGGTGCTGTATACCAACTTCCATGTAGAGGTACAACCTGCATTTGAACAAGAGGATGGAAGCTTCAAATTTCCTGATACGCGTAAAGGTGGAACTTGGAAGATAACCAAGCCTCGAGCCGAAATTAAGGCCATGGCGGACGCGAATGCCGAAAAGAACAGGAATCTGCGTAGATTATGCAAAATGGCAAGAGCCTGGAAAAATAAACACGGCGTGGCGATGGGTGGTCTGCTGATCGACACCCTGGCACACAACTTTTTGAATTCCACTACCGAATACGATTCCAGAAGTTATTTTTATTACGATTGGCTGAGCCGAGACTTCTTCAAATACTTGGCAGATGAACCAAAAAAAGAACGTTATGCAGCCTTAGGTAGCGGGCAGCATGTCAAGGTTAAGGAATCTTTCCAGACCGCTGCCAGCAAGGCTCACCAACTTTGCCTCGAGGCTATTGATGCCTCGGGAACCGACGGCGAAAACGCAAAATGGCAGAAAGTCTATGGCAACCGATTCCCAGCATCAGAGAAACAGATTGCTAAAGCATCGGCACGTTCCTTCCGCGAGACTGAAGAGTTTGTGGAAGATCGCTTCCCGGTCGATATTCGCTATAAGCTTAAAATCGATTGTGAAGTCACTCAAGCAGGATTTCAGCCGGGCAAGTTGCGCTCTATGCTGCGGAGAAACTTCAAACTGAGTCCTAAAAAGTCCCTAAAATTTGAAGCAATCGATAACACAGTGCCGGGTAACAGCCAGATGTACTGGAAAGTTCTAAATCGTGGCGAGGAAGCCGAGCGCCGGGACTGTTTGCGCGGCCAAATCGTAAAGGATAGCGGCCACTCTACAATATCGGAGCACACTAATTTTGCTGGCGACCATATCGTGGAATGTTACGTCGTCCAAAATGGGGTCGTTGTGGCCAAAGACCGCATTCACGTTCCAATTGAGTAGGGCTGTATGAATAGAGAAGCATTTCTGAAATCTACTGCTGAAATCGGCTACAACGTTGGTATCGGTTGTAAAAAGCACTGGGCCACTCTGGATATCGTAGATAAAGTTCCGGGCTTTATCGGATTCATTTCAATGGCTGTTGGTATATTTGCATTAGTTATTGACGAGCTGAGTGCAAAAATTCCGTCTGCCATAATGCTGATATTCGGTATCTGTGCGATCTATATATCTTACTATGACCATAAGAAACCTGATTATGAAAAGGCTGCCCAGTATTTAACAAAAACTCTCGAAAAACTGCGTGACTTGTATAGAGAGGTACAGAGCTCTAATAGCCCACCGACCACTGCTCAACTAAAACGACTAGATGATCTTCGTAACGAATACTATCAGCACTGCTTGAGCAAGCAGATCCTGTTCAGTGACTGGTACGCGCATTATAAATTCTTCTGGCAGCATCAGATCAGTTGGATGGATGAACAGCTGAAGTTTAGATTTTTCCGCGACAAGCTACCACTCTCGCTTATGGTTTGGTGCGTTATCGGGTGTATTGGCACCGTTTACTACCTGCAGGGAAAAACTATTCTTCTTGTCGATAAAGAAAACAGCTTATGTGCTATGCAACAGCACCAACCACCTGCTCTACCGAAAGATGTAGCTGAAAAAAGAAAGTTACCAGTCCTGATGATACCGACAGGCCACAAGAGCGTTCACGACCTACAATTTAGTGCACATGATGACAACCTTTGCCATCTTTTTCCACCATATTAACGGAGTTTCAGTAGTGGTGAACTAGACGGTATTCGGCGTAATTTAGAATGCACTTAATATGCTAACACTATAGATCCAGTTGCTCCCAGCCCTTATGTTCCCCCAGTCAACGTCGCGGTGGTGCCATACCCCAGCTATATGGCCGCCGTCCAACAGGTATTCCCCATAGGTCCTGGCCACAGCGTTTAGCGATGATCCACCCTAACAAATCATAGTCGCTCAATCGGTATGTCTACCCCCTAAGCTGGTTACGTATTAAAAAGACAGATTTATTAAATAATTTTGACTATTCAAAAAAATCTGCCATTTTTCATTTAATAATCACGATATTTACGAAATAATAAATTCTATGCCATTTGAATTTTACAGAAAACTCAATTCTTCGACATTTTATTCAAGTAAAAATCAAGGTATTTTTTAGGTCGTTCCTGAAAAGCTCTTTTCTTTCCGTAGCTATACGCATCATGAAAATGTTTATAAGCCATATCATATTCTTCTAACTCATAGCAAACCATCCCAAGATCAATTAACGGAGCCGTATCTATATCTGACCCTCTGGTTTGCAATGCAATTCCTGCCCATTTTTTAGCCTCATGAAAATCCTCCATGTCGAAATATGCACTATATATACACGCAGAAATCCAACTGGCAATTTCCCAATCTAGCTTTGGTTCAGGGAGTAATCGCCAAGCTTCATTATATTCTTCTAATGCCTGCCCATAAGATTTTTTATCATGAAGGTGATTACCCTTTTCGACTACAGATACTATTAATTCCTCTAGCTCTTGACTTACATCAGAAAGAATCTTCATTACGCACCTATTTAATCATAGAAAGTATTGCGAGATTTCCGCAGGCCCAATAAAATCACTTGGATTTCTATATCTATCAGGCAGGCTTGCACCCTGAGAACGGTTATGTCCAAAATACTCTAACTCATAGTTTTTGGGGTCCCGCATAAAGGCTCTGACTTCTTTAGACTTCGCCCCATAGTACCCACCCTTTTGATTCCAATATTTAACAGCATCAGTTAAATGAGCCATATCAGCATCCTGAATACGATACCACTTACTATCAGTTGAACTTTTAAATTGCATCCTATCACCAGAACCACGAATGCGACCTTCTCCACGCATTCGCTCAATAACAGCTCGCCCTGTTTTAGTCTTTTTACCTGGAGTTCTTCCCATATAAGTAAGACGGCAAGATGCCAACCCAAACGGATCAACCCAACAGGTCGGATTCTGGACGTAACCGTAGTTATTCTCTCCCCCCGCTATCCCTATCGGGTCTGGCGAGATATAACCACCACCACTTGGATCATAATAGCGGAACCTGTTATAGCATAAGCTACTTTCAGCGTCACGGTACTGCCCCGCAAAGGCCAGTCCCGGATCAAGACTTTCAGTATTATCTGTATAACGCTGGCCCCATAAGTTGGTGTACGGAGTCTGCCAGCGAAGCTCGCCCTGCGGGTTAAAGACTGCCTGCGGTTCACCATTATGGCCGCTGGTGACAAAATCCGTTTCCCAGTTCCCCTCCACAGTTTGGCGCTGCTGCACCAACAACTCCCAGCCGTTATGCACCCAGTGACGGCGGCTGATAAGCTGGTTGTCGCGATAGTGCCGTACTTCGGCAATCTGGTCGCCGTCCCACAGGTAGTGAATATCTTCAGCTTTCTGGTCACAGCGTTTGCCAATACGCCGCCCGAACGCGTCGTAGTTGTAGAGCCAGCGTTCGCCGTTCGGTGTATCGACTCCCCGTAACTGATTACGGCTGTCCCAGCGGTAGTGCCATACCTGCGGCCGATAACCCGGCTGTACCACCTGTTTGCGTATCAGCCTTCCGGCCTTGTCGTACTGGTAGTGAGTGTTGTCCTGCTGAGTCAGTCGTCCGGCCTGCCATTCGGTCAGCCTTGTCGTGTCCTGTGGCAGCCCGTTACGGGTGTAGCGGTATTGTTCTTCGGTGTTAACAGTGCGACCCGCGCCACCGCTCAGTACAGACAGTACCCGCCCGCTGGCATCGAGTTGATAGCCTGCCGCCTCGCGGTTGCGCCGGGTGCCGGTCAGGTTGCCCGCGCCGTCGTACAGGTATTCCCGGGTCTGTACCGGTTGTAACCGACCGTCAGCCATCTGGCCGCTCATTTCCCGCGTCAGCCAGCCCATGGCGTCGTATTCACGCTGCTGCGTAAAGCCGCCCTTGCTGTGGCGGATAGATTCACGTCCAGCGGCATCATGCGCCAGCGTCAGCTCCGCCCCGTCCGGTAGCATGACCTGATGCAGTTCGCCTGTGGCGCGGTAATGGAAGGTGCTGGTGAGTGCCGCGCTGTCTTCTTCGCCTTTCCATGTCAGTGTCCGAGTCACGGTGTGTACAGTATCGTCAAACAGTCGGGTGATAAGTGTGCCGTTCAGCCACTCCCGCACTACTCGGTCACGGAGGTCATATTCCAACTGGATATGGTTGGTCGCAGACGTCACGTCGATAAGCCTGCCTGCCGCATCGTAGCGGTAGTGCAGCATATCGTCTGGTGCCGTTTCTTTTATCAGTAATCCGCGCCCGTCGCACAGGAAGTGGCGGATTTCTCCTTCGCCATTGCGAACGGCGATGCAGTGGCCGTCTTCGTCATAGCCGTAGTGGGTCTCCGTACCCGCCATGTCCCGTTCGCGGATAACCCGCGCATCGGCATCCAGCCACCACTGCCACTGGTTACCGTCCGGTGCCGTGACACACACCAGTTGCTGACTTTCCTTGTCATACTCGTACTGCCAAGTGCGACCTGCTGCATCGGTACGTGACGTCAGCAAATCAAACGCGCCGTAGGTTTGTCGCCACACCGCACCGTTGCCGTCGGTATAGTTCAGCAGGTTGTTGTGTTTGTCATACTGGCGCTGCTCTTGTTTGTCATCCGGACGCAGCAATTGCTCCGGCAGCTTCCAGCTTGCACGACGATAACCCAGCCGATAGGTTGATCCATCCGGTCGTGTCCAGGTGGTCAGCCTGTCCTGCTGGTCATAACGCAGTTGCTGGGTACGGGACTCCGCATCCGTGGCACTCAGCAGGCGCTGACGGTGGTCGTAAAACAGGCTGGCCTGTACCTGACCGTTATGGTCGCTGACTTCAGTCAGCAGGCCGTAGCGATTCCAGGCAAAACGCACTTCGCTGTTGTCCGGTCCGGTCAGACTCTGCGGGTTGCCCTTGCTGTCGTACTGCCATGCCCAGTGGCGCCCGAGTGGGTCAGTAATACCGATAAGCCGCTCATGGTCGTCGTAGGCGTACTGCCATTGGTGGCCGCTGCCGTCGGTGAAGGTGCTGACCAGTCCGGTATCATCCAGATAGGCAAATTCCACCACCCGACCCGCCGGGGAGATTTCCCGCAGCAGGTTGCCCACATCGTCATACTCATAGCGGATGATATGGCCGAGCGGGGATGTCTCCCACGCCATCAGGTGCAGGTCATTGAAGCCATATTCACTGCGTTGGCCTAGCCCGTCAGTCATCACCACACGATCGGCCAGGTACTCAAACTTCGCCGTCAGGTAGCCGTCGGCACAGGTGGTGTAGATGCACCTGCCTTGATGGTCATACTCATAACGCGCCCAGGTTTTGTCGTTGTCGTGCCAGCGAGTCAGACGATGATGGTTGTCATACTCGTAGAACAGGTGATAAGCATGGGAGGCATCTGCCTCGACCAGTCGGCCTTGCTCATCCTGACGGTATTCGGCCAGCACCGTTTTCTGACCACCGTCAATGCGCTGCACCTGGCGCAGAAATTCCCCCTGCCATACCAGCAGCAGCTCGATGCCGTCGCTGTGCTGTATCTTGCGCAGGTAGCCTTTGGGGTCGCGGAGAAAGTCGATTCGGTTCTGGTGGTTGTCGGTAATGACCGACAACAGCAACTGGTCACCCTGTTTGACGGTAAAGGCACGCCAGGTCTGGCTGTCGCGGTGCCACAGGTGAAAACCGTTATGCCGTCGCAGCAGCTTGAATTCGGGGTATTCGGCGCAGTACACCACGGTGGTACCGAGCCCGAAGGTGAAATCAATGTCATAGCCCTGTGCCAGCGTGATAGTGACATGGATGCAGCCCTCATCCTGACTGACGGTAGCGACCTCGCTCCAGCTATCCTGCCAGCCACGGCCTACTAATCCGGCATGTAAAGAAGCGGTACGATAAGTACGTTCGAACACCAGCGGGATAGTCTGCCCCAACTCGATATCGGTGCGGCTTTCAATCACCTCACCGCTGGCGACATACACCGGGTCTTTCTTGAAGGCTTTGGCCGCTTGTGTCACCCGCGCCCGGCCCTTATTCGCCTTAAATGCACGGGTGGCGCAACGTGTCTTTTGCCTGAGACGCTTACCTGCCCAAAGTGCACCAGCGCCCAGTCCTTTCATCACCGCTTTGGGGCCGCGAAAGAATAACTTCCCCAACCCGCGAAACAGGCCACGGGTCGGCGGCACCAGAAATTCCACCGCAATCAGCAGCGCTTTCTGCCAGCCGCTGAACTCGTCCTGTATCTCCAGTACGGTAGCCTGACCGGAACCAAAGAACACCGTCGATGCCCCCTCCTTGATGGTGGC
Organism: Pectobacterium wasabiae CFBP 3304; assembly: GCF_001742185.1. Lineage (NCBI taxonomy): Bacteria > Pseudomonadati > Pseudomonadota > Gammaproteobacteria > Enterobacterales > Pectobacteriaceae > Pectobacterium > Pectobacterium wasabiae. Next base: position 4,685,287 of record NZ_CP015750.1, read on the forward strand.
ACCACACACGGTTTTATCACCAATCCGTGCAGCCGGATGACCGTTCACAAAGACGGTTTCGCTGCCCTGCGCAATCAGTTGCGGACCGTTGTGTTTGGTGCAGAGAACGACATCGACTTCAGCACGGGAAACCGGACTCCCTTCCACCGACACATTCGGTGAACCACTGTCCACTTTCCCTGCAGGCGGTGAGGCGCTGTCCACCATGGCGGATACCCGACCACTGACCGCCGATATCAGGCTTCCCGCCCCCAGCACCGCCAGCCCACCAACCACGGCAATCGCCAGTCCACCGGTGACGCCCACCAGAGCAACGGCCACCGCCGCAACCGCAGCAGCAACCAGCGCCCCGGCAACGGCACCGAGCAGCGCCCCCAGAAAGCTGCTGTGCTTGATAGGCTTGCCCGGCGAGGTCGGCGGCGAGCCGCTACCGGGTGCCGGTAAATCGGGTGGCAGCGTGGGCCGATTGCCCGCGTGCATAGCGCCGACACGCGCAATACGGGCCAGAATTTCATCACGCATCGCCGCTCTCCATCCCCTCCGATGCGGTAGACTCAGCAGCGTTGAAGGTCTCGATCACCGCCAGTAATGCTTTTTTACGTTCATCACTCAGCACGTCAGCGGCAGTAAGGGTGAACGTCAGCAGCAGGTTGCCACGTACCTGCATCACCACCGCCTGATGCATCTGGCCTTCCGGTGACTGCCAGGTGTATTCCAGCGCCAGGGCTGGCGCGCCCGACAGTGTCAGTTCCCACGATTGCACTTCTTTATAACCATTGAGATGGGTAGAGAACTGCTCCAGCGTTTTCTGATACACCACATCGGGTGTCTGACCGGGTTCGGTCGGGGTGCGGTTAACCACCAGGTTAGTGGTTTCATCCGGCAAGACAAAAACGTGCAGGGATTCATCGCGCCACTGCGCAGGAATGGCCAGGGTGCCTTCGTTCATCTGGTACATGTTCACGTGTCCTTGTTGTTCTTGTTATTCAGTTCAGGTCGATTTGCTGGCCGTTGATGACAATGTGGGTACCCTTGATATTGATGACCCCGTCAGCGCCGATACCAATAAACCCCTTGTCAGTGGCTATCAGGATGTCCCCCTTCTGCGACTGGATAGCGATGTTGTTTTTCACCTGAAGGCTGTCGTTGTCATCCACAACCGTGTTGCGGTTTTTGGTCACGGCGATACTCTGCTGCCCCTGGATTTCAGTAGACTGGTCTTTCACTACCGATACCGCCTGATTGCCACCGACGCTTTCGGTGTGGTCAGCGGTCACAGTCGTACTACGGTTATTCAACACCACGGTGTTCATGTCTTTCTGGGCATGGATAAACACCTCTTCCTGCCCAGCCTGGTCTTCAAAACGCAGCTCATTGAAACCCGCGCCCTTGTGCGTTGACGTACGCAGCGAGGTACGTGTCTTGTTCGCTGGCAGTGGATACGGTGATGGATTGGTGGCATGGAAAGTTCTGCCTGTCACGATAGGCTGGTCCGGGTCACCTTCGAGGAAGCTGACAATGACCTCATGGCCGATGCGTGGGATGGCAATCAGACCATATTGGCCGCCCGCCCATCCCTGGCTAACGCGTACCCAGCAGGAGCTCTGGTCGTCACTGGAGCCGTAGCGGTCCCACGGGAATTGCAATTTGATGCGGCCATATTCGTCACAGTAGATTTCCTCACCAGCGGGCCCCACCACGGTGGCAATCTGCGGACCATCCACCATCGGTTTGTACGGCAGGTCGGCACGCCAGGTGCTTTTGGCACTCATCACCTCGAAGCTGTTACTGTAGGTGGTCGGTTCACCGCCGCTTTCTTCTTCCAGCGCCTGCGGCTGTTGCCCGCTGTGGGTGATGGCAACCAGTTGCCAGCCACTATTCAGCGTCGGGTTAGGATGTTCGGTTAAGGTGAAACTGCTGCCCGGCATCAGCATGGCGGCATTGGATTCACCCGAGCCGGTCATCGCATTCGCGCGTAACGCATCCAGCCGATAGCCGGTAAAGGACTTGCCGCTCGGATCTTGCTTGAAGCGACCGGGGTAGTCGAAGTGCTGATAGCTTTCGCGCTGGTGTGACAGTTCGCCACTCATCTTGCTGTGCAGCAGGCCGTAGGCCGGGGTTTTGAAGCTGTAATCCTTGAGGGCGACCTCGGCGGTACTCACGGCTTCGGCGTAGCGGAAGCGGCGGACATATTCGCCTTCGCTCAGTCCCTGATTGGCGAGGTTGAAGAACAGTTCGGGGCCTTTGCTGAGCGCCCCGGCATCATCCGCAAAGACGACGCGATGCTTGCCTTCTTCAAACTCATGGAAGAAGTACAGCCCTTCTTCCGCTGCCAGATGGGTGACAAACGCCAAATCACTCTCACGATACTGTACACAGTATTCGCGCGGGGCGTGGTCGTGACGCAGTGCAAAGGCATAATCGGTAATGCCAGACTCTTCCAGCAACGTACCGATAATGGCCTCCGGCTTTTGCGCCTGAAAGATGCGGGCATTGGTACGCAGCCCCAGCCGCCACAGTGCCGGGCGAACCTCTGCCTGATAGCGTGTGCGGCGAAAGCCGGTATCGCCCTGTGCGAATGCGCTGATAATCCCGCTGACGCGCCGTTTCAGTTCGCCTTCGTACCACACCAGCAGCTCACACGGCTGGTCGAGCACGGCGCCAAAATCGACATCCGACAAGGCACTCGCCAGATTCAGCGACAGGGCAAACGGCTGGTTAAGGGCCTCGCTGAGCTGAAAATCCACCACGGCAAAGGTCGAGGCGGGCAATGCTCCGACCTTTACCGTGAACTGTAATCCTGTACTGTTTGCCACGTTTATTCCCTCGCTTCCCGTGATGAACACTCTGTTGTCTGCACTCAGGTCTGTGAGAATCAGACCTCAGGACAGTGCACGCAGAAAACCCGGGACAAGCCCGGGTAAAGAAACAGAAAAATTACGCTTCGACCGGTGTACGCCAGTCGTCAGAGCCGGAGGTACCGGCAACCGTGTGTTCCCAGTCAACCTTGCGGTAGGCCAGCGACACTTCGATTAACTGGGTGTAGTCCAGTTTTGACGGGTCCTGGCAGTGCGGCATTTTGCAGTCGATGTCGACGATGGTGGCATCGGTCAGCACGGTAGAGAAGAAGTGCTCTTGTTTCCCTTCCACCGAGGTGCGATACCATTTCAGGGTCACGGTCGGCAGCATTTCGCCAGACGCCAGGGCGTTGTACATCAGCGGAACGGCTTTGTTCAGCGCAACGGTGAATTTGAACGGCTTGTGTACGCGCTGGCCAGATGGCTGACCAGACTGCGGGTCGGTCGGTACGGTGACGATGTGTTTGAATTCCTGTACCAGCATTTCATCTTCGTGGCCTTCCACATAGATGTTGCCGACAGAATCAGAAGTGAAAGCACCCGCAGTAATGTTGCCCTGCGTTTTACCTTCGATGCTGATATAGCATGGAGTTGGCATAGTCTTGCTCCTTGTTGTTGAACGTGATGAGTAACTTCACGCTCTGCATAGCAATTCGCATGCCAATTTTTATCTCATTGTTTTTACTAAATAATCACTTAATCCAAATTTTACCTAAGTCAAATTTGAGCAAGAAATTGCGCAGACCTCGCGAAAAAACGGCATCCATTGCGCAAAAAGTGATTTACACCAGAAAGTGAGCAAGAAGTTGCGCAGAATGCGCAGTTATGCTGAAAGTTTGAATTAGGAATATGAGATGACCATCTCTTTGAAGAAAATGATCGATTAATTTCTGTCTATCGCCTTTATCAGGGCATTTATTGTCTGCATCCTCATTGAAACTTGCAGATACAGAACCAGCCAATTCATCCACTATTTGATTTGAGAATGCTGCAAATTTCACTTATCTTAGTTATGCCTTTGGCAAAATCCATTGGCGGGGATTTGCAGCCCCAAACCATGTTTCCCATCAGCGTTCACGCGCTGGTGTGCTTGAGTACGTCTGTTATGGCGGTTCAGGCAGGGGAGGATTCGTCCTCGCCGGAACTTGGAAACATGGCCGGTACTGCAAACCCTGTCTGAATCGCCACCAGCAGTAAGACTCAGGGTTAATTCTATGACGATGAATAAGCAGGACTGGCACAACGCCGATATCATTGCAGGCCTTCGTAAAAAACACACCACACTGGCTGCTCTATCCCGACAAGCAGGACTCAGTTCTTCTACCCTCGCTAACGCACTAACGCGATCCTGGCCAAAAGGTGAACAACTGATAGCAAATGCACTCGGTGTGGAACCTGCTGAGATCTGGCCCAGCCGGTATTTCGATGACGATGGCAATAAACTGGAAAGAAAAACCAGAAATCGTTAATTCATGATGCTATTGATAAAAATTTGCTGACGAACCAAAAATTATCCGCTTCGCTAGGGAAGCGGATAAAAAGCATAAATCTGCACACCATCAAGTAATATGCACTGGAAGTATCTGGCCCTATATCATAGCCCCAGCCAAAACAATTGTTTCTACTACTATGATACTTGAGAACATCGTTCTGCATAGAGCAACCTCTGAGTTGCTCTACCATCAACTTCCTGATGTACATATTCTCAACTAACTGAGTGATTCCCTTTCGCTTCAGCAATCACGGCCTTCTGTATTAGCGGAAAGCTATGAATATGAACATGCTATCTGACCGGAACCGTTCTGATAGAAGCGCTTACTGCAACCTTGCTATAGCTTTAAAATAAGTCCATAATGAAGTCCACTAGTTATACTAGTGATAAAATAAATTTTGTTAAATCAAAGAGTCAGATACTGGATGTTAGTCCACTCGGTCGTACCAATTCATGTTCTAGAAATATTACTCTACGCCCGTAGGATAATGAATGTGAATTGAAATTTCCCCTACTCGATTCAATTAATTATCGCTATATCTTGCTAAGAACAAGTCATGTGCAACCCTGTTATTTATGACTTTAGATGACATATTTTCTATATATTCCGCATTATCATCATCGGTAACAGATACAAACATGACGGCTATAGCATGTCCCTGTTGGACTATCTCTTCATTAGCTCTTTTTAGTGCATTCGTTAGAGAATAAATCAGGCTGTTCTTAAAATCAGAAAAATGCTCTCTTTCTGGTGATAATCTTAATTTTTTACTTATCTCATCAAATAAATCAGTACCATATCCTTCATAAGCCCATTCGGAAATGGCCCATTTGTAATAAGTCTGATTTTCTTTGCTTTTATCACTATCCGCGTCAAGTATAGCTTTTAATTTTTCTTTGGAGTTTGCACTCAAAGACACCGTCATAGCGCTACTATCTGTATATAAAGAAAAAGCATAAAATTTTTCATCAGGATTTTCAGATAAAACTCTGGTTATCAATTTAACTGCGAGTTGATAACAATCCCCTTCAAATCGATACCAATCCATATAGACCTCACAAGGTTAACTTCCAAAACTCCCAAGTTTAATTTTTAGAGCGTCGATTTCATTTTTTCTATTATCCGCAATTACTTTTCCGCCTAAAGTTAATATCACTTCTGGATTTTATTATAGATAGGCCCGTTTCCATCCCTCGTCATCAAGCCATTCTTTTTTATCAATACGCCACTCATTATTTTTAAAATGAAGCGTGTAGCGGTATCTATTTTCAAACCCAGTATGCTTTTGTACAATAATAGATGTTTTGTTTTTTATAGTATTTTCCTCTATGATTTCATCACTTTCAGGCTCGTAATCGGGTGGGAAACTAACCCTCATCGATACTTGACGACCATATTTTCTTTCTTTAACTGTACACCTATTGGTGAAGATTTTATTTAATTCGGTCAGGTATGGCTCTTTGTCCACATGGTGATCGGCCATAAAAGCATCACGATAACGATTTTCCCAGCTATTCATGTCCTTCATAAAGGCAATCAATGTTTCTTTTGCATTCATAATTAAGTTCCAAATACAGAGTAAAGACCTGACTTCCCATTTTGGAATACGTTGTAAATAATATCAGTCAATCTTGCACCACCATTTCCATATAAAAATTGCCAGTCAATATCAACAACACTATCCTTGTTAATATATTTAATTATCTCACTTCAAAATACGAAATATTCCCCGTAATTAACTGTTGATAATTTTGAAAAAAACCAGCTTAGCTACCACTAACGGAATGATAATCAGGTTTTTCTTTTTCTATATTTATGTATAACTCTTTATCCTCTACCATCCACCAATATTCGCTATATAATAAAGGGTTTTTATATTCATAAATGGCAACAACACCAAGCAATCCGCATGGGGTTTCAGCCATAAAATCCCAGCCATTCCTCTCAGCACAAAACATATCCAAACTTTCGTCATACCATACAGAAAATCCTTTTTTATCAAGAACATTTAACGCCGTATTATATACATTACTATATTCTGACAAAGCAGGCATATATACTCCATTATTGTATGGCTAGTAAGGTTAACCAATTATTTTAATTGCATCAAACGATATAATACTCTTGTTGTTCCATCTGGTGTGTTCATCAGATTGAGGGCTAATCACCCCATCCTTCAGGCAGTAAAATCAGTAGCGATACACCGCGGCCCTACTGGCCGCGAGTTTCCAGATACAGCACCGTCGCAGCAACGCGAGAACGCACGTTGAGTTTGCGCAGCATATTGCGAATATGCACTTTTACCGTCTCTTCTGAGATATACAGCACGCTCGCGATTTGCTTGTTAGATAGCCCTGACGCCACTTCCTGAAGCACATCCAGTTCACGCTCCGTCAATACGGTAAAGGGCGACGGCGTTTCCTTTATGGCGATACGGTGGCGCAATACGTCGCGCACCTGTTCGCTGAAGGCATCACTGCTACGGATGGCATCCAATAAGTGTTCCGGCGCGCTATCTTTAAGCAAATAGCCATCGGCCCCTGCATCCATCAGCGCATAAATATCGCTCGGCGCATCGGAAACGGTCAGCACAATCACACGGGCGCAGATCCCATCACGTCGCAGCGCGTGCAGCGTATCCAGCCCGCTTAATCCTTTCATGTTGAGATCGAGCAAGATGATATCGGGAGAATCTCGATTCGCGAGGCTTAGTGCCTCCATGCCATTGCTGGCTTCCCCAATCACGTCAAAAATGGCGTCAGTTGCCAGTAGCTGACGGATTCCCCGGCGCATAAGCGGATGATCGTCGACGATCAGCACGCGATAAGATGGTTTTTCTGACATGCCCAGCCCCAATGTAATATGGATCTATTATTTTTTATTTATGATTTATCCCTGTCATTTTTCAAGCAACATGTGTGCCACTCGAATTATTCAGGGTAGAGATTGTTCGTGTTGTCGCGTTCACGCGCTGTCGTCGGCGTCGAAAAATGAACGCTAACTTGCGTCCCCCCTTCAGGATGAAGGCCAATAGATAGCCGCCCTCCTAACCGTTCGGCGCGTTCCTGCATAATATTTAAACCGTAATGTCCTGCGGGTTCCTCTTGATTGGCAATGCCACAGCCGTCATCACGAATATCAACACAATGGCTCCCGTCAGGCTGCATACGACAGTTGACGGTAATCGTTGTCGCCTGCGCGTGTTTAATCGCGTTCAGCACCGCTTCACGAATGATTTGTAGCAGGTGAACCTGCTGTGATGCATCCAACGCCTGCGTAGGGATCCGGCAATCAATCGCGATTGTCGCCTGGGTCTGCGCCCGTAGCGGCGCGATCATTTCCTGCATCGCCGCAGGCAAATCGGCCTGTTGTAGCGTCAACCGGAACGTTCCCAGCAACTCTCTCAGTTGGCGGTAAGCATCGCTCAACGCCTGTTCAAAATCGGTGATAATCTGCCGGGCCTGCGCATTTTCTTCCGCTACTGCGCGCTTTAGCAATGTCATCTGGATATTCAGATAAGAAAGCACCTGAGCCAGTGAGTCATGCAGTTCACGCGCGATAGTAGCGCGTTCTTCCATCAGTAACAGTTGCTGGTAGTGCTTCTGTGCCTGATTAAAATAGAGACCGCGGCCCAGCATATTGGCAACGCTCTCCATTACCTGCGCCGACGGCGGTTGCGTTGATGCCTGCCACCGCAGTTGCCCAAACTCCACCTCTTGCAAGCGGATGGGCAGCGCCTGCCACGCAACCTGTGCGTCCGGCAGGCCTTCGCATAACAGCCAATTCTCCCCTACCCGCATTTCCAGGCAGTCGACCGTTTCATAGCGGCAAACAATTTGCAGAATCTGCTGAAAGCAATGCCTGTCGATCGTACTGACATTCATCGCCTGAGAGCAGTTGTACAGCACCTTCAGCATGCGGTTCACTTCCTGCAAACGCAGCGTTTTCTGCCGTACCTTGTCTTCCAGAGAACGATAGAGCTTTTGCAATTCGTCAGTCATGCTGCTGAAGGTTCGCGCCAGCAATCCCAATTCGTTAGGCAGATTGACATCCAAGCGCGAATGGGTAAAACGCCCCTTTTCAATAGATGCACAGGCTGCCATCAGCTTATTCAACGGCACGACCACCTGACGACGAATACGGCGCAGCGTAAAGAAGATCAGTATATAGATAGTGATCGAACCAATTATTGATGTCACAACCACTATCATCATCTTGCGTTCGGAATAATGTTGCAATGCCAGCACAAAGAGATCGATCTGTGTGACATAGTGAACAATATTGTCCTGATACCACACCCGATCCCCCGCGTTCAGGCGCTCGTCCATCGTTTTCCAGTTCTGCAACAGCGCGGTATAGCGATCGCGTACATCACGCGGTACATACCAGCGATCTAACAGGTGAAACACCGGAGAATCCAGCGTTTGCGCATAGAGGTGGCGATGCGCGTCTAACGCTGCGCGATCGCCCTGCAGATCATACCCCATGCGATAGCTTTGCATGCGCATGGAACCCGCAACGTTGACCGCTTCCGCATCGCGTAAGCCACTGGCTAACGTCAGCAGCGCAATACCTGTCGTCAGGAATGAAAGCAACGCGATATAAAAAAAAGCGCGGGCCAGGCTGGTAGAAACAGGGCGTTTGACCATCTCGACGACTACTCCCCTTTGACGTCATACAGGTAAGGTGGTTTTCGGTGTCACTATCACGATCCCCACACGCTCAGGCAAGCCGATAAGGCGCGAATCCTACATAAGCTTGATCCGGCACCCCCATTTACCTCTAAAGGGTGATTATCGCATACAGCCTAGGGAGCATAGTGTAACCCCTATAAAAACAACGTGTTTTTTATTGGATATTTTACCGAGTGCCAGAGCGACAAACTGCCATGACTAACCTCTCCCGACGTTCTTTACTGACTGGCGGCCTACAGCGGGCAGACAACGCGCTGCGTCCGCCGTGGAGTGGCGTTGAAAGCCATTTCCTGAGCCAATGCACGCGCTGTAACGCCTGTGTTGAGGCCTGCGGAACGCGGATCATTCAGCGAGGTTCGGGGGCTTTCCCACCATCGATTTTCAGCACGGCGAATGCACATTCTGCTACGACTGTGCTCGCGCGTGTCCACAAGCGCTGTTCGCGGAGAGCCACACCACACCGTGGGAATACCACCTGACGATTCAAGATACCTGTTTATCGCTGCATCAGGTGGAATGCCGCAGTTGTCAGGATGCCTGTGAAACCGGCGCGATAGGGTTTCGTCCCACCATCGGACGTGTTGCTGCGCCGTCGATCGATGATGATGCCTGTACCACCTGTGGTGCATGTATCTCCGGGTGCCCCGTTGGTGCAATGTCGATGAAAAAAATAACAGCGGGATATCACACCGCGCCAGCGCGTCTCACGACGCAACAGGAAAACCGATGAGCACAGTCTGGCATGTTTGCAGTGTCGTAGTTCACGTCAACACGGAGCGTATGGCGGCAGTGAGCGACGCATTGGAAAAATTACCCAATGTGGACGTTGCCGCCAGCAATAGCGATACCGGAAAAATAGTCGTGGTACTGGAGTCAGATTCAGAAGACACGCTATTAAAACACATAGCGTCAATACGCGAACTTGCAGGCGTATTGGCCGTTTCGCTGGTTTATCACCAGCTTGATGAACAATCTCAGGGTGAGGAAATACCATGAAACTCAGTCGACGACACTTTATGAAAGCTAATGCTGTTGCAGCCGCCGCTGCGGTCGCAGGCATCACTATACCTATTGCGGTACGCGCTGCGACCGAGCAATCGGATGCTATCCACTGGGATAAAGCACCCTGCCGCTTCTGTGGTGTAGGGTGCGGTGTGCTGGTCGGAACGCAAAATGGCCGCATCGTCGCCAGCCAGGGCGATCCCGACGCACCGGTTAACCGTGGATTAAACTGCATCAAAGGTTATTTCCTGCCAAAAATCATGTACGGGCAGGATCGTCTGACTCAGCCTTTGCTGCGTATGCGTGATGGTAAATTTGATAAAGAAGGCGAATTTACCCCCATTTCCTGGGACAAAGCCTTTGACATCATGGCGGAGAAATTCAAAACCGCACTGAAAGAGAAAGGTCCAAACGCGATAGGCATGTTTGGCTCTGGGCAATCGACGATTTGGGAAGGGTATGCCTCCGCCAAACTGTTCAAAGCCGGTTTCCGCTCCAACAATATTGACCCCAACGCACGCCACTGCATGGCATCGGCGGTGGTGGGCTTCATGCGTACCTTCGGTATGGATGAACCCATGGGCTGCTACGATGATATCGAGCAGACCGATGCATTTGTGCTATGGGGTTCCAACATGGCGGAAATGCACCCGATTCTCTGGTCGCGTATTACCGACCGCCGCCTGTCGAACAGCAATGTCACCGTCGCCGTGCTGTCTACCTATCAGCACCGCAGCTTTGAGCTGGCGGATAACGGTATGGTGTTTACGCCGCAAACTGATCTGGCCATTCTCAACTACATCGCCAACTACATTATTCAAAATAACGCGGTGAACGAGGCCTTCTTCACCCGCCACGTGAACCTGCGTAGAGGCGTAACCGATATCGGTTACGGATTGCGCCCAACGCACCCGTTGGAAAAAGCGGCGAAAAACCCCGGTTCCGATGCATCCGAACCGATGAGTTTTGAAGAGTACAAAGCCTTTGTCGCCGACTATACGCTGGAAAAAACGGTGGCGATCAGCGGCGTTCCTGCTGACCAGTTGGAAGCGCTGGCAAAACTCTACGCCGATCCGAAGAAGAAAGTGATCTCCTACTGGACGATGGGCTTTAACCAGCACACGCGCGGCGTCTGGGCGAACAATCTGGTTTATAACATCCACCTGTTGACCGGCAAGATCTCTCAGCCCGGCTGTGGACCGTTCTCCTTAACGGGTCAACCTTCCGCCTGCGGCACCGCGCGTGAAGTTGGCACCTTTGCCCACCGCCTGCCAGCCGACATGGTGGTGACCAACGAGAAACACCGCGCAATTGCAGAAAAATTGTGGCAATTACCGACAGGAACCATCCCTGAGAAAATTGGTCTGCACGCCGTCGCACAAGACCGGGCGCTGAAAGACGGCACGCTAAATGCCTATTGGGTGATGTGTAACAACAACATGCAGGCCGGCCCGAACATTAATCAGGAACGTATGCCAGGCTGGCGCGATCCGCGTAACTTCATCGTCGTTTCCGATCCTTATCCAACCATCAGCGCACTGTCCGCTGACCTGATTTTGCCTACCGCGATGTGGGTGGAAAAAGAAGGTGCCTATGGCAACGCCGAACGCCGGACGCAGTTCTGGCGTCAGCAGGTTAAAGCACCGGGCGAGTCAAAATCGGATCTGTGGCAGGTCGTGAGCTTTGCCAAACGTTTCGCCATGGAAGACGTGTGGCCGGAAGAACTTCTGGCACAGAAACCCGCCTATCGCGGCAAGACGCTCTACGACGTGCTGTTTGCTAACGATGTCACTACGCGTTATCCGCTCACTGAATTAGCGGAAAATCAGTTGAATGACGAATCTCGCGAATTTGGTTTTTACTTGCAGAAAGGTCTGTTTGAAGAATATGCCGCGTTTGGCCGTGGACACGGTCACGATTTAGCACCGTTCGATGCTTATCACAAGGCTCGCGGGCTACGCTGGCCGGTGGTTGACGGTAAGGAAACCCAGTGGCGCTACAGCGAAGGGCACGATCCTTACGTCAAAGCGGGAGAGGCCTATCGTTTCTATGGCAAACCGGATGGCAAAGCGGTGATTTTCGCGCTGCCATACGAGCCTGCCGCAGAGGCGCCGGACGACGAGTACGATCTCTGGTTCTCTACTGGTCGCGTGCTGGAGCACTGGCACACCGGCAGCATGACGCGTCGTGTCCCAGAGTTGCATCGCGCCTTCCCTGAGGCCGTGCTGTTTATCCACCCGCAGGATGCCAAAGCCCGCGATCTACGCCGCGGTGAAAAGGTACGCATTATCTCGCGCCGTGGCGAAGTCGTCTCCGTTGTTGAAACGCGTGGTCGCAACAAGCCGCCTCGCGGGCTGGTGTATATGCCGTTCTTCGACGCCGCGCAGATGACCAATGTCCTGACGCTGGATGCGACCGATCCCCTGTCGAAAGAAACGGACTTTAAAAAATGTGCCGTCAAGCTGGCTAAGGTGTAGCGAACATGGCACGTCCGGAAAATTCACCACCCGCTCGCCGCCGCTTTCTGCGTGACGCCGTTCGTGCCGTTGCGGGTTTATCCGCAGCGGTGACGATTCTCGGTATTCAGCAGCGGCGCGCGCAGGCTGACGTACTCCGGCTGCGGCCGCCGGGTGCGCTGCCTGAAGCGGCGTTTTCCGGTGCCTGCATTCGCTGTGGCCAATGTGTCCAGGTCTGCCCCTACGACACGCTGAAGTTGGCGACACTGGTATCCGGCCCCGCAGCCGGTAGCCCTTACTTTGTCGCACGCGATGTCCCGTGCGAGATGTGCGAGGACATCCCCTGCGTGGTCGCCTGCCCCAGCGGTGCGTTACAGCCGCTGGATACTATCGATGATGCCCGTATGGGATTAGCGGTGCTGTTAGATCAGGAAAATTGCCTGAACTATCAGGGGTTACGCTGCGATGTGTGCTATCGCGTCTGCCCCCTCATCGATAGCGCCATCACACTGGAGCCAGAGCGCAATGCCCGGACCGGAAAGCACGCCCGTTTTCTGCCCACGGTGCATAGCGATATCTGCACCGGCTGCGGAAAGTGTGAAAAGGCCTGCGTACTGGAACAGCCAGCGATAAAGGTCTTGCCGCGTGCGTTGGCAAAAGGCGAACTCGGACACCACTACCGTTTCAGTTGGCTGGAGGCACGCAATGGCAAATCGTAAGCAAGACGCTGGACGAGAAGCCCACGCGAAAAAAGGCTGGTGGCGCAGCCATCGCTGGCTGGTACTGCGCCGCCTGACCCAATCCCTGGTGCTGCTCATGTTCCTCAGCGGCCCGCTGTTAGGGTTCTGGATCCTGCGCGGTAACTACAGCGCCAGCCGATTGCTCGACACCGTGCCACTCAGCGATCCGCTAATGGTGCTGCAAAGTCTGGCTAGCGGTCAACTTCCTGCCGCGCTTGCACTGATCGGGGCGCTGATTATTGCGCTGAGCTATGCGCTGGCGGGCAAGCGCCTGTTCTGTAGCTGGATCTGCCCTGTAAATCCGTTAACCGATTTAGCCGCTTGGCTACGTCGTCGTTTCGGCATCACCGCCTCAGCGACGCTCCCCCGCAACCTTCGCTATCTGCTGCTGATACTTATTCTAGCAGGCAGCGGGCTGACGGGCGGGCTGCTGTGGGAATGGGTCAACCCGGTATCACTGGCAGGCCGTGGGCTGATTTTCGGGTTTGGTGCGGGTATCTGGTTACTGTTGGCACTGTTTCTGTTTGATTTATTGGTCGTGGAACACGGCTGGTGCGGGCACCTTTGCCCGACTGGCGCGCTGTATGGCGCGCTTGGCAGCAAAGGCGCGCTGGTTGTGGCTGCCACCGAACGTGAACGCTGTACGCGCTGCATGGACTGCTTTCATGTCTGCCCAGAGCCGCAGGTGCTGCGCGCGCCCTTACTAGATAAACACAGTCCGGTACAGGTCACTGACCGTGACTGCATAACATGCGGACGCTGTATTGATGTCTGCGCTGAAGACGTTTTTAAAATAACCCTTAGATGGAAATCGGGAGCAAAGTCATGAAAAGCCTGAGAATGGGATGGTTTCGTTGGATCACCGCCCTAGCGATAATGTGCAGTGCAATAGCCACTGCACAGGTCGATTTAAGCCAATCGCCGGAAGTCGCCGCGACACAGCCGGGAAATAGTCGGATGCCGAAGCAGCAGGAGCGTATGGCGCTCAACTATGTCAACCAACCACCGATGATCCCGCATAGCGTGGATGGCTATCAGGTCACCCCGACCTTTAACCGCTGCTTACAGTGCCACGGCGTGGAGAATTATCGTTCCACCAGCGCTCCTCGCGTCAGCCCAACCCATTTTGTCGACAGAGACGGCAAAGTGCTGAGCAATGTGGCACCCGCACGCCATTTCTGCCTGCAATGCCACGTGCCGCAAGCGGATAGTTCGCCGATTACCGGCAACACGTTCGCTCCTTCTAAAGGCTTTGGACAGTGAGGTTTGCTATGAAACAACCAGGAAAAGTAGGACGGTTGTTGCGCCAACTGTGGCAATGGTGGCGCCGCCCAAGTCGGCTGGCGCTGGGAACGTTGCTGATTATCGGCTTCGCTGGCGGCATTTTCTTTCTGGCAACATCCCAGAAAGGCATGGAAATGAGCAATAGCGAAGCGTTCTGCATCAGTTGTCATGAAATGCGCAATACGGTTTATCAGGAATATATGGAAACCGCACACTACAGCAACCGCAGCGGCGTGCGCGCCACCTGCCCGGATTGCCACGTTCCGCATGAGTTTGTGCCGAAGATGGTGCGTAAAATTCAGGCCAGCAAAGAGCTGTACGGCAAAATAATGGGCACCATTGATACGCCACAAAAATTTGAAGCACATCGGCTGACGATGGCGCAAAGCGAATGGCGGCGCATGAAAAATAACGGTTCTCAGGAATGCCGCAATTGCCACAACTTTGACTATATGGACTTCTCAGGGCAAAAAACGGTCGCGGCGGAAAAACACAGCGAAGCGATAAAACTCGGTCAAACCTGTATCGATTGCCACAAAGGCATCGCCCACAAACTGCCGGACATGCACGGCGTCAAAAGCGGGTTATAACCCGCCCCCTTAGTAACACTCGGGACGGCGTATGCCGTCCTATCGTTGTTAACAAAGCCTTTTGAGCGGTAGTAACGGATTTTTGTAAATACCGTAAGGGTTTCGTGCGCAACAAGTGGGGTGATTTTCTGCAACTCGCGTCGCACGCGCCCGACGCGGGTGTGCCTAAGGCCGCTCTCAGCACAGCCGGAAAAAGCCGTTCCAAAATAACAATTTACTCAGTTCAGTCTTTTAGTTTTATGGGGTTGGCTCGCGTAAAAAATCGCGCAGAGGTGTACATGACCGCCGGATGAGCGGCATGGACGCCGCGAAAGCCTGCGCCGCGTCGGGAGCGCGTCGCAGGCGGTCCGAACAGCGGGCATGAACACCGAAGGCACCGCGAAGCGGCGCGATTTACCGCGAAAAGCCAGGGGTCGCGGGGCGACGGCAATTGAGCCGCCCCGCGTCGGGCGCGTGCAACGCGAGTTGCAGAGAATTACCCTGTTTATTGCGCACGAAACCTTCACACAACTGACAGAAACGACTGAGATTCCAAATCCATATCCGTGATAAACCATCCGAGTCTGAACGGAAACAACGAAGTTGGAAGAGATAAATTGTCGGATAACAAAAGGGCGATATATCGCCCCTCTGCTATTGAAGATGAAGATAAAAAGGATTTACTTCCCAGTAACCGCCTGAACCGACAGCGAGGCTTTGGCCTGCGCCACGCTGCGCTCGATGACCGCACGGCGCGTGTCATTTTGCGGTAACAGCTTCAGCATCGCTTGCCAGGCATCAATCGCATCCTGATAACGCTGGGCTTCATAGGCATTGAAAGCCAGCAGGCTCAGCACGCGCACATTGGCCGAGCCGGAATTCATCAGCTCACGCAGCATGTCACCACCGCGCTGGCTATCACGCGGATCGGTGGATCGCGACAGCAGATCGGCATAGTCTAGCGCCAAATCCGTATTTTTCGGATCGAGCTGAAACGCCTTGGCAAAGGCCTGCACAGACATGTCGTAATTATTCAGCAAGCCTGCAATACGCCCCAGCATCCACCAGTCCTGAGCATTGTCTGGCTGTGTCTCCAGTTGGCTGCGCAACCCTAAACCGAGACGTGCCACCTCTTCGATAGTCAGTGGTTCTGCATCCGCATCTAGCGCTCGCTTCATCAAGTCCGGCGTTAATGCAACGACCTGCTGCAACTCCTGCACCCGATTAACCGCAGAAGTCTGCCAAAACACGCCGAGGCTGACGATGACCAGCAACAGCACGCCTGGCAGCAACACCCAACGACCCAGCGGACGCTGTTGTGCCTTCGCCCCGCCGGGAATATCCTGCAATAACGTATGTTGGAGCTCTTCAACCAACTGAGCACGCTCCAGTTCATTGGCAACATCCCCATTAAGTTCACGCAGACGATCGCGATACAGCGCCTGATTGATCGCATCGCGATCGTACTCGCCCCGTGACGACCACGGTGCAAGCAGCAGCGCAGACAGTGCAATCAGCGATAAAACAATGATGGTTGTCAGTAACATCATTCCGATTTCCCCTCATGTCCCAACAACGTCTGCAAACGCTTTTTATCCTGTTCGCTCATCGGTTCTTTGGCACTTTTGATACGACGCGCGCGCCGAATAATCATCGCTGCCCCCGCCGCCAGAAACAGCGCAGGCAGTAGCCATAGCAAGATCGTAAAAGGCGTGATCGGCGGTTCATACGTCACAAAGTAGCCATAACGATCCACCATGTAATCGACAACCTGCTCTTTCGTTTGCCCCTGCTGCATCAGTTCATACACTTTCTGCCGCATATCTGAAGCAATCATCGAATTGGAATCGGCAATGCTGTTGTTCTGACATTTCGGGCAGCGCAGTTGCATGGTCAACTCGCGGAACTGTTGCTCCTGTGTGTCGTTGTCAAAACGCAATACCTCGGATGATGCCAGTACGCTGAACGACAGCAGCAATGCACCAAGGAAGCTAAGCACTCTCATGCACCGCCCTCCTTGCTATATTTTTCCCACAACGGTTGCAGCGTTTCTTGCCACACCTGCATGTTGAGGTCGCCCGCATGGCGATAGCGAATGATGCCTTTTCCGTCGATCAGGAAGGTTTCCGGTGCACCGTACACGCCCAGATCCAACCCCAACATGCCATCGCCATCAAACAAGCTCATCGCATAGGGGTTGCCCAGGGTCTTCAACCATTCAACCGCTTTGGGGCGTTCATCTTTATAGTTCATGCCCACGACTCGGATCCCCTGCGCCGCCAGCGTGTTGAGAAATTGATGTTCCGCCCTACACGTTGGGCACCAGGTCGCCCAAACGTTCAACAGCAGCGGTTTGCCATCGCTCAGTTCAGATTGGCTATACACCTTTCCCGGCTGATCCAGAGATTCAAGCCGAAACGCAGGGATTGGCTTGCCAATCAGGGCTGACTCCAGCCGCATGGGATCGTCGCCGCCGCTATTACGTACCAGTTGCCACAGCAAGGCGACAGCCAGCAATAAAAACAGTACTAACGGGATTAACAAAATCTTACGACTCATGATGATGCCTCCCTCACGGCACGACGCAGGCGATAGCGCGGGTCGAACATACACAGAATTCCACCCAACGCCATCAGCCCACCGCCATACCAAATCCAGCGGATGAAGGGTTTGTAATACAGCCGTACCGCCCAGCTATCGTCATCCAACTCTTCGCCCAAGGCCGCATAGAGATCGCGCGTCACACCCGCATCAATCGCCGCTTCCGTCATGATCGCGCCGCTGGTGTTGTAGAAACGTTTTTCCGCCGTCAGGATCGCTTCTGGCTTGCCGTTGCGCGTGACCTCGATCGTCCCTTTACCGCTGTGCCAGTTCGGCCCTACGACATCCTGCACACCTTGAAACGTAAAACGGTAATCATGGATCTGTATGCTATCGCCTGCCCGCATCCGCACATCTCGCTCAACGCTATAATTCTGACTGAATGCGATACCCACCACCGTCACTGCCAGCCCAATATGGCCGCACACCATACCCCACTGGCTCAGTGAGAGTGTGGTCAAACCGCGCAGCAGACCGTGACGTCGGGTGGAATTGGTATGCAGTTCGTACACTGTTAAGAAGAATACCCACAGCGCCATCGACAAGCCGACCACCGTCATGGCAACAAGGGAATCCTGTAACAGCCACGGAAGCAGAAGCGACAGCGCCGCCGTCACGGCCATCGCAACCAGTAACAGTTTACGCAGCTTTTGCGGCTCGTCGCGCCGCCAGCGAACCAGTGGCCCCACGCCCAGCAGCAGGGCAAAAGGTGCCATTAACAGGGTAAACATGGTGTTGAAGAACGGTGCGCCAATCGAAATACTGCCCAACCCCAACTGCTTATGTACTAACGGTAACAGCGTTCCCAGCAGCACAACGAGCGTGGCCGCCATCAGGATCAGGTTATTACCGAGCAAAAAAGTCTCACGCGACCAGAGCGAATTCGTTACCCGCGCCCGCACTCTGTTACCTTTGATAGCGAATAGCAGCAAAGAGCCGCCGATGACAATGACCAGAAACGCGAGAATAAACATGCCGCGCGCCGGATCGGAGGCAAACGCGTGAACCGATACCAGTACGCCGGAACGCACCAGAAACGTCCCCAGCAGGCAGAGTGAGAACGCGCCAATAGCCAGCAGTACCGTCCAGGCCTTAAAGCTGCCGCGTTTTTCGGTGACCGACAGCGAATGCAGCAGCGCCGTACCCACCAGCCACGGCATCAATGAGGCATTTTCCACCGGATCCCAGAACCACCAACCGCCCCACCCCAGCTCGTAATACGCCCAGCCAGATCCCAGTACGATACCCAGCGTCAGGAATGACCAGGCCGCCTGTGTCCACGGTCGGGACCAGCGAGCCCACGCGCTATCCAGCCGCTCGGCCAGCAGCGAGGCGACCGCAAACGCAAACGCTACGGAAAATCCGACATAACCCATGTAAAGCAGTGGAGGATGGAAGATGAGCCCGACATCCTGCAACAGCGGATTGAGATCGCGTCCGTCAATCGGATAGTCCGGCAGCGTGCGCGTAAAGGGATTCGACGTCAGGATGATAAACAATAAGAAACCGACATTAATCATCCCCATGACGGCTAACACTCGGGCGACCGCATCCAGCGACATCCCCCGGCTGAAGAGCGCTACAGCGAAGGTCCAGCCGCTCATCAGCAGCACCCAAAGCAGCAGCGATCCTTCATGTGCACCCCATGCTGCGGCAACGCGATACCACACCGGCAGCGCGCGGTTTGAGTTGTTTGCTACATAGAGGACGGTGAAATCATTGATCACCAGCGCATGTACCAACACAAGGAAGGAAGCCAAAATGCATGCAAACAGTACCCAGGAAAGAGGACGCGCCAACGCCATCAGGCGTTCATCCTGACGCGACGCGCCCCACAGCGGATACACGCTAAGCAACAGCGCAACACCCAGCGCCAGACAGAGCAGATAGTTGCCCACTTCAGGCATCATAACCGTTTACCTTCTGTGGCTGCCGCAGGGGCATGACCGTTCTGCCCTTCCATCGCCGCTTTAATTTCCGGTGGCGTGTAATTTTCGTCATGTCGGGCAAGCACTTCTTTTGCTGCAATATGATCGTCGCTATCCAGAATGCCTTGTGCCACAACACCTTGCCCTTCGCGGAACAAGTCCGGCAACATTCCGTTATAAGTCACATCGACTGAACCCTGCGCATCATAAACGGTGAAGCGGACTTCCAGACTTTGGCTGTCTCGACGCACGCTACCCGGCATGACCATGCCACCCACGCGCAAGCGCTGCCCAATCGCTGGTTTTTCCTGTGTTTCATTCTTGCCATAAAGAATTTCACTGGGAGTATAAAAAAGATCGATATTTGAGCTCAACGCATAGAGCGTTAGCCCTACCGTCAGCACCGCGCCGCAGGCAACGGCCAGAATGGCATAGAGGCGGGTTTTACGAGGCACACTCATTGCGTCACCTCCATCGCAGTTGGCTGACGAGCCGTGCTCTTACGCTGCTCACGTGCCTGCTGGCGGCGGATGTCGTTCAGTAATGCACGCCGACGCCAGAGGGTATGACCGATCAACGCGCTAAGTGGTAATAGCGTTAACACCACAGCTAGCCATACGTATAAGGCATAGCCACCCATCGCAAAAAAATCCTGCCAGTTCGTGAAGGCGATGTTCATCGTGCTATTCCTCCTTTGTTAATCAACGCGGCAACCCAAGGGGCGCGACGTTGTTGCATCAGTATTAAATTACGCAATCGCATAAGTGACAATGTCACAAATAGGCTCATAAACCCTAGCATCATAATGCGCAGCGGCAGGCGCATAGCGGGATCGATGGTTTTCTGCATTTTTGTCGATGCCTGATGTAAGGTATTCCACCACTCGACCGAGAAATGGATGATGGGTAAATTCACCACGCCAACCAGCACCAGAATGGCTGCCGCACGGCCAGCAAGACGGCGATCGTCAAACGCGTTGTAGAGCGCGATGATACCAACGTACAAAAACAGCAGAACGAGTTCGGACGTCAGGCGCGCATCCCAAACCCACCAGGTTCCCCACATCGGTTTGCCCCAGGTAGCCCCCGTCGTCAGTGCAATAAAGGTAAACACCGCGCCAACCGGAGCCATCGCTGCCACCGCAAGTTCCGCCGTTTTTGACTGCCGAATCATCCCGATAAGTGCAAATATCGCCATTGCGGCATAGACGCCCATCGACCACACGGCCGCTGGTACATGCAGGTACATAATGCGATACCCTTGCCCTTGCTGGTAATCCGCAGGTGCAAACCCGAATCCCAGCAGGCAACCGCCAATCAGCAGCGCCACGCTAATCAGCGCAACCCAGGGGATAAGCTTGCCGCAAAGGCCATAAAGGCGATCCGGTTGCGTAAGCTGATAGTTTTTTCTCAACATAATCGTGTGCTCACTCTGCGTAAAACTCATCCCAACGGGACGGTAAAGGCGATCCTGAGATCGGAAAATTATTGTATGCTCACCCGCAACGCCGCCGCCGTAGCAAACGGGCTAAGGGTAGCGCTGCCTGCCAGAAAGGCACCGAGGATTGCCAGATACCCGCCCACCGGCAGTTGCATCATGGCTGCCTCTACCGCCGCCGTAGCAAAAATCAGCAGCGGTATGGTGAGCGGCAATACCAACAGGCTTAACAGTACGCCGCTGCGGCGCAGCCCAACCGTTAATCCCGCACCAATCGCCCCCAAAAAACTGAGTGTGGGCGTACAAAGTAACAGCGTTAGCGCCATCACCCACCAACCGTGGCTATCCAGCCCAAACAGCAACGCCGCCAGCGGGGAAAGCAGTAGCAACGGTAGCCCGCTGACCATCCAGTGCACGACCACTTTCGCCAGCACCACCAGCGGCAACGGCAAAGGCAACAGCGTCAACTGTTCCAGCGAACCATCCTGATAGTCATCGCGAAACAGGCGGTCCATCGCCAGCAGAGAAGCAAGCAATGCCGCCACCCACACCACACCCGGCGCAACACGCATCAACAGTTGCGGTTCCGGCCCAATGGCGAGAGGAAACAAAATGATGACAATCAGGAAGAACCACAGCGGGTTGAGAATTTCTGCGTTATTACGCAACGCGACGCGCAGCTCTCGAGCAATCAGTCGCCGCATTATGGTGCTCCTTCACTCGGTGTGAGCTGGATACAGCGGATGCGTTGAGCAAACGGACGTAGCGGCTGATGCGTGGTTAAAATGATGATGCCACCGTGTGCAATATGCTGTTCCATACGCTGTGTCAGCATTTCAACGCCTGCCACGTCAAGCGCGGTAAGCGGTTCATCCAGGATCCACAGCGGCACGTCGGTGAGCCACAAACGCGCCAATGCAACACGGCGCTGTTGCCCTGCAGAAAGGCGCGCCACAGGCACGTCTTCATAGCCTGCCAACCCGACGGCGGCGAGTGCCTGCCAATGGGCATCCTGATGCTGCTGCGGAGAGAAAAAGCGCAGGTTTTCTTCACCGGTCAACACGCTCTTGATGCCCGGCTGATGGCCTAACCACAGAAGCTGCTGATTAAAATGTTCACGTATGCGGTTGATCCGCTGTCCTTGCCAGCATACCTCTCCCGATTCGGGGGTCGCCAGGCCGCTTAAGATGCGCAACAGCGATGTTTTCCCCACCCCGTTGGCACCGGCAATCTGCACCATTTCTCCTGGGCTAGCGGTAAACGACAACGCGCTGAACAACACATGCTCATCGCGTATGCAAACCACATCGCGCGCTTCTAACATCGGGGCGTACTCCTACTTTCTAATGCCATATACCCTGGGTATAGAATAACATGGTGCCTTTACTCCCCCTCTTGGGGACCGTAACCATAAAGAGTTAATCTTTTTTATTGAGATCAATAAAGCCAGCGATTCCGGTTATTCCCGCCACCATCACGGTGCAACAGCCGTGCTGGAGTCCTCTGATTCGAGGAGTATCACGCGTTACCTCTGGCTATTCTTCAGCAGCGTTGCCGTATTGATTGCCTCAATTAGCTGAGCGCGATTAACCCGAGGGCTGTACGTATCCAGCAGGCGCTGCCAAATCGTAATAGCGCGTGCATAATCCGCCTTCAAGAACGCATCGGATGCCAGCAGCATCAGCGCTGTAACTTCATTGGCATCCAGTGCCAGCGCTTTATCGACCATCTCCTGCATCGGCGGCGTGACGGCCTGACCCGACTGGTAATACAGCACCGTCGCCAGCGCTGAATACAGCTCTGCACTGTCGCCCTTCAGCGCAATCGCCTGTCGATAAGCGCGCAGCGCATTGTCATAGGCGTTACGGTAAAGATAATATTCCCCCAGCTCGGCCCAGAGGACGCTATTGCCCGGTGTTTTACGAATGTTGTCCTGCAAGGCAGCAAGCTGTTTTTCCTGCTGTTGTGCGTCGCTAAAATCGTGTAGCGGATCGGCAAGCCGCTGGCGCTCCGCTTGAACGAGCGCACCGCGCGGGCTCAGCACGTAGAGCACCGCGCTACTCAAGAAAATAACGATAACCGCAGCCACGACGGCGATGATTGGCATCGGGCGCTGCACGAAGGGGGAGGATGACGTTAGCGGCAGGTCATGCACCAGTTCACGCCCCAGCATCTTTGCCTCATGTTCGGAGAGGTGCTTCCCGGCTTGTTCACACTGAAAATGCCAGATACGTTCCGCTAATCGCGGTAGCTTGCCATCGCCCTCCGGCTTGCGCTGGGGCAGTAGCGGCCATAACAACCCAGCCATAAGGATAATGGCGACAGCGGCGATCAATATGTCTAATAGGCTCATGAGCGCGCCCCTCGGTTCTGTCGCCGCATCACCCGCCACGCAATAACCACAATCGCTAGCAGCAAAAGCACTGGCGTTAGCCAAAGTATGCCAGTTTGCATTTTCATCGGGGGGTTGTACTGAACAAAATCACCATAGCGCTGGTTCATAAACGCCATAATTTCTGACTTGTCTTTGCCCTGCTCTACCATGGAAAAAACCTCATGGCGCATGCTGACCGCGACGGGCGAGTTCGACTCCAGCAGGCTCTGATTCTGGCATTGTGGACAGCGTAATTCTCCGGCAATCGCCATCGCGTCCTGACGCTGTGCCTGACTGGAAAATACCCAGGTATCGACCACCTGAGCCTGCACAGCAAAGGCCAACAGCATGAGAAGAAGCGCAAGGTGTTTAGTCATAGACCCTTCTCCCTCGGAACCACCCCAGCAATGCGCCCGCAACCATTAACATACCGCCGCCCCACACCCAGCGAACCCCGGTCTGCACATAGAAACGCATTGCATAACGGTTTTCGCCGGTTTTCTCGCCCATTACGGCATACCATTCTCTGATCGGCCCCCAGGCAATACCCGGCTCAATCATCTGCTGTTTACGTGCATTGTAGTAACGACGTTCCGGCATGATTTGGGCGATCGGCGAATCGCCACGATAAATCGCAATCACGGCCTGCTCGGCGGTGTAATTCTGCGCCGCCACTAAGTCCAACTGTAAAAATCGAAAATGATAGTCACCCAGCGTGACCTGCTCTCCCTGAGCTACATTGACGCTGATTTCCTGCTTACTGCCCGCAGAAAACGCGATGCCCAAGGCAAACAATGCCACGCCTGTATGCGCTAACAACGCAGGAAGCTGCTGGCGTATCGCCGACAGCGGCTGTAGCCACTGTGCGGCCATAACCCAACCGATCAGACCTGCAGCCAGCGCCACGCCATATCCATACGGCCATAAGCACAGAGCGATGATGACACCACTCGCCAGCGTCATGGTTAAACGTCGGGCAGACCAGCGTGCACTGCGCTTCCAGTAACTTCCCGCCGCGCCCCCAATAAGCAACAGCATCAGACCACCGAAGGGCAAGAGCACACGGTTAAAATAGGGGGCACCTACCGAGATTTTCCCCCAGCCCGCCAAGCCATAAATCATCGGATAAAGCGTGCCGATCAGTACCACCAGCGCCACGGCGCTAAACAACAGCAACACCAGCAATATCGCCATTTCCCGCGACCAACCGGAGAAACGTGCAGCGGAATGAACAAGCTGGGCACGCCAGCCATAAACAGCCAGCGCCGCCATGCTTAAACAGGCAAATAGGATAAATAAAGGCACCGCACGACCATGTTCGAGGGCGAAGGCGTGGACCGAAACCAGTATCCCGGAACGAACAATCAACGTGCCCAGTAGGCATAAAATGAAGGTCAACAGCGCTAATATCAGCGACCAATGGCGGAAAATACCGCGCATCCGGGTGACAGAGAGGCTGTGGAGCAGTGCGCTAGCCGTTAACCACGGGAGCAATGAGGCGTTTTCTACCGGGTCCCAGAACCACCATCCTCCCCAGCCCAGTTCGTTATAAGCCCACCACGATCCCAGGATGATACCCAGCGTTAACAGGCTCCAGGCTGGCAGCGTCCAGCGCCAGCAAATCCAGGCAGCCGGAGCCGTAAACTCACCGTGAATCAGGGCAGCTAACGCCAATGCCGCACTCACGGTTAACCCGCCATAGCCCAGGTAGAGCAATGGCGGATGAAGGATGAGACCAATGTGCTGCAACATCGGGTTGAGATCTCTCCCCGCCACAGCGGGCGGGAAGAGGCGCACAAAAGGATCGGAAAAAAACACAATGAACACCAGCAGTGCGGTCGCTATCACGGCCAGCATCGCCAACGTTAGCGGAAACAGCGCGCTCGTCGCCTTGCGATAGCGGCAGGCAAATGCCGCACTCCAGCCGGACAAACATAACAGCCACAGCAGCAGCGACCCTTCATGCCCACCCCAGACCGCGGCTATCTTTAGCCCCAGCGGTAAATCACGATGGCTATGCTGAGCGACATAGTTGACGGAAAAATCATCCTGCACCACGCTCAGCGTCAGCGCGATAAACGCGAACAGCACAAGGCCAAACAGCACCAGCGTCCAGTACCGCGCCAGTCGGTACGTACCCGACCAGCGCAAGGTGTAGCCTGAAAATGTCAGCAACGCCGTCGCCACACCCACGCAACTCGCCAGCGACAACGCCACATACCCAAATTCTGGCAATAACAACATCAACAGGCCTCTTGCGGAGAATTAGACAACGGTTAACTGCCCCGCATAGAGGATAAAGAAGCGCAGCAGCAAGACCCCCACCAGGCTCATGCCACAAACCGCCAGCACCCCATAGGGTGAATGCAATCGGTTAGCCCATGACTTGAGCAGCAAGGGAATGACTAACCCAATCCCTACAACACCCAGCCAGAACCACGCGGCCCAAAATCCCCCCCCAACGCAGCCACCAGCGCCCGCTGTTTCCCATCGTCCCCTAACGCGAGGCCAATAAAGAACGCGAACAGTAAGAAGATCTCTAGCCACACGACGGGCGTTTCGACGCGATGAACAAAGTGCGCCTCTTCGCTATGCGGATTGCGACGATAGCGGCAGGTCATGGCGATCAGCGCCACTGCCGCACCCGAGGACACCCCCGAAAACAGGAACAATGCGGGTAGGATTGGGTTATTCAGCAGCGGGTAGGTCTTCAACGCGGAGAGTAAAAACCCGGTGTAAGCCCCTAACATCACTGCCAACAGCAACATCACAATATCCAGCGATTTTTGCAACGGTGCCAGCCAACCCAGTACTTTGGGAAGAATACTCAGCTTCGGCAGCCAGCGCTGTTGCAGCACGATAGTCTGCTCGCTAAAAATGTTTACCAGCCAGACCGCCAACGCCGCCATGTATACCTGAAACAGCATGACCCCAACGGACATCACCGAGGTAAAGCTGTAATGGAACATGAGCTTCCAAAACGTCCAGGGACGCGTCAGGTGGAAGACCAGGATCAGCAATCCCAGAATGATGGTGCACGGCGCAAGGATCAGCGTGGTACGCATTAGCGTACTGTCTGCGGTGGCCTGCTCGGGATGGTAGCGCCGCAGTAAGACTGACAGCGTGACCAGCCCCGCAGAGATGCCCACCAAAAACAGGTAAATCGCAATCGGCCAGTCCCAGACTAACGAATCAAAATGGAATGCGCTTGAAGACACGGGCGTCATTGATGAACCTCCCCGTATTTAAACGGTACGCGATAGACCTTAGGGCGGGTGCCGAGCGCAATTTTGTAGCGATACGTCGGCTGTTGACGAAGCAGGCGAGAGATCTCGCTGTCAGGATCGTCAAGGTTACCGAACGTCAGCGCCTTCGTCGGACAAGACAACACACAGGCAGGCAGCTTCCCTTGTTTCAGGTTGGTTTTGCGGCAAAAATCGCACTTATCCGCCGTTTTCGTCTGCGGATGAATAAAGCGCACCTGATAAGGGCAGGCAGCAATACAGTATTGGCAACCTACGCACAGATCGGGATTGACATCGACAATGCCGCTTGCCGCATCGCGGAACGACGCTCCGGTTGGACACACGTCAACACAGGGGGCATGATCGCAGTGCTGGCATGAGTGACGGAAAAAGCGATATTTCACGTCAGGAAAGGTCCCGATGGGTTCGCTGCGAATGATCTTCAGGCGTGATACCCCTTCCGGCACCTGATTGACGTCACGGCAGGCATCCATGCACGCCGTACAGCCGATACAGAGCGATTCATCGTGGATCATGCCGTAGCGGACGCCGTTAACGTTCAGCGTCTGTGCGACAACCAGCCCCGCCGTACTGGTGATGGCAATCAGCCCGCCCATACGGGCAAGAAATTGACGACGAGAGCAACTCATGGCTGCCTCTTATTACCCAGATGCACTGAGGCTGGGTTGAAATCTGGGTTATTACGCTGATCGCTATGGCAATCGACACACAGTTTAATGCGGCTCTTGTCGTTCAGCGTTTGCATACTATCCTGCGTAGGATGCAACTGATGGCAACTGGCACACGCCACTTTGGCTACATGCACATCGTGTGGCCAAAACGATTTCTGCAACTGCTCCGGCGTATGGCATGACATACAGACGCTGTTTTGCTCTTCCACCTTATACATCGGGAAGTTAAAGCGCATGACATCTTTAACGCCCTCACGGTGCAGCAGCGACGGCTTGCCATGACAATTGGTACAGGTCAGTTGTTGTTGATTATGCGGGTTGACGGCGGAGGCATGTTTGCCCTGCATGCCATCCTCTTCCGGTTTATGGCACTGTAGACAAGCCTCATCGGGATTGCGTTGTGGCATTACCGTCCACCGCTCTCCTTTTTCCGCCTGAGGTGCGGGCTGCGTCAGCCCTGGCAAGGCCCAAAGCATGCCTGATACCAGCACCCCGGCAGTCAATAACGAACGTAATACGCTCATATCCACTCCACTTTATGATCGCCCGCGTCCACGGGCGATGGGGTTATTAGTTCAGTCGTCCAGCTTTACGCGCTTGCTCATTCCACTGCGGCACCACCGTATTCAGGAAATCCTGTTTCTCGGCTTTTATTTGCTGCATGTTGAGCCCAATCGCCTGCTGCGCTTTCTCTTTCGTCGAGATATCCGGCAGTTTGACTTCGCCAGTCACTCCTTTCTGTGCCAGCAGACGTACCAGCTTGGTTCTCGCTTCAGCGGATTTACTCAGCGAGGTGCCGAGCATCCGTAAACCTTCGTCCGGCGCATGCATGTGAATGCCGTGAGAAGCGACAGCCAGATCCCAGCGCCACTGCGCATGGCGGATATCCATGAGAATTGGCTGCATGTCAGCTTCGGTTGCACCAGCATCCCAGGCCGCTTTGGCCTCAAAATGCGCATGAACCAGTTGCTCTTCCGCTTTCAGTTTTAATTCCTGAATAGCCGTTTTACGCTCGGCGACAACCGCCTGCATTGCCGCTTTATCCTGCGTGTGGCAATTGGTACAGGTTTCGCCGTACTTATCGAAGGGGTTACCTATCTTGTGATCGGTGTACAGCTTGCCGTCTGCGTTTTTCACTTTCGGCATATGGCAGTCGATACAGGTCACGTTGTTTTTACCGTGGATACCGATGCTCCAGGTTTCATATTCTGGATGTTGAGCTTTCAGCATCGGTGTACGGGAAAGAGGGTTGGTCCAGTCGGAGAAGGAAATGGCATCATAGTATTTCTCCATGTCTTCGACTTTCGTACCGTTATCCCATGGGAACTTCACGGCCTTGTCTTTACCGGAAAAATAATACTCAACGTGGCACTGTCCACAGACCATAGACTGCTGCCCGAACCGACTGGTTTGATCAAACGGCTTACCAATCGCTTCCATCGCACGTTCTGCATAAGGGCGGGACAACGTCAGCGCCGGTTTACCCTGCGCAAAATCTGGTGACGCGGTGTCATGGCAGTCCGCACAGCCGAGATCGTTAGCAATCTCAGGCCCGCCTCGTGCCCACTTACCTTTAAAGTACCCTTCTTCACCCTCTTGCTGGATCAATCGCGCCACATCCGGGCTTTTACAGCTCCAGCACGCCATTGGTAACGGACCATCTTCCGCCGTCTTCGGTGCACCGGTGCGTAGCGTTTCGCGCACGTCTGTTAACGCATAAGCGTGGCCACGCGGCTTGTTATAGTCTCTGGAAAAGGGGTAACCCGCCCAGAGGATCACCATCATAGGGTCTTCTGCCAACGCATCGTGGCGCTCAGCTTGTTCGCTGGTCGCTTTCCATGAGTTGAACTGATCGGGGTGTTGATTGATGAACGTTGAATTTCTTGCTTCTATCGGGGCGGGGGAAGACGGCGCCGGAACATCAGCGGAATAGGCTGGCATCAGTAGAAAGAGACTGGCTACCATGCCCCACAGATAGGAGACTGACATGCTTATCCTGACCATGCGTTTGTGTCCAAATTAAGCCGCCTGCCGGCGGTCATTTTAGTTATCCATTCGACAGAAACCACACCAACTGTCGTGACATTACTCGGTGCTATAAATAGCAAAAAGATGTATCCAAAATATTGTTTTTGATCAAAGGTAAAGAAAAGTAATGAATCGTATCGAGGAATGTATGAAGGTTGTCCCATTTTCCCACTAATGGTTAGACCATGACTCTTTAGTGCCTTAACAAACTCCCAACATCGGAGCGCGTCAGCTTATACCAAAGAGTTAATTGACTATTTTTTCATGGGGATACCATCAAAAGACCAAACTTTCAGCACATGGTTTGAAATGCAGAGCTAAGGGCTTGTCAATCGCCTCGGAGGAAGGCATTGTTTCCCCTCCCACTGTAAAGGAAGGGAGGAAGACCAATTTAATCGATTGATAGATTACGCTGTTTTTACTGTACGACTGTAGCCCAATTGGGGCGCATTAAGGAGTTTGTTGTGAGCAAAAAGGGAATGCCGCGTTTTTCACAAATTTTGCTGGCCATCGCAGCCATATTTTCCACTATAATGGCCGGCCTGTTCGGTTCCCTCTACTTTGTACTTTACTGGCCATATCGCAATAAATTCAATGAATTGGGTCGGTATTTTGATGAAGAGAATTCTGTCGTCTACGAGGAATCAGCAAGTACGTTCCTTCTCCCCATGGTGTTTTTTATCGTCCTAACCTTGCTGGCTGTGGCGGTTGGCATTAAGCGCTATAGAGACGTCACCAAGCCGATCAATACACAGCCATAACGCCGGGTGGGGTCGCGATAAACACCACATGAACGCTTGCCGCGTTCATCATCCTGGTGCCTTCACCAAGGCCATCATTGAGAACGCAGTGACAAGCCACTCCGTAGAGTGGCAGATCGGAGAAAGCGGGCATACGAACATTCAGCGCACAGAATGCAGACGCTATTTAAAAAGCTTCTGAACAAATTCGCTGTAGGCTGGCCGCCAGACATCCATCTCATGACCAAGGTTAGGGTAGTGGCGGTAATCAAACTGGATGTTTTTCTGCTCCAGTACCGTTTTCAGACCCGCAATATCCTTACCCGTGATGTTGTCAGTTTCGCCAATCACCACAGTGAAGTTCTTCAACTGCCGATTAATCTGCTCAGGTCGCTCAAGCTGTGCAGCAACCGCCGTGTTTGGCACCGTTTCGGTGGTAACGCCGCTGAACGTTGCCAGCCAGCCGAAATGATCCAAGTGGCTCATACCGGATACCAGTGCCTGATAGCCCCCCTGAGACAACCCCGCCAATGCCCTACCGTTCGCATCCTGACGGACGTTAAAGCGTTTGCCGATCTCAGGGATAATGTCATGAATCAACTCCCTGTCCGCTGCTAATGCGTTACGTGGATAGAACACCTTGCGCCGCTCCTGCGGTGGATAGTCTTCAGGAATGATGCCTGAAACATCAGTTTCCGTATCAGGGATGACGACCAGCATTGGCTCAATTTTTTTCTCTGCCAACAGATTATCCATCATCTGTGGTATCCGCCCTTGCACCACAGCAGACGCGCCCGTGTCACCAAAGCCATGATAGAAATAGAGCACCGGCAACGGTTTTGACGATTCGCTATAGCCTGGTGGCGTCCAGACATACACCTGACGCTCTGATTTCAATTCTTTGGCGTGATAGGTTAGCGTCCTCAGTTCACCGTGCGGTACCTGACGCACATCCAGAATGCTCCCCGGCACCAGAATCAGGCTGGTATTCACCTGCCGCTGCGGTTTGGTAAATGCTGTACCGGTATCGATAGTACGAAAACCATCAACGCTAAAGAAATATTCATACAGGTTCGGTGCCAGCACTGGCGTTTTGAACGACCACACGCCTGATTCATCTTTCGTCATTGCGTGGGACACGATGCTATCGGGCGTCGAACCGGTAAAAACGTTGACCTGCTTCGCCGTAGGCGCAAACAGGCGGAAAGTGATACTGCTATCAGCATTAACCGCCGTGACATACTGGCTTACAGGAACGGTTGCCGCTTGCATAACAGGAAAATCGGCTGGCAATGCAGACGCGTTGATAGAAACGCCAGCCAACACACTCAGGGCCAATAATGATAAAGATATTTTCTTCATGTTCATTCGCATCATCCCATCTACGTAATCGAGTCTGTTTTTGCTAAATGTGTCGGCACCGCCAAAGCGGTGCCGACATTATTCACTTTTTATATTTTTTTCATGACCAGGATTGCAGGTTCACCGACAAGTTCAGCAGGTTTGTTCGCATCAATCCAGATGTATCTCACATCTCTTATACCTGCACTATATTCTTTACCTGTGAGCGTAGAGAACCACGTCATTTCAAATTTATCATCTTTATAATCGGGAGTTAAATGCCCTTTTATTCCATCACCATCTGCAGGCAAATAGAACACAATCCCTTCTTTGTCATTAACCAATGACCAGGTGGCGAAATTGAAACGATGAGGTTTCCAGTGAGTTAAGGGATACTTATCAATAAAGGCTCTAAATATTTTTTGATAAGACATATTCGGTTGCTTATCTTTAGGTAACTTTTGTGGTTCATAATTCAATTCAAACCACGATGTATTTTGCCAGTAATGACTCGTAAACGCACCATTGAAATAAATTTCATAATTCCGGTTAAGACAAGACTCGGCTGTATTGTAGGCACCATTAAAAATACGATGAGTTGTTGTCTCATAGCAGCCATTCTCAATATTATGAACGGGCTTATTCGGATGAAGCGCGACAAGATCAGACGTCTTCTTCGCAACATCTGGGGACCATTCTTGAATGGAGATATAATCAAGCTTTGCTGCAAGGAATGGTGATTGTGCATAAATAAAATCATGCAAAGTAATCAAATGTTTATTTGAATCTAACACTTTTATCCGATCAATTTTATCATTAATAAATTGTGCATTAGCATGGTTATAATCCATTGCTTCCTTAGCGACATCCCAAATGATGTTATTATAACCGCTATAACGTTTAATAACATAATCAAAGAATCGTTTATCCTCTTTGCTCCCCAATGGAGCCCAGTTAACGGATTTATTCCATACATAAATCATTAAATGCGCCTGAACGTTTTGTTCATTTAGATAAGCTATTTTTTTATCAAGCGCCTTGAAGAACTCCACATTTAACGCAGAGTAGTCTGGTTCAGCATTGTTTCCCATAAAAGGAAACTCTTTCACCTCATTAAAATTATAACGTTTATCAATATCTTTAGTAGCCCATCCACCAGTTTTTATCGCACCATAGCCATAAACATTCATTAATACCTGGTTAAAGCCCCCATCTTTAATATAGCTAATAATGGATTTAGTTTGAGACAAACTATCATCATTTTTATCAAGACTGAATAACCAGTCAAGCTCATAGGCATGGGGAGTGTAAATATCTCCATTTTCATATTTGAAAGTTTTCTTCGTATCAGGATCGACGATGACCTTGCCTTTTGAAGAGGCGGAACTCACTGTTATAACCCCTGTCCTACCGTTAAGATCTTTGATATCTCCCGTAACTTTATATTCCCACTTTCCTTCTTCTGGTAAGGAAACACGGCTAACATATTGACTTTCACCATCATAAAACATGTGCGAAACATAAGTTTTCCCAGTTCTATCGCTAGTGAATGTTGCTATTAATTCCTGGTCAAATGGACTATTAACTTTCTCTTTTGTTTCAAAAACAAAATCCTGAGTTTGCCATTTTTTGAAAGTACTAGGAATTGACTCCGCTGCCATAACATAGGTTGAAGCCAGCACAGATAGTGCGACCATAGAAAATTTCAGCGCTGGTATTTTATATTTATTTATTGCTTTCATAGTATCCCCTCGAAATTCTAATTCAGAAAAAATTAATAATTTTAAATATAAATTCAGTATTACCACCAAACTTCAGACTGGATACCGATGGTGAACTGATCTTTTTTTCCATCCCTGAAACTATAGCTAGTCAACTCATTTTCCTGCGATCTAAGGTAAGTAAATAACTTTGCATATTATCGCTCCACTTTAGCCAGACCATGATGATTGCCGGGGAACGGTGAGGCCGCATTCATAAATTGATTTACCCGACCCAGCAATTGCCACATATATCGGCACTGATGGTTACGCGTTATGGTTTCGTGCAACGACAGCCACAGCAATTCTATTGGATTCAGCCACGGCGAATACGTTGGCAGGAACAACAACCGGAACTTCTTATTTTTCTCCAGCCAGCGCTCCACCTTGTGGCTTTTATGGATAATGTAGTTATCTACCACTATCGTGAGCGTTTTTGCTCGCCGGTATGTGCGCCGTAATGCCTCTAACAGGTTGATAAATAAATCAGTGCACTTGCTGTTACCGCCGACATAATGGACTCGCCCCGTGTCCGAATGCAGTGCACCTGCCAGATAATGTTTTTGGTTATGTCCCGGCGTAGTAATACGCTTCTGTTGTCCTTTGAGCATCCAGTCCGCGCCGATTTTCGGGTTCAGGTCGATATCGACTTCATCCTGATAGAATACCGGATGGTCTGTCTGCTTCCGGGCGACAGCGTGTTCGATAGCGAGTCGCTTTTCCTCATAGTGCGGGTCTTTGATTTTCAGTGTCGGTGCGGCTCTGCGCCAGACAATACCCGCTCGTCTCAGGTAGCGGTGCAACGTGGCGGGATGAAGCGCTACATTAAAAAGCCGATTAACGATAAGTGCCAATAACTCAGTGCTCCAGCGGGAACGCAGCCAGCCAAAGTCCTGAGGGGAACGCTGAACCAGAAGCGGCAAAATATGCAGGATATCCGCGACTGGCCAACGTGGTTCTCGTCCAGACCTGAGGCTCTTTAATCCTTCAACGCCATGTAAAGTAAACCAATTTATCCATCTTCCGACGGATGAGCGAGCGGCACAGAGCAGTCTTGCGACGTCGGTGACGGTCATTCCCCGATGCAGCATCAGTATGGCGATGAGTCGTCTGGAATGGTTTTTATCGCGAGTCTGCTGGGCTTCTTTACGCATTAGTCGTCGTTCTTCATCAGGGATTGCTGCTATGATCGGCATCGCTCAGTCCGGTTGGTGATTTGTTTTGATTTGGCGATTGATCAGATCGCATAACTCGGACTGAGTTCCCTTCAAGTGATCTACTATTTGGCGAAGCTATTTACCATATAAACGAATCTCTGGTCGAGATGTAAGCATACTTGTATCTACTTTTAGCGCATGATACAAAGTAGTTTTATACCCCTGCTCTTTCAGCTTGCGTCCATCGCTAGCGATATTTTCCTGATGGAACCAACCCAGCTCAACACCAGTCTGATTTGTTCTATCCCACACCCACGCAGGTCTGATAACCATTTTATAACTTTCAAAATCAGAATGGGCACCAGATTCATAGCTGTAAACATCACTACCTTTAGAAAATACGAGCGCATTTGCCATCAGGATGTTATCGGTTACAAATGCTTCCCCCTGTGAGATAGCACGCCATGCTAGACCGTTTGTATGATCGCCATAATAAACACCATTCAACCCAAGGAATGGACTTGAACCAGTGGATCGAGAAAAACTACTTGCTAATGAGTTATTAGCAGCCTGCAAGGTAAATTCATTAAAACTTTTTTCCTGGAATTCTTGTCTCAAAATAGCTGTCGTCATCCAGGCATCCTTGAGTTTGTAGGATGTTCCATTACCTTCACTATCTTTTTGTTCGTTGGTTTTATTTGCCATTGTGTAACGGCCAGACAACGTTAATGAACCACGTTCCCACAAAGGAATGTTACGGTATCGCAAATCAATTGTGTTTGTATTTTCTTGTTTTTTGCTCGTTCTTGTTCTGTTATTAACATCGATATCTTCTCTCGTCAAAGATACATCCAGTTTTGCCTTGCCAAGAACCATATTTTCAATACCGACACCTGATCCAGCGCTCGTTCTCACGCTTTTCCAGTCAAGCATCTGAATTTCATAAATAGGTAACGAATGTTTACCTACCCAGAAGTCAGCTTCCGGTGCGAAAGGTAAAAAGCCTTTAGTGGTAACATATACATCTGAAAATTGTAACTTATTTTCATTGGCACTATCATCACCAAACCAACTGGCTTCATATTGTTGGCCAACCTGCCCATCCAATTTGATTACAGCGGTAGCACTTTTATCTCCATCCCTATACACCCTTTGTTTTAGAAACAAATCAAACCATGTACTGTTTTCATTACCAAATCTACCGACGGAACCAATAGCATAACTTTTAGGAGAACCATTATTCCCCGCAGCCCATCCAGTTCTAAAATAACCCGAGTACGTAAATCCGATGTCATCTTTTACATATTTACTAATTTCCTTCATAGTCACGGGTTGAACAACAGATTTATCAGCATCCACAATCGTGACTCTCGCTGTTTCATTATTATTCAACGATTTTCCCGAAGGTGCTAGTGCTACGGTTTTATTTTCATTTCTTTGTTTATACTCCATAAACTCTTTTTTAGTATTACTCAGCTCATTCCTATTTTCCTGCAATTCTTTTTCAAGGATCTCCAAACGTTGTTCTAATGTTAATTTCTCTGCGTGAGCAACACCAAGAGGTAATAACAAGCATGATATAGCCAATGCAATTTTTGTAGGATTCATATTTATTCACCCTCAATAAATAACTCTTTATTTTTAATGTTTATAAGTGGATATTATTATCTGAACAAAAATTCAGAATAGGTAATATATTGTTAATTATATATTATTTAGATAATGAGTCTCCCTGGATTTCAATAACCTCTTTATACCAGTAGAAACTTTTCTTACGCCGACGTTCTAATGTGCCATTACCTTCATCATCGCGATCGACATAAATAAAGCCGTAGCGTTTCGACATTTCAGCTTTTGATGCACTGACCAGATCGATAGGGCCCCAGCAGGTATAACCCATCACTTCAACACCATCTTCCAGCGCTTCACCTACCTGATACAGGTGATCGTTCAGGTATTTGATGCGATAGTCATCATTAATGCTGCCATCACTTTCAAGTTTATCTTTCGCTCCCAACCCGTTTTCCACAATGAACAGTGGTTTTTGATAGCGGTCATACAGATAGTTCAGGATATAGCGCAGCCCTTCCGGGTCGATCTGCCAGCCCCACTCCGAGCTTTCCAGATGCGGGTTCGGCACCATATTCAGAATATTGCCACGAGCTTTCTGGTTCACTTCTTCGTCTGTGGTTACGCAGCCCGTCATGTAATAGCTGAACGAGATGAAATCAATCGTTTCCTTCAGAGACTGCCGATCGTCTTCGGTTACCGACAACGTAATGCCGTGCTGTGCAAAGAAACGCTTCATGTATGCCGGGTAGTATCCTCTGGTTTGTACATCACCGAAGAACAACCAGTCGCGGTTCTGCTGCATCGTTTCCATGACATCCGCAGGTTTGCAGGTTAATGGATAGAACATGGAACCCAGCATCATATTGCCGATTTTGGCATCAGGGATGATTTCATGGCACGTCTTCACCGCTTTAGCACTGGCAACAAGCTGGTGATGGATCGCCTGATAAATATCCTGCTTGCTACTCTCAGTCGGTAAACCAATGCCTGTAAATGGTGCATGCAATGCACAGTTAATTTCGTTAA
The DNA here is from genome assembly GCF_001742185.1 of Pectobacterium wasabiae CFBP 3304. NCBI lineage: Bacteria > Pseudomonadati > Pseudomonadota > Gammaproteobacteria > Enterobacterales > Pectobacteriaceae > Pectobacterium > Pectobacterium wasabiae. The sequence goes on from NZ_CP015750.1 coordinate 4,722,284, forward strand.
ACGTCAGCCAATATTTCACTTTATCTTTATAGCGCTGGAATACCGTGCGAGCGTAACGCTCGAAGAATGTAATCGTTTCACGACTTCCCCAACCACCGTAATTCTTCACCAGACCGAACGGCATTTCATAGTGGGACAGCGTCACCAGCGGCTGAATGCCATATTTTGCCATTTCATCAAACAGGCGATCGTAAAAGGCCAGCCCAGCTTCATTCGGCTGAGTTTCATCGCCCTGCGGGAAAATGCGTGTCCAGGCAATGGAGGTTCTCAGGCATTTGAAGCCCATTTCAGCAAAGAGCGCGATATCTTCGGGGTAGCGGTGATAAAAATCGATCGCGGTGTCTTTAATTCCGCTGTCACCCGGGGTACGCATGACGATCTCGCCAAAAATACCCTGCGGCTGTAAATCAGACGTTGATAACCCTTTGCCGTCCGTTAAATATGCGCCCTCAACCTGATTGGCTGCGATCGCACCTCCCCACAAGAATGTTTTCGGAAACTGATGGCTCATCTTTTCTCCTCCCAATTGAGTTCTAAATGTTAATTTCAGCGGATTAATGTCAACAGTTCACTCTGTTCCCGCACGGTATCTCCAGCAGTGAGCAGAACATCAACGTAGTTTTCGCTATTCGTGATAATGACGGGGGTTGTCGTGTCATAACCGGCTTTCTCGATCGCCTGATAATCAAACTCCACCAGAAGGTCACCCTGCTTCACGACATCGCCGGTCTTAATGTGCGCAGTAAAATACTGACCATCCAGTTTCACCGTATCGATGCCGACGTGGATGAGCACCTCCGCTCCCTCTTCCGATTCGAGACCAATGGCATGATGGGTCTTAAACAGCGAGGCCACCGTCCCATTCACCGGGGAAACCACACGCCCGACCCGCGGCTTGATCGCAATTCCTTTTCCCATTAATCCACTCGCAAACGTTTCATCGCCAACCTGTTCCAGCGGCAATACGATGCCCTCAATCGGGCTATTGATCGCTTGTTTACGCGTTGCATCGTTTTGGTTCTGCCTGGCTTGCGGTGCCGATGCTGGCGCGTTTACTGCTGTAGTATTTGCTTGCGACGGGATCCCAAAAGCCCAGGTGGTCACAGCAGCGAAGGTAAAGGCAATTGCCGTACCGATAATGGCGGCCCAGACAGTGTTATCAACACCTGCCGGTGGGATAACCTGGGTAAAGGTAAAGATGCTCGGGAAGCCGAAAGAATAAATAGTGGTATGAAAATACCCCAAAACCGCAGCGCCCAGCGCGCCCCCCAAACAACCAAAAATGAAAGGACGTTTTAGCGGCAGCGTAACGCCATATACCGCAGGTTCCGTAATACCAAAAATGGCTGCCGAGAATGCCGAACCCGCAATCCCTTTCAGCTTCATATCACGCGTGCGCAACAGCACGCCCAGCACAGCCCCCGCCTGCCCTAATACCGCAGGGATCAACAGCGGTAGCATAGTGTCATGCCCCAACACGCCGAGATTATTCATCATCAGCGGCACCAGCCCCCAATGTAGGCCGAAAATCACGAATACCTGCCACAGCGCCCCGATCATTGCACCCGCAATCGCAGCATTAAGTTCGTAAATCAGTTGGTAGCCGCTGGCTAGCATATGTCCAAGCCAGGTTGCTGCTGGGCCGATTAACAAGAACGTGACGGGGACCGTAATGCAGAGACACAACAGCGGCGTGAAGAAATTGCGGATATTGATATGCAATATAGCGTTCAATGGTTTTTCCAGACGAGAAGAGAACCACGCAGAGAAAATAATCGGAATAACGGACGAGGCGTAATTAATAAAGGTAATCGGAATGCCGAGAAAATAAAGCTGTTGATAACCGGCGCTCTGCATTGCACCAAATTCAGCAATCATTGATGGGTGAACCAATGTGGCACCAATCACCATGGTGACGAAGGGGTTTCCACCAAATTTTTTCCCTGCGGTATAACCTAAAACAATAGGGAAGAAAAAGAATAATGCATCACTTGCAGCAAATAACATCTTATAGGTGCCGCTGGTTTCAATTATCCAACCACAGGCCAAACTCAGAGCAAGGAAACCTTTTAAAATACCCGATGCGGCCATAATGCCAATTAGCGGCGTAAATATCCCAGAAATGACATCGATGAAGCGGGAAAGAAGATTTCCTTTCTTCCCATCACCTTCCTCATTATTGGTAGCATCAGCCTGATCGCCCAACCCCGATACATTTAACAAACTGTGATAGACATCACTAACATGATTACCCACGACAACCTGAAATTGTCCACCACTTTCTACTACCATGATCACGCCTGAATTATTCTTCAGCGTAGCGGCATCCGCTTTTTTGTTATCTTTTAGTTTAAAACGCAATCGGGTTGCACAGTGTATCACGCTGATAATGTTGCCTCGCCCACCGACACCATCGAGTATCTCACTTGCTAATGCTTTGTATTCCATCGTCTATCCTTAATGCTATATCCGTCATACTCCAAGCTATATGTGCGTTGGCTGCGCTACTCGGCCCACTTATTGTGGACCTCGCCCCGTTGGGGCCGCTGCAAGCAGCGTTCAAGTCTGCCTCTGGCTGACTTGTCGCTCACCTGAATCACTTACCCGAGTAAGCTCATCGGGATTCACTTTCTTGCCGCCGTCCTGTAACTTGAATTATTTAGGATATAAACAGACTTAAATATCAATAATTTATGTTTACCAGCTCTGTTTGAGACAAAAAAAAACCTAAATCGCTTTTCCCAATAACCATTGAGAAAACGATTTAGGTTTTGCCTGCCCGCCAAAACTAGCCGCCTGACAGTAACAATCCTCGTTGTTTGTCAGCGCTATCTACTTGCCGACAATAAAAATGTTATCTGATAATTTACTTTCTACACTTACTTTATTCTTTCATTTCCATCGCACGCAAGAAATTTATCTTACCACACAGCTATTTTGTGACGAAAAGCAAATTAATAAAAATCATTCTCCATCGCCAGGTTCTATTTTATCCTGCCCTTCCGTTCGCACACGTTCAATATGAATAGTTAAGAACATTAACTCTTCTTTCGTTAACGTATAATGATATTTTTGCGCAATGTGTAATTGTATTTTTTCTGCGCAATGATAAGCCAATTGATATCTTTCTTTCACCACATCATGCAGTGATTCATCATCACTAAACACGGTGCTTTTTCCTATTAATCGCTGCGCAAAAAATTTCAAATGCGTAACAAAACGATGGTAGCTTAACGCTTGTTCGTTATAATCCAAACTCAGTTGATATTTTACAATATTCAGTATTTCCTGCATGATTTTGGTAATTTGCAAAACCTCCGGCATTTCACTATCAAGTTGTGCATTCACCAAATGCAGAGCAATAAATCCCGCCTCATCTTCCGGTAACCGCACTGCAAGACGCTGTTCAATAATATCCAGCGCTTCCAGGCCGACAGCAAATTCCTTTGGATACAGGCGTTTTATTTCCCATAACAGCACATTGCGGATATCCACGCCTTGTTTGTGGCGCTCTATCGCAAAGTGGCAGTGATCGGTTAACGAGATATAGACACTATTTTGCAGTTTTCCAGGCAACCGCGTTTTTGCCAGCAGAATGATCTTGTCTGCCGTTGTGATGACATCAAGCGGAATTTCTGACAGCAGCTCCTGTAGGCGCGATGTCAGCTCCCCAGATTTCATCACAAAGACACGTTCAATCAGCGTTTCGTCCAGCAGCTCGCCAGTGTGCTTTTTGAAGCCCAGCCCGCGCCCCATCACAACCGACTCATTATTGTTTTCGTCGATTACGGTGACGACATTATTGTTGAGTATTTTGGCAATCTTCATTTTTCAAACCCTGGAAACAAAAAAACCAGACACCCGTAGCAATAACGAGCATCTGGTTTTGCCTGCTTACGCAGTAACAATCCGCAATGGCTGGTAAACTACCATCTGCATTCATCTTCTCAAGGAGAATGACACAAAAACGTGATGCGGATCGCCAGAAAAGCATGTCGCTTACACGCACTTTCTTTATTTATTGTTGGCTATTACAGGAATCAGTCACTTGCTATCATCTACCACAATAGCGTACTTATACGGTGTATTTCTTAGGCAGTTGCGCAACAAAGTTAGGTAAAAACACCAAATCGCACAGTTTTTTGCGTAAACGCACTGAAATATTCAATTTCTGACCTTTTACCACCTTGTTTCTCGCCGCTTAATAACTATAATACGAAACGTCGTTTCAATTGAATGGTTTCAGCTAAACAACGTGCCACTATCAATAACATTATTATCAACGGCATCGCCAACGCTAGCCCCCGCGAATCCCATGCGACGAGCGGTTGCGCGCTTCATCACCCATTCGCTACGACCTTCTATACTTACCTCTTTTATACCGTTCCTCCATGCATTCTTTCCAGCGGCTTGCCTCACACGGCCACTGGTTCACTCGTTTTTTTATCCATCACAACTTGTAGAAACTATCGTATGAAAAAGACAAAAATTGTTTGTACCATCGGGCCGAAAACAGAGTCAGAAGAAGTGCTTGGCAACCTGCTATCTGCCGGCATGAATGTTATGCGCCTGAACTTCTCTCACGGGGATTACGCAGAACATGGCCAACGCATCAAGAACCTGCGTGCCGTCATGGAAAAAACCGGTCAGAAAGCGGCCATCTTGCTTGACACCAAGGGCCCAGAAATTCGTACTATGAAGCTGGAAAACGGCGCTGACGTCACGCTGACCGCAGGTCAAACGTTCACGTTCACCACCGATCAAAGCATCGTGGGTAACAAAGATCGCGTCGCAGTCACTTACGCTGGCTTCACCGAAGACCTCAGCGTCGGTAACACCGTTCTGGTTGATGACGGCCTGATCGGTATGCAGGTTACGGCGATCAGCGGTAACGATGTCGTCTGTAAAGTTCTGAACAATGGCGATCTGGGCGAAAATAAAGGCGTTAACCTGCCAGGCGTTTCCATCCAGTTGCCTGCTCTGGCTGAAAAAGACAAACGCGACCTGATTTTCGGTTGCGAACAAGGCGTCGATTTCGTTGCGGCCTCTTTTATTCGTAAACGTTCCGACGTTGAAGAAATTCGCGCTCACCTGAAAGCACACGGTGGCGAGCACATTCAGATCATCTCCAAAATCGAAAATCAGGAAGGTCTGAACAACTTCGACGACATTCTGGAAGCCTCTGACGGCATCATGGTTGCCCGTGGCGACTTGGGCGTTGAGATCCCCGTTGAAGAAGTCATCTTCGCGCAGAAGATGATGATCGAAAAATGTAACCTGGCACGCAAAGTGGTTATCACCGCGACGCAAATGCTGGATTCAATGATCAAGAACCCACGCCCTACCCGTGCCGAAGCTGGCGACGTCGCTAACGCCATCATCGACGGCACCGATGCCGTTATGCTGTCTGGCGAAAGTGCGAAAGGTAAATACCCGCTGGAATCCGTTACCATCATGGCAACGATCTGTCAGCGTACCGATTCCGTGATGAAAAGCCGTCTGGATACCATCAAAACACCTGGGATCCTGCGTATCACTGAAGCTGTTTGCCGCGGTGCGGTAGAAACCGCAGAAAAACTGGATGCACCGCTGATTGTGGTTGCAACCAGCGGCGGTAAATCAGCCAAATCTATCCGCAAATACTTCCCGAACGCTCGTATTCTGGCGTTGACGACTAACGACGTCACCGCGCGCCAACTGCTGTTGAGCAAAGGCATTGATACGCTGCTGGTGAAAGAAATCG